>NZ_CP029487.1:2478572-2788393 GCF_002441855.2 Eubacterium maltosivorans | reverse complement strand
TATCATCAGGACAATTTTCTGCAGCGTTTCAATCTGCTTTTCACCATCTTTTATGGCTAAAAGAAAGACAATAGAGACCTCGATACGCTCCTCCGGCGCTCCCATACCGTGAAAAACCACCGGTTTTTTTAAAGTAAGCAGCGATACAGCCTCCTCCAGCACATTGTCCGGCTCGGCGTGGGGAATGGCGACGCCAATGGACGTCGGCAGTCCTGTCGGAAAAATTTTCTCCCGCTCACAGGCCGCTGCAATGTAAGCCTCGTCAATTTTATGATCCCTTAAAAGGGGAGAGGCGGCGGCCTCTATCGCTTGAAAGCAGTCCGCCGCCTCTCTGTTAATCTGAATGTATTTTTGATTGATCAGCATTTTCTATTTCTCGTCCATAATGGAAACCTGGCCGTCTTCAATATCTTCTTCCGGGTCTTCCTTGTAAACTTTGGAAATGGTCGCAATCTGTTCTCCGGCCTGAAGCTTCATCAGGCGCACGCCCTGGGTATTACGGCCAACAGTGGAGATGTCATTGCCCTCCAGCTTAATGACCACGCCCTGGTTGTTGATCATCATGATCTCACCATCTCGGCTGATGACGCAGAAGCCAACCAACTCGCCGGTTTTCTTGGTGACCTTATAGGTCTGGACACCCTTGCCGCCGCGTTTCTGCGAGCGGTACTGGTCACCGGAGGTCAGCTTGCCATAGCCGTTGTCGGATACACAGAGCACAAATAAATCATCGGATACGATGTCCATGCCCACAACCACATCGTCGTCGCGCAGCTCAATCCCCCGTACACCGATGGAGGTACGTTTCAGCGGACGCACTTCTTCTGAGGCAAACCGGATGGCATAACCTTTCTGAGTCCCCATGACGATCTCCTCATTTTCTTCCACCAGACGGACATTGATGAGCTCATCGCCCTCGCGCAGGTTAATGCCGATGATGCCGTTCTTTCTGGAAGAATCATACTCGGTGAGATCAGTTTTCTTAATAATCCCCTGCTTGGTCGCCATGATCAGGCATTTATCCGCTGTAAATTCCTTAACCGGAATCATGGTCGTGATCTTTTCATCCGGATCAAGCTGAAGAATATTCACGATGGCAGTCCCTCTTGCGGTACGGCCGCCCTCCGGCACTTCAAAGGCCTTCAGACGATACACCTTGCCCTTGTTGCTGAAGAACAGCAGGAAGTGGTGGGTAGTGGTGGTAAAGAGGTGTTCCACAAAGTCGTTCTCACGGGTAGAGAGGGCAGTGATTCCCTTGCCGCCGCGTTTCTGTGAGCGGTAAGTATCTGCTGAAATCCGTTTAACATAGCCGATGTGAGTCATGGTAATGACCACTTCCTCCTCTTCGATGAGGTCTTCCACATCAAAGTCTTCCACGTCGATGTCAAAGGAGGTTCTTCTTTCATCGCCGTATTTTTCCTTGATCTCTGTCAGCTCATCCTTGATGATGTTTAATACCAGCTGTTCGTCTGCCAGAATCGCCTTGTACTCAGCGATCATTTTTTGCAGCTCCGCGTATTCTTCCTCGATCTTTTCGCGTTCCAGACCGGTCAGGCGCTGGAGGCGCATGTCCAGAATGGCCTGTGCCTGGATTTCGGTCAGAGCAAAGCGTTCCATGAGCTGGATTTTGGCTTCCTTGCCGTCCTTAGCCGCCCGGATCAGTGCGATGACTTCGTCGATGTTGTCAAGGGCAATGCGCAGACCTTCCAGAATATGCGCTCTTGCTTCAGCCTTCTTTAAATCGAAAATGGTTCTTCTGGTAATGATTTCCTTCTGGTGCTCTACATAGTAGTGCAGCACCTGCTTCAGGTTCAGAACCTTTGGCTCAAGTTTTTTCTTGTCGTACTCATTGCCCACCAGCGCCAGCATGATCACCCCGAAAGTATCCTGGAGCTGTGTATGCTTGTACAGCTGATTCAGAATAATGGTCTCATTGGCGTCGCGCTTGAGCTCAATGACAATACGGATACCCTTTTTAAGGTCTGTTTCATCACGGAGATCCGCGATTCCCTCTACACGCTTTTCCTTGACCAATTCGGCGATTTTTTCCACCAACTTAGACTTGTTGACCATATAAGGAATCTCGGTGACAACAATCTGTTTACGGCCTTTTTTGGTGGTCTCCATCTCAACCTTTGAACGTATCTTGATACGTCCTCGGCCGGTACGGTAAGCTTCCTTAATACCGGATTTTCCCAGCAAAATACCGGCGGTTGGAAAGTCTGGCCCCTTGATATGGGTCATCAGCTCATCGATGGTAATGTCCGGATTATCAATATAAGCGATGGTGCCGTCAACCACCTCGCCTAAATTGTGCGGCGGAATGTTTGTGGCCATCCCGACCGCGATCCCGGCAGAGCCATTGACCAGCAGGTGGGGAACACGGGCCGGAAGGACTTCCGGTTCCATCTCAGATTCATCGAAGTTCGGGATAAAGTCAACGGTGTCCTTATTGATGTCACGCAGCATTTCCAGCGCGATTTTAGACATCTTGGCTTCTGTGTAACGCATGGCGGCAGCGCCGTCACCGTCGATAGAGCCAAAGTTACCTTGTCCGAAGATGGTCATGTATCGGGTTGAGAACTCCTGGGCCATACGCACCATGGCGTCATAAACCGCTATATCGCCGTGTGGGTGATATTTCCCCAGAACTTCCCCGACGATACGGGCAGATTTACGGGTCGGCTTATCCGGCGTCATGCCGAGTTCGCTCATGGCGTACAGAATACGTCTGTGAACAGGTTTTAAACCGTCGCGCACATCCGGCAGAGCACGCCCGATGATAACACTCATGGCGTAATCCACATAGCAGGACTTCATCTCTTCTTCAATATTTACTTCTTTTATTCGGTCATATTCTATAATTTCATCCATATTTTAGTTTAACTCCCAAGTTTAAAATGATCGTATTTTGCATAAAAAATCTTATATCATCTTTCGGATGATTTTTTATACAAAATGCGTTAGCCTCATTGCCGAACACCCGGGAGCGGCGGCTCCCTTTGCGTGTTCTGCCAAATTTTTTCAAAATTTGGATTCGGCGTCAGATGTCCAGATTTTTAACCTTAGCCGCGTTGCGCTCAATAAACTCTTTTCTCGGCTGTACTTTATCGCCCATGAGAATGGTGAATACCTCGTCGGCATAGGCGGCGTCCTCGATGTTGACGCGGTTCAGGATACGGACAGAGGGGTCCATGGTGGTTTCCCACAGCTGATGGGCGTCCATTTCCCCAAGACCTTTGTAACGCTGGATGGTGTATTTGCTGCGGTCTTTATCCTCAAACATTTTGTCAAGAGCCTTTTCATTGTAAACATACTCGACATGCTGTCCTCTGGCTACCTTGAAAAGCGGCGGCTGGGCAATGTACACATAACCTTCCTCGATCAGTCCACGCATGTAGCGGTAGAAGAAGGTTAAAAGCAGTGTACGGATATGAGCGCCGTCGACGTCGGCATCTGTCATGATGATGATTTTGTGGTAGCGGGCCTTTTCAACATTAAAGTCCTCGCCGACCCCTGTGCCAAAGGCAGTGATCATAGATTTCAGCGTATCCGCTGTCAGGATACGGTCAAGACGGGATTTCTCAACGTTCAGGATCTTACCACGCAGGGGAAGAATCGCCTGAATTCTGGAGTCGCGGCCAGATTTGGCCGAGCCGCCCGCGGAATCCCCTTCCACGATAAATATCTCAGACATGGACGGGTCTTTTTCACGGCAGTCTGCCAGCTTACCCGGCAGGGCAGTGGTATCCAGGGCGCTTTTACGTCTGGTGAGCTCACGTGCTTTTTTGGCTGCCTCGCGCGCTCTGGAGGCGCTCAGTGTTTTTTCGATAACGGTTTTAGCAATGGTTGGGTTTTCTTCTAAGAAAGCAGAGAGCTCGTCACCGACAATGGTTTCAACGATCCCCTTGACTTCAGGATTCCCAAGCTTGGTTTTGGTCTGGCCCTCAAACTGCGGGTCCAGCAGCTTAATGCTGATGATGGCTGTCAGGCCTTCGCGCACATCCTCGCCGGTCAGGTTTTTATCATTGCCCTTGATGTAATTATTCTTTCTGGCATAGGTGTTGATGGTACGGGTCAGGGCGCTCTTAAACCCGTTTAAATGGCTCCCGCCCTCAGGTGTGTAAATATTGTTGGCGTAGGAATAGATATTTTCTGAATAGCCTGCAGTGTACTGGAAAGCGATTTCCAAGCTGTAATCTTCCATTTCCTTTTCATAATATGCGATCTGTTCATAAAGGGGGTCCTTATTCTTGTTCATGTATTCAATGTAAGAACGGATACCGCCTTCGTAGCAGTAGGTTTCCTTGCGCTTTTCAGCTTCACGTTCATCGGCCAGCGTGATGGAGACACCTTTGTTTAAAAAGGCCAGCTCTCTGAGGCGGTGCTCCAGAACATCAAAGTCATACACCAGCTCGTCAAAAATGTCTGGGTCAGGCTGGAAATGAACCGTGGTGCCCGTACGGTTGGTATTGCCGGTCACTTCAAGCTCAGAGGTTTTTTTACCCTTGGCAAAACTCTGATGGTAAATCTTCTTGTTCTGCTTGACCTCAACCGTCAGTTCAGAGGAGAGGGCGTTAACCACGGAAACCCCAACACCGTGAAGACCGCCGGATACCTTGTATCCTCCGCCGCCAAATTTACCGCCGGCGTGCAGAACCGTCAGAGCCAGTTCAACCCCAGTCTTTTTCATTTTGTGGTTCATACCTGTCGGAATACCACGTCCGTCATCCACAACAGTGATACCATTGTTTTTATCAATGGTGACCACAATATTCTTACAGTAACCCGCCAGGGCCTCATCAATGGAGTTATCCACGACTTCGTAGACAAGATGGTGAAGCCCCTGCTTGCCGGTGCTCCCGATATACATCCCAGGTCTTTTCTGGACAGCCTCAAGGCCCTCCAGCACCTGTATCTGGTCAGCTGTATAGCCGTTTTGTTCATTTTTTAAATTGTCTGACATAAAAACCTCCGTTTATTAATGGATAGATGATAGTGAATAGTGGATAGTTATTGTACAAATTCGCTGTGCGAATTTGATTTAAATCAAAAATGCAAAGCATTTTTGTTCCCAACTATCAACTATCAATTATCAACTCTCAACTTTTAATTGTTTTCCATCCTCTATCCTAAAAATTTTTGATGGGTATTCGCTGTAATGCTCGATAAAAGATGGGTCCGTGCAGGTGATAAAAGCCTGGGTCTTTCCCAGAATGGAAAGAATATTGCGCTGGCGTCTGTCATCCAGTTCGGACAGAATATCATCAAGGAGCACCACTGGGTAATCCCCGGTGCTCTCCCTGTAAATTTCAATCTGAGAAAGCTTCAAAGAAATAGCAGCTGTTCGCTGCTGTCCCTGTGAGCCGTATTTTTTTGCATCCTTACCGTTTAAGTGAATCATGATATCATCCACATGAGGCCCGTAGGTGGTGGATCCACGGGCAATGTCCTCCTGTCTGGAGGCCTGTAGCTTTTCTTTAAAAATCCGTTCAAGGTCTGAAAACTCCTGGGGATTTTCAAGAACATTATTCTGATAAAAGAGCACCAGCTCCTCACGGCCGCCGCTGAGCTCACGGTGAAGCTCACGGGCCTTTATGTTCAGCCGCCTGAGGTAATCAATGCGGTAGCGCATAAGCACAGCGCCGTATTTGACCAGCTGCTCATCCCAGGAATCCAGGGTAAGGGCCAGGGTACTGTCATACTTTATTTCTTTGAGCAGTGCATTGCGCTGATTATGTATTTTGGCGTAATTCTTTAAAACATAGGGGTAGTTTGGCTTGAACCCGCTGATCTCATTGTTCATGAAACGCCTTCTTTTTTCTGGCCCTTCTTTCACGATTTTCAGGTCGTCGGGTTCAAAAAGAATGGTGGTCAGGACACCCAGCACAGCGTCACGCCTGGTTTCCTTCTTACCATTTAAAAGAACAGTCTTTTTTTTATCCTGCATCTTAACGGACAGGCTGTGGGTGATGTCCTTCTTGACAATATCCGCTTTTACAAAAAAACCGGATTCGTCAAAGCCCACCATATCCGCCAGAGTTCCTGTCTTGTGGGAATAGCCTCTGGACAACAGGTGAACGCTCTCGACTAAGTTGGTTTTTCCCTGGGCATTCTGTCCGCAGATTACATTGATACCCGGTGAGAATTCAAAGGTTTCATCCTTATAATTCCGGTAATGGACGAGGTGCAGCCTGGTGAGAATCATTGGGCGGCGGCAACCTCAAAGCTTCCGGCGTCCTCCACCTCAACCACATCTCCGGGACGAAGTTTTTTACCGCGCATGGTACAGATTTCTCCGTTTACGCGCACCATTTCATCCTGAATCACCATTTTTGCGTCGCTGCCATTACCAACCAGCCCGGCAAACTTAAGAAGCTGATCCAGCTTTATGAACTCCGTGTTAATTTCAATAATTTCCATATTTATTCCTCTTTAAGTTTGTAAGCCTTTTAAAAAATAGTTTTTCTCGCGTTTTCCCCTTAAAATTGGAAATACGCTCGAAAAACAGCAATAAAAATCGCATACATAGGATAGTATACCACAAATAAAAAAGGATTTGTAAACAAATCCTTTAAAATCATGATTTTTCTTAATGATAATACAGGTTTTTCTCTGGGATAAAAAAACTCAGGCTTCCTCAGCGATCCGGACTGGCAGAATCAGGTAAATAAATTCATCTGAACCGTCTGCGGGCACGATAACCGCCGGTCCGACAGAGGTAGTCAGTTCAATACTCATCTCATCCCGGTCGATAACCTTCAGCGCGTCGATGAAAAATTTAGAGTTAAAAGCGATTTTGATAGGATCGCCCTGATTTTCAATGGGAATCACTTCAAAGACATCCCCGATTTCAGCATTGGAGGTCAAAATCAACTGATCAATGTTAAAATCCATTTTAATCAGGTTGTTTTTACCCTCTCTCGCCAAAAGGGCGGCGCGCTCGCTGCTCTCCAGCAAAAGCTTTCTGGAAACCTTGACTTGAGCAGCCTTTTCTGTTGGGATGATGTGCTTATAATTGATGAACTCACCCTCCAGCAGGCGGGAAGTGAACTGGGTATTGCCCATTTCAAAGAAAATCTGGGTTTTTGAAAATTTCACAATAACATTTTCATTATAGCCGGATAACAGCTTGTTAAGCTCATTCATGCTCTTTCCCGGAATAATGACCGAAATGCTGCCGTCAATGGGCTCTTTAAGCTTACCCTTTTTCAGGGAAAGACGATAGCCGTCCAGAGCGATTAAGCTGATAGCCTCATTTTCAATTTCCATTTTAAGACCAGTGAGCACTGGAATATTTTCGCTGACAGCCACTGAAAAGATGGTGCCGCGGATCATTTCTTTCAGAACGCCTGCTTCAATGACAAAACTGTGCTCCTCAATGACTTCCGGAAATTCTGGAAACTCATCGGTGGGGAATCCTTTAATGGTAAAGTTTGACAGAAGACATTCGATTTTTACCTGGTTTGAGTCGTCTTTTTGGAAAAAAACCTCTTCTCCCGATAATTTTCGGATCACTTCTGTGATTAAATTGGATGATAAAATAATCTCACCATCCATGTCTACATTGGCTGGAATACTGGTTTGAACGCCGATTTCCAAATCGGTAGAAGTTAAGACTAATTGATTATTGTATACCTGAAACAAGATTCCCTCAAGCACAGGAAGGGTGGTTTTATTGGATACCCCTTTCTGGGCAATGGATAAAGCGTTGATAAGCGCGTCGCGTGAGCAGCTGAATTTCATAAAGGCACCTCTCTTTTGGGAAGGCTGCTTCCCTGAATATTAAATAATATATAAGTATTTATTTTAGTAATAATAGTAGTAGGGGATGTGCGGACTGTGGATAACTCAGAAAACAGCGAAAGACTGCTGGAATTTGAGATGATTCACAGTGGACAAGGTGTGGATAAACCAAGGTATTCCGTGTTGAGAAAAATCCGGTTATCCACAACAGATAAAGGACGTTCCGCAGAGCAAAAATTTGGGCTCGGCGTCAGTTACCTGTAATTTCCTTTTGTATGCGGATAATCAGGTTTTTAAAATCTGTGTTGGCTTCCATTTCTTCGTTGATCTTCTGACAGGCGTGGATGACCGTGGAGTGGTCACGGCCACCAAATTCTTCGCCGATCTTTGGAAGAGAAAGGTCGGTTAAATCGCGGGTAAGGTACATGGCGACCTGGCGGGGAAGGGAAATAGCCTTTGTTCTTTTTTTGGAGTCGATATCTTCAATGGTGACATTAAAGTATTTGGCGGTCATTTCCTTAATATAAGTACTGTTGATGACAATGTTTTCCTTGGCTTTGAAGATATCCTTTAAGGCGTCCTTGGCTGTTTCCAGACAGATGGGCTCGCCGTGAAGCTTGGAGTAAGCGACCACTGTGGTTAAAGCGCCCTCCAGTTCGCGGATATTTGAGTGTATGCTGTCCGCGATAAAGCTGAGCACATCGTTTGGAATCTCTTCCTTATAGGATTCGGCTTTTTTACGCAGGATGGCGATTCGCGTTTCAAAGTTCGGAGCGGAGATATCTGTGATCAAGCCCATCTCAAAGCGTGAGCGCAGGCGCTCTTCCAGCTTTGGAATTTCCTTTGGCGGGCGGTCTGAGCTGATGACAATCTGCTTGTTTTCCTCGTGAAGGGCATTGAAGGTATGGAAAAATTCCTCCTGTGTTCCGTCTTTGCCGGCAAGGAACTGGATATCGTCGATGAGCAGGATGTCCACGTTGCGGTATTTGTTTCTGAAGTCAATGTTGTTCTGGTTCTGGATGGCGTCGATGAATTCATTGGTAAATTTTTCACAGGACACATAAACCACTTTTTTGGTGGGCGCATAGGAGAGAATATAATTCCCGATGGCCTGCATAAGATGGGTTTTCCCAAGACCGACACCTCCGTAAATAAACAGAGGATTGTAGCGTTCTGAGGGCGCTTCTGATACAGCGACGCAGGCAGCGTGCGCAAATCGGTTATTTTCACCGATGACGAACTTTTCAAAGGTATATTTGGGATTCATACTGCCGCCGTTGTTTGAAGTCTTGGTGTTTCCCTCATTTTTGGGCATGGGAGCGCTTTGTTCAGCAATATCCGGCACTTCCTTCTCGGATAAAACGATCTGGACTTTGCATTCCTGTTCCATCACCTGGCTCAGTGCGTTGGTAATCAAAGCCTTGTAGCGGGTTTCAAGCATGCCGCGTTCAAAATCATTATCTGAAATAAGATAAAAGGTGCCGCCGATTATTTTTAGCGGCTTTGTATTCGTAAACCAGGTATTGTAGCTGAGCTCAGACATCTCTTCCTTAATAAGGCTCAGCGCTTTCTCCCAGATTTTTACAATTGAATCATCCACAAGTCAACCTCCGATTTGTTTTTGAGTATTAGGGTCGTTTAATTAAGATTTTATGCACAAAAGTTAAACAGAGTTGTGCACAGGTGTTAAATTATTTTAATTGTAAACACAAATGTTAATAAAAAAATAAGTATTTATCCGCAAGAAAAACCGCCTAAACAAGCCGGTTTCAGAGTTTTTATCAAATTGTGCACAGCTTATCCATAAACTAATAAACAAAAAACGAAAGCTGTGGAAAAGTTTAGATACTTATTAACAGTATAGTACAGTATAACAAAGTCCTGTGGATAATTCAATAAGATTAAAGGAGATTGTGGATAAAAAAATGGGTTTTTACCAGTTTAGAACAAAAAATACCATTACAGATGCCATGAAAAAAACAAAGGAAAACATGCCTTTTTGAGAAAATTTCTTGACAACAGAGAGCCAAAATTATATAATCCTAAAGTAAAAGTCTAATATGCTTATGAAAACTAAATGATGATAAATCGGAAAGTCAGGGGGTGTCGTAATGAAAAGAACATTTCAACCAAAAGTAAGACAACGTAAAAAAGAACATGGTTTCAGAAAAAGAATGTCTACCACAAGTGGTCGCGTGATTTTAAAGAAAAGAAGATCAAAAGGTAGAGCAAAATTATCTGCATAGACTTGTATGGACCGTTTAAGCTTCTTGAACGGTCTTTTGTTTACTGTGGCTTACCTGTAAATCGGGTAAAAACTCAATGTCAGGAGTAATCTTTTTGGCAAAAATTTGTACATTAAAAAAGCAGAAAGACTTTAAGCTTGTGTACCAAAAAGGGAAGGTCTTTGGCAATCGTAATCTTGTGATGCATTATTTAAAAAATGGGAAAGATACCAATCGTCTGGGTATCATAGTGAGCAAAAAAGTTTCCAACCGCGCGGTTGTGCGCAACCGTATCAGGAGACAGCTCAAAGAAGCCTACAGGCTTAATGAAAATCAGTTTGCACTGGGATATGATTTAGTATTAATTGCCAAAGCCAGCTGTAAAGATGAAAAATATCCGGTTATTGAAAAATCTTTAAAGCATTTATTTTATAAGAAGAATCTTATGAGGCAGGATCATGATTAAAAGGTTTATTTTAAAATTGATACGAGGCTATCAGCGCTATATTTCGCCCTGTCTGCCGCATTCGTGTCGATTTTTACCAACCTGTTCAGAGTATTGCTACCAGGCCGTAGTGAAGTACGGTATTTTTAAAGGACTGTTCCTCGGTACCAAAAGAATTTTAAAATGCCATCCCTTTCATCCGGGAGGCTATGATCCGCTCCCCTGAAAATCTCAGGGGAAATTTTAAAGGAGCTATTGCATGCATATTTTATATCAGGCATTTGGGTTTGTACTGTTTCAAATCTATAATCTTGTTCAGAATTATGGCGTGGCCGTCATTCTGTTTACTATCCTGGTAAAATTTTGTATTTTACCACTGAACATCAAGCAGACAAAATCCATGAGAGAAATGCAGGCGTTACAGCCTGAACTGCAGAAGCTGCAGAAAAAGTATAAAAATAATCCAGAAAAGCTCAATCAGGAGACCATGAAGCTGTACAAGCTTTATAATGTCAGCCCGATGGCGGGCTGTCTTCCGCTTCTGATCCAGCTGCCCATTATTTACGCTTTGTTTGGAGCTCTGAGAGATCCTGGGAAATGGGTATTTACAAACGGTGATGTTTTAGCCATCAGCCAGCAGTTTTTATGGATTCCTGATTTAGGGAACCCGGACCCATGGTACATTCTGCCAATTCTTTGTGTGGTCTTTACCTTTATTACACAGAAGTTTACCATGTCTGTACAGAAGGGAACCATGGATCCATCTGCTGAAAAAACCCAGAACATGATGCTTTACATCATGCCGATTTTCATCGGTTTCGCAGCCATTGGCATGCCGGCCGGTGTCGCGCTGTACTGGGTTGTTCAGAACGTCTTTACCTTTGTCCAGCAGTTTATCATGCTGCGCAAGCCTGCTGAAAAGATCGACCCGCGTGAAGCTGAAAGACGTGTTGAAGAAGCAAAACGAGAAGAGATCAAAAAGAAAAAGGAAGAACGCAAGCAGCAGAGTGAAGCCAGAGCAGAAGCCATGGCGGCTCAGTCCGGCAAGCCAGTGAAAAAGAAGGAGGAGCCGACCGACAAAAAGCCTTTGACAAGACCGGCTTCCAGTAAAAAGGTAAAACGCCAGACCATCACTAAAATTCCTGAAAGGGATGCTTCGGTGGAAGAGCCAAAAAACAAATAGGATTATGGGAATGAGGCTCTGGTCCCTGGCCGGAGTCAGGATATCTGCTAAGGAGAAGAATCATGAATAAAATGGTAGTTGGTAAAGGAAAAACCATTGAAGATGCCATTAATGCAGGTTTAAAAGAATTGGGCGTAACGCTGGACGAGGTGGAAACCAACGTCGTTCAGGTACCGGAATCCGGCGTTTTTGGTATTTTTGGAAAAAAGGAAGCGGTTGTCGAGGTCACTGTTTTAAACAATGCAGGCAAAAAGGCGGAGGTTTTTCTGGGCGAAATGCTGGATGCCATGAATATTCCCTGTACCATCACCTCACATTTGGAAGACGATGTGCTTCATGTTGAGCTTGAGGGAAAGGATATGGGCATTTTGATTGGCCGTCGAGGCCAGACACTGGATTCTCTTCAGTATCTGGTAAGCCTGGTGGTCAACCGTTCTGGTGAAAAGTATATCCGCGTGGTTCTGGATACGGAAAATTACCGCAGCAAGCGCCAGAAAACTTTGGAAGCGCTGGCTGAAAAAATGGCCTCAAAAGCTGTGCGTTACGGAAAGAAAATGTCACTGGAGCCCATGAATCCGTCTGAAAGACGAATCATCCACGCAAAGCTTCAGAACAGCGATAAGGTTTTTACCTTCAGCGAGGGTGATGAGCCTTACCGCCATGTCGTTATTCAGCTAAAGGATAAGTAAGGTATGCTTGTCCTGTTATAGGTTTATTTAAAAAACTATGCTATAATGTTAGGGAAAAACACTTTGATTCTCATAGAATTAAAGTGTTTTTTCTGAATTAAGACCCTCATTAGCCATTACCAATGAACAATTTTTGAAATTATTTATTGTTAATTGTTAAAACGAGTAAAGGAAATAAAAATGAACGAAGCATTATTAAATGAAGATACCATCGCAGCGGTTGCCACTGGGCTTGGCGGTGCGGGCATTGGCATTATACGCGTCAGCGGACCGGAAGCGGTGTCCATTGTCACCCGGCTTTTTGTAAATCATGCTGGTAAAACTGTGGAGGACGCAGAATCGCACAAGCTGCTTTACGGCAATATCCTTGAGCCTGAGAATGGAAAGATCATCGACGAGGTTCTGGTCTCAAAAATGAAAGGTCCCTTTTCCTACACCGCCGAGGATGTGGTGGAGATCAACTGCCACGGGGGCATTGTGTCGCTAAAAAAAATTTTGGACGCGGTTATCCGATCAGGTGCGCGTCTGGCAGAGCCGGGCGAATTTACCAAGCGCGCCTTTTTAAACGGACGGCTGGATTTAGCCCAGGCCGAAGCCGTCATGGATATTATTTCGGCCAAAACTGAAAAGAGCCTGGAGTATTCCGTTGGTCAGCTTGAAGGAAAGCTTTCTCAGCGTCTGGACGCCATCGACGCATTGCTCATTGATGTCATGGCAAATGTGGAGGCCAACATAGATTATCCAGAATACGATATTGAGGAGGTGACCACCGCCTATCTGAATGACCACATCCATCAGGCCATGGACATGGTGGATGCGCTGCTCAAAGCGTCCGAGACCGGAAAAATCTATCGCGAGGGGATTACCACTGCGATTCTTGGAGAGCCCAATGTTGGAAAGTCCTCCCTGCTCAATACGCTTTTGATGGAAAACAAAGCCATTGTTACAGAGATTCCTGGAACAACCCGGGATATTATTGAGGAATATATCAATATCGGCGGCATTCCATTTAAAATTATCGACACCGCCGGTATCCGTGAGACGGATAACCTGGTTGAGCAGATCGGTGTGGAAAAATCGCGCCAGCTCATTAAAAATACGAATCTGGTGCTATTTATGACAGACCTCAGCCGTCCCTTCTCCGATGAGGAAAAAATGCTTATCGAGGAGCTGGACCCGTCAAAAACCCTTTTTATCGCCAATAAAACAGACAGTAGGATAGAGGGCCGGGATATTCCCGAAGGGTGGCTGCCGCTGTCCTTAAAAGAAGATGAGGGCATCGAGGTGCTCAAGGATAAGATGCTCGAAATGGTTATGGGCGGTTCTGTGGATCAGGAGGCAGATTATATCGTCAACAATGTGCGTCACGTCCATCTGCTGGAGGAGGCCATGACCTGTCTTAAAAACGCTCTTGTAACCATCGATATGGGAATGCCGCTGGAGCTTGTCTCCATTGATATTAAGGACGGGCTTGAAAAGATCCGCGAAATTACCGGACGTTCGGTAGGTTCGGATATTGTCAATCAGATATTCAAGAATTTTTGTATTGGAAAGTAGAGGAATACCATGAACTATCAGGGAGGAAGCTTTGACGTGGTTGTCATCGGCGCCGGACACGCCGGCGCCGAAGCAGCTCTGGCGGCTGCGCGTCTGGGCTTTGAAACCTTATTATTAACCATCAATCTGGATTCTGTTGCCATGATGCCCTGCAACCCATCCATCGGCGGAACGGGTAAAGGGCATCTTGTACGTGAGATCGATGCTCTGGGCGGCGAGATGGGTAAAAATATTGACGCTACCATGATCCAGTGCCGGATGCTGAACACAGGTAAAGGTCCGGCAGTCCATTCTTTACGGGCACAGGCGGATAAAAAGGCTTATCAGTTCCGGATGAAGGAAGTGATCGAGAATCAGGAGCATCTGCTGTTAAAGCAGCAGGAGGCTACCCGTATTATTGTGGAAGACGGAAGCATTACCGGAGTAGAGGTGCAGACCGGAGCCGTTTATCAATGCAAGGCCTGCGTGATCTGTACCGGTACTTACCTTAAAGGGAAGATTTTTATTGGCGAGGTTCAGTACGACGGCGGACCAAATGGTCTTTTTCCTGCCATGCAGCTGTCAGACAGCCTTCTTAAACAGGGCATTGAACTGCAGCGTTTTAAAACAGGCACGCCTGCCAGAGTAGACGGAAAAACTGTGGATTACTCCAAAATGCAGATTCAGAACGGTGATGAAAAAATCGTTCCGTTTTCCTTTGAGACGGAGAAAATTGAAATTGACCAGGTACCCTGCTACCTGACCTACACTAACGAGGAAACCCACCGGATTATCAATGAAAATATGGAGCGTTCTCCACTGTATACTGGGGATGTCGTCGGGGTCGGTCCGCGCTACTGCCCGTCCATTGAGACCAAGGTCATGCGTTTTGCCGATAAACCCAAGCATCAGATTTTTATGGAGCCTGAGGGGCTGAACACCAGCGAGGTTTATGTGCAGGGCATGTCCTCCTGCCTTCCTGAGGATGTTCAGATCGCTCTTTACCGCACGGTCCCTGGAATGGAGAATGTCGAGTTTATGCGTTCAGCTTACGCCATCGAGTATGATTGTATCTATCCCACCCGGTTAAAGGCCAGCCTGGAATCTAAAGATATTAAAGGTCTTTTCTTCGGGGGGCAGATTAACGGGACGTCCGGTTATGAGGAAGCTGCGGCGCAGGGACTCATTGCCGGTGTTAATGCTGTGCGCGCCATCGAGGGAAAGGAGCCGGTTATTCTTGACCGCTCGCAGGCCTATATTGGCGTTTTGATTGATGATATTATCACCAAGGGAACAGAAGAGCCCTACCGCATGATGACTTCCCGCTCAGAGTATCGATTGCTTTTACGTCAGGATAATGCTGACTTGCGGTTAACACCCATTGGCCATGAGATTGGACTGATCTCAGATGAACGCTATTCGGCATTTTTGCAAAAAAAAGCAGCGGTTGAGCGGGAAAAGGAAAGGTTAACCCAGTTAACTATTAAACCCGGTGAACATACAAACAAGGTACTCGAAGGTATTGGAAGTTCACCCATTAAAAGCGGCGTAACCCTGGCAGAGCTTATCCGCCGACCAGAGGTGGGATATGCCAATACCGCCGAGCTTGACCCTGAGCGTCCGGTTCTTTCTGACGCTGTGTGCGAGCAGGTAGAAGTCCAGATTAAATATGACGGTTACATAAAAAAACAAATTGCCCAGGTCGAGCAGTTTAAGAAAATGGAAAAAAAGCTCATACCAGAAAATATTGACTATAGCGCCATCGGCGGGCTTCGACTTGAAGCGGTTGAAAAGCTGACAGATATTCAGCCAAAATCCATGGGACAGGCTTCACGTATTTCTGGCGTATCCCCGGCGGATTTATCGGTCCTGCTCATTTATCTGGAACAAAACCGAAGACAGGCGCCGGCAGAGGGAGATAAAAATGAATAATGTTGAAAAGCTGATCGCTGCCGGTGAAAAATGCGGAATTGACATTGACGAAACGCAAAGCCGTCTGATGGTCCTTTATATGGAAAAACTGCTCGTTATGAATGAAAAGATCAATGTCACACGGATTACGGATGAGGATGAGTTTATTGAAAAGCATCTAATCGACTCGCTCACCTGTCTTCGATTTATTCACCACGATGCGAAATCAATTTTAGATGTAGGCACTGGCGGTGGTTTTCCAGGAGTGCCCCTTGCGATTATGCTTCCAGAAGCGGAAATCACCATGATGGACGCTACGGGTAAGAAGCTGAAGCTCATTGAAAATATCTGTGCCGAGATAGGAATAAGAAACGTGGAATTTCTTCACGGCAGAGCGGAGGAATTTGGAAAAAATCCTGCCTACCGGGAAAGCTATGACTGTATTGTATCCCGGGCGGTGGCGAACTTATGTTTGCTTTCGGAGCTGTGCCTGCCATTGGTGAAAAAGGGAGGCCAGTTTATTGCCCTTAAAGGAAAAAACTACCTGGATGAGATGGATGATGGAGAAAAGGCGATTAAGGTCCTTGGCGGAAAAATAACCGGAATAGAATCCTGTTTGTTACTGCAAAGCGACTTGGTTCATGTTATAATATTAATTGACAAAGTTAAAATCACACCGGAGAAGTTTCCGAGATCCTTTGGTAAAATTAAAAAGGAACCTTTTCCGGGTTAAGATGTTTCACGTGAAACATGTCATATGAAACACATGTAGGAGATAATCAAATGAAGAGTATTATTGAATCAAATGTTGAACAGATACCAGTTGATAAAATCCTTCCAAATCCAAATCAACCAAGAAAACATTTTGAGGATTCTGCTATTACCGAGCTGGCGGAATCCATTAAATCCTTTGGTATCATTCAGCCCATCCAGGTTCGGAAGATCAGTGATGAGTTTTATGAACTGGTTTCTGGTGAACGTCGGCTGAGAGCCAGTAAGGTAGCAGGGGAGGAAACCATCCCAGCCATCATTGTGGAAATGTCTGATCAGGATTCCGCTTTGATCGCGATTATGGAAAATGTTCAGCGTGAAGACCTGACTTATTTTGAGGAGGCTGAAAGCTACCGGCAGCTCATGGAATATTATAATTTAACGCAGGACCGCATTGCCGAGCTTCTTGGAAAATCCCAGTCCTTCGTCGCGAATAAAATTCGCCTTTTAAAGCTGGATCCATCCATTATCGATACATTGACTGAAAACAATTTGACAGAGCGGCACGCTCGGGCTCTTTTGAGAATCCCGGATACAGAGCTTCAGGAAGAAGTTTTGAAACAGGTCGTCAAAAAAGATATGACCGTCAAAAAAACCGAGGAATTGGTTGAGAAAATCCGTAAGGATGTCCTGACAAATAATTATGATGAAAAGCTGACGTCGGAAAAAAAGGCCAGGGTCAAATCTTTTATCAACGCTCAGATCTATATCAACACAATCAAGACTGCATTTAAGGCTGTTAAGGAAAGCCGTAACACGGCAGAGTATAAAGAAATCGAGCGGGAAGACTGCGTCGAAATAAAAATTATTATTCCGAAGTAGGGAGTAACAGAATTAAAAAACATTTTGCTTCTTCACGATGAAGAAGCATTTTTATGCAAAAAAATAATTAAGATACCAATAAAAAATGGACAAACCAGTCTGTTGTTTATTATAATATTAGAGTACAAACTGTGCCGAGATTATGTATGTTTCACGTGAAACATATTGGAAAGGACCCTGATATGGCAAAAACTATTGCGATTTTTAATCAAAAGGGTGGTGTCGGAAAGACAACGACAACCATGAATCTCACCACTGCGTTAAGCATGATGAATTATAAAGTACTGACCGTTGATACCGATCCCCAGGGGAATACAAGCAGTGGCTTCGGCATCAATAAAAATGAGCTGGAAAAAAGTATTTATGACGCGCTCATTGTCGGGGATGATCCCAAAGAGATTATCCTGACAACCTCGTACAAAAACCTTCACATCCTCCCATCTAATCTTGAACTGGCGGGAAGTGAAATTGAACTGACAAACATGAGTCAGCGTGAGCTGAGATTAAAACACAGCCTTGAGAGTGTTCAGGATTTTTATGATTTTATTTTCATTGATTGTCCGCCGTCCCTGGGGCTTTTAACCATCAATGCTCTGGCAGCCTCCGATTCAGTCTTGATACCGATCCAGTGTGAGTTCTATGCGCTGGAGGGGGTTGGTCAGCTGATGAATACCGTCGGGCTTGTAAAAAAAGGGCTAAACCCCAAGCTGGAAATTGAGGGCGTTTTAATGACCATGTACGACGGCCGTACCAATCTTTCGCTTCAGGTTGTGGATGAAGTAAAGGAATATTTCAAGGACAAAGTGTATAATACCTATATTCCGAGAAATGTCCGGCTGGCGGAAGCGCCGAGCTATGGTCAGACAATTTTTGAATATGCGATCAACTCAAAAGGTTCTCAGGCCTATTCAGAATTTTCACAAGAGTTTATAAAAAGGCAGGAATAGATCATGGCGAAAAGCAGAGGATTAGGAAAGGGTTTGAAGGCATTAATTCCCGATGAAAGCTTTATGAGCATTGACAACAGTGATGCTGATAATGCCGGAAAGCTGGTCTTTTTTCTCCAGATCAATAAGATAAGACCAAATGCCGACCAACCCCGTAAAAAATTTAATCGGGAAAAACTGGAAGAACTGGCCGCTTCCATTAAGGAGCATGGTATTCTTCAGCCATTGGTGGTAAGGCCGGAAAATAACGGCTATACCATTATTGCAGGGGAGCGCCGCTGGCGGGCAGCAACCATGGCTGGGCTGAAAGAGGTTCCGGTTATTGTGAAAGACCTGCCGGCAAAAGATGTTATGGAGCTTGCACTCATCGAAAATGTTCAGCGAGAGGACCTGAATGCTATCGAGGAAGCCGAGGCCTATGGCGCGCTTATGGAGCATTTCAATCTGACACAGGGTGAGATCGGTATCCGTATCGGTAAAAGCCGGGCGGCTATTACCAACACTATGCGGCTTTTGAATCTTCCGGATAAGGTGCGGCAAGAAGTTCTTGACGACCATATCAGTTCAGGCCATGCAAGAGCTCTTTTGTCACTGGAAGATCAGAAGCAGATGGAAGCACTGTGTGAAGAGATTATTGATAAAAAACTCAGCGTACGTGAAACCGAAAGAAAGGTGAAGCTGCTGAAGAATCCTCCGAAGGAGGAGAAGGCAAAGTCTGAAAAAAATCCGTATATTACCGCAGTGGAGGATGGATTAAAGCAGAAATTTGCCACCAAAGTAAAAATCTCCGGGAAAAAGGATAAGGGGAAGATCGAGCTGGAGTACTATTCTACAGAAGATCTGAACCGTATTCTGGACCTTTTGGGATATGAAAATGACGGGAGTAATGATGAATCAGAATAATTATCACATTAAAAAAAGGATGAGCCCGATAGAGACAGCGCTGCTCGGCAACCTGATTTATATCGTGCTTGTTCTGATATTGAAAAATGTTCTAGATCTTATAGGAAATGATGGCAACTATAAGCTCTGGTTTGGCGCCATCGAGTTGGTGATAACAGCAGTTTACTGGATATTCCTGAACTGGTTTTTGTTCAGAAATCCGGCAAGTCACCAGGATGGGAGCTATGCAAAATACATATTTTTTAGTCTTCTGCCCATACTGGTCTTTACCATCGTATCCACTGTTGTGATTTACGCAGCGCCTGGAACAAACTTCACCAGCGCCTGGAATGAGTTCACCTTTCTGGTGGCACCGACGATTTTCTGGTATTTACCCTATGGATTAATCTATCACTTTGTCGGCTCAGCCATTCCCATTATTGTGTACTTTGTTATCTGCCTGATACTGGTTGTTGTTTTCCAGAGTATTGGTATTGCCATGGGCTCAGGGAGACGTAAAAAGCTGCGCGAGCGTGCGGAAAGACGTGAAAAAGAAAAAGAACAGATCAGTGTTGAAAAGGTCATTGAGCCATATAATAAAAAAAGAAGACCCGCGGCCAGCCAGCAGGCAGCGCCGCAGAAACCAAAGAAAAAAGTACCGCCAAAGCAGCAGCCTAAAAAGGCTGACCCAAAAGATCCATTTGGCGATGACGATGATCAGCCGCAGATTATTTATACCGAAGCTTTTTCCGTCATAACCGATGAAATGCTTGAAGAAGCAGAACGGCGTAAGAGGGAAAATCTTGAGGACAAGATGGCTGATGCTGCTGGCCCTTCTGGAGAAACAGAAGAAATTCTGGATCATGTGGAAAAAGGCCTGATCGATGAAATTGATACTGAAGCAGTTAACCGCGCCATAGCTGAAACCCAAAGAGGCCTTAAGGCAGCGAAGCAGCCGGGAAGAGCGCCACGTGAAAAAGATAACGTGCTTGACAGAGAAAAATCAGAAACACAGGATATCACAGCAGAGCTGGAACATATCCGTAAGCTGATGTCTCAGAATGATAAAAATAAAAGGAAATAAATATGAATATGACAACTCTTGACATCATCTGCATTGTGCTGGTGATCGGGGTTGGAATGATCGGTTATATAAAAGGTGCAATAAATACGCTCATTGGTCTGGCGGGATTTATTGCATCTTTTGTCATAGCCAGGATTTTTTCAGCACCGGTAACAAACTGGCTGCTCAATGTAGAGCCTGTCAAAAATTTTATTAATGATGCCATCACTCAAAATGTCATAAACGCTGTAGGACAGTATGGAAGTGAGGCGCTTACAAATCTTCAGGGAATCGCAGGACTTGACTTTTTGTCGGGCATTACCGACACATCGGCGCTGTCCGGCAGTGCGGCAGCCGCCCAGGCTGTCAATCAGGCACTTCAGCCGGTCATTTATCAGATTGCAAACGGATTTGTATTTCTGATTCTGCTGCTGTTGTGCAGCGCGGCCTTTGGCATTATCCGCCATATTGGAAAGGGAATGAACCGCGTGCCTGTTATCGGCACCGCCAATAGAGTGGCGGGGCTTGCCATTGGTCTAGTCATTGGACTGGTGATCGCCGTGATTGTGATCGCCGTCGTATTATATTATGGTATTTTTTCAGGGGACGTCGCCATTGTACAGTTGGTCAAGAATGGTGTCCTTACCGGGCCGATAGCATTGTATCTGCATTAGAAGGGAGGATTTATGGTATACGAAAATGTTGGAGATCTCTGGCAGCATTTGCTGAGTGGAATTGATCTGAGCGAGCTGACTGAAAAAATCATTTCGGTTGTCATCACGATTATTGTCTTTTTTATTCTCATCAAAGTCAGCAATGGGCTGGTCAATAAATTTTTCAATGAAAATAAGAAAAATATCACACCACAAGAGCGAAAAAGAGTACTTACCCTTAAAAAGGCTTTAAAGACGTTTTTAAGGACGGCATTGCTCTTGACGGAACTATTGACCGTTTTATCCTTTTTCACCGACGTAGGGGCCCTTCTCGCGGTTGCCGGAGTTGGAACTCTGGCCATTGGTTTCGGCGCCCAGGGCCTGGTGGAAGATGTCATGAGCGGTTTTGTCATTATTTTTGAAAACCAGTTTTCTGTGGGCGATTATGTGACCATTGATAATGACCACTACGGGGTGGTGGAAACCATCGGCGTCCGGACAACGGCGATACGGGAAATGGATGGCGGTCTGTTTATTATCCACAACGGAAAAATCGACCGGCTCATTAACCACTCTAAGGGAACCATCAAGGCTGTGGTGGACGTCGGAGTTGCCTATGAAGAAAATATTGATTATGTACTCTCTGTTCTCCGGGAAATCTGTGAGGAAGTTTATAACGCCAACGAAACGTTGTTTGTCGGGAAGCCAGAGGTACTGGGTGTGACCCGGATGGACCCATCGTCCATGAATATCCGCATCATTGCTGACGAGGACGCGGCCAGAAAGGTAAAGGCGGAAACTGCTCTCAGAAAACGCATTAAGGAAGTTTTTGACGAGAAGGGAATCGAGATCCCTTATGGCAAATACGTTGTCTATTCCAATGGACAGTCTAAGCCGCAAATTATGGAAAAATAGAAAGGAGCCTGTATGGAAAACAGGGAATATGGCCTTGGGGATATTGTGGAGCTGAAGAAAAAACACCCCTGTGGCAGCTATAACTGGAAAATTCTTCGCATGGGAGGAGAAATCAAGTTAAAATGTACAGGCTGTGAGCACATGGTTACTGTGCCGCGGTCCAAGTTTAATAAGATGATTAAAAAAGTTGTTGAACACAACGGGGATGATCAATAGCAGACGCATAAACTGGTATAGCCAAGACTGCATCTTTTATCTGGAGGAAATTCTGAGCAAATTCTTTTTTAAAAAAGAGTTTGCTTTTTTTTACTTTTATGATATACTATTGAACTGTACCCTTGCGCATTGCAGAAGCGGTGCGCCATAGTCCACAAGGAGGTGAATGAAATGAGAGCTTACGAAACAGTATTTGTTTTACAACCTGAATTAGAAAAGGAAGTTACAGATTCCTGGATTGAGAAGGTTAAAGGCGCCATTGCAGCAGCAGGTGAAGTTGGAACTGTTGATGAATGGGGTAAAAGAAAGTTAGCTTACGAAATCGACAAAAAGTATACCGAAGGTTACTATGTTGTGATTGAATTCAAAGCTGAACAGTCTGTATTAGACAGCCTTGACTACTTATTCAAGATGAATGAAGAGTTCATCAGAAGCATCATCGTTAAAAAAGAAAAATAGAGGTTAAACCGTGAATAAAGTAATTTTAGTAGGAAGATTAGCAAGAGACCCTGAACTGCGCACAACCAATACCGGAAAATCAGTAGCGACTTTTTCTTTAGCTGTTGACAGACGGTTCAAACAGGAAGGTCAGCCAACCGCAGACTTTTTCAATATTGTTGCATGGGGAAGACAGGCTGAAGTCATTTGCCAGTATCTTGGCAAGGGCAGACAAATCGCTCTGACCGGAAGATTACAGTCCCGTTCCTACGACGCTCAGGATGGCTCTAAACGTTACGTGACAGAGGTTGTTCTGGAAGAATTTGATTTTATCGGTAGTAAAAATGATGGCGGCGGAAGCGGTTATAATGATAATTTTGGTGGCGGCTACAATCAGGCGCCGGCAAAAGCAGCACCGCAGCCAGCCAATAATATGCCTTTAGATTTCGATGACGATTTCCATTTGATGGCAGACGATGACGAAGTACCTTTTTAAGATAGGAGGATAAAACAATGCCAAAACCGTTTAAAAGAAGAAGAAAAGTATGCGAATTCTGTGAAAGACATGAAACAGAAGTCGATTATAAAGATGTGGCTACGTTAAAGAAATACATTTCTGAACGTGGCAAAATCTTACCAAGAAGAGCTACTGGAACCTGCGCAAAACATCAGCGTAAGGTAACCGAAGCTGTTAAACGTGCACGTAATATTGCATTATTACCATACACATCTAACAACTAAAAAGCATAAAAAACACCAGAATCTTTAGATTCCGGTGTTTTTTTAATACTTTATTTTAAATTTGCCATCCACTCCCAGAGCGATGGGTTTCATGGAATAGTCATCCACACGTATAAAATGGTTGCCTTTTCGGACAGCGACCATAAACTTATGAATCAGAGCTTCCTCACCCTGGACTTCCATATCCACCATTCCGTTGTCCAAATTGCGGACCCAGCCAGTCAGGCCATAACCTGCTGCAATGGACTGGACAAAATACCGGAAGCCGACGCCCTGAACACGGCCCTCAACAATGATATAATAACGCTTCATAGTTTTCTCCTCAGTAAATCGCGCTCCAGGCATGACCTAAAAGCGCCACAGCATTCTCGATTTCTTCTTCAGTAAAGCTGGCGTAGCCCAAGACGATGACGTTACGGGGCATTTTAATATCTGACTCAATATAATATTCTGACAGTCCGTAGACCCGGATACCTGCAGCCTTTGCCCGTTCGACAAGGGCTTCCTCAGTACAGGGCGGATCAAATTTCAGCAGCAGATGAAGCCCAGCGTTTTCACCGGAGATTTCTATTTTATCCGCCATGGGCAGCCTGCGGATACATTCCAGCATTTTATTCCGCCGCACCTTGTAAATTTTACGCATCCGGCTTAAATGACGCTCAAAATGGCCGTCCTCCATAAACTGGTGCAGGGTATGCTGCTCAAAGCGGGCAACAGTGGAGGAGTAAAAGGAAAAATCCTCACAGTAGCTGTGGAGCAGCCGCTCGGGCAGAATCATGTATGAGATACGCATGGAGGGCGCGAGACTCCGGGTAAAGGTGTTAAAATAAATGACCTTATCTGCGGTGTCCAGTCCCTGCAGGGCAGGAATCGGGCGACCGTTAAAACGAAACTCACTGTCATAGTCATCCTCGAGAATATAGCGCTCCGGAGACTCCAGCGCCCATTTCAGCAGTGCCATGCGCCGGCCCACAGGCATGACAATGCCTAATGGAAACTGGTGGGACGGTGTAAGATGGAGGATATCCGCACCGGAATTTTTCAGGCTTTCCATGGATACACCGTCATCGTCCAGGGACATAAGGCTCACGTCTGCGCCGTTACTTTTAATAACCTTGTAAACCTTGTTGTAATTGGGATTTTCCACCGCGTAGCGGCTTTTCCGCCCGAGAAGCTGCACCGCAAGTCCCAGCAGATATTCCGAGCCGGCGCCGATGATGATCTGCTCCGGCGTGCAGTTGACCCCGCGGTACTGGTGCACATAGTCCGCGATGGCCTTTCTCAGGGGATAATACCCCCTGGGATCTACGGCCCTCAGCAGATTGCGGTTGCGGTTGTGGAGGATTTCCCGTGAGATTTTTGCCCAAGTTGGGAAAGGAAAGAAGTTGGCGTCAACAGTATTGGTTTTAAAGTCATAAAGCCACTGCTCACGCTTGGGCTTTTCGTCTGAGTGAACCGCTGCCTCAGGAGGATTTTTTGGTATATCGGGCAGCATGTCCTCCAAAACCGCCACGTAGTAACCGCTCTTGGGCTTAGATATAATATAACCCTCTGCAGCCAGCTGCTCATAGGCTGTGGCCACAGTATTTTGGCTTATTTTCAGGTGGGCGGCCAGCTTTCTTTTTGAGGTCAGTTTTTCACCGGGCTGCAGCCTGCCGGTTTCGATTTCCTTTCGGATAAAGCTGTATAGCTGCTGATACAGTGGAATTTCGTGATCGGGATTCAGAATAAAGGTTAACATAATTCTCCAATCTGATACTATTAATTATTTTAAATCTGGTTATTGTGCAGGAGTCAGTTCTTAACTATAATAATACCCAAGCTTACAGATATCTGTCAATAAAAAATATAAATTGGAGAAAAATCATGACAAATGAATTAAATAAAAATCTGGCTCAAATGTTTAAAGGCGGAGTGATTATGGATGTCACTACACCGGAGGAGGCAAAAATCGCCCAGGAATGCGGGGCGGTAGCGGTTATGGCGCTGGAGCGGGTT
The DNA here is from genome assembly GCF_002441855.2 of Eubacterium maltosivorans. NCBI lineage: Bacteria > Bacillati > Bacillota > Clostridia > Eubacteriales > Eubacteriaceae > Eubacterium > Eubacterium maltosivorans. Next base: position 2,763,212 of record NZ_CP029487.1, on the reverse strand, counting down.
CCGTCAGACATCCGAAAGGAGGGCGGCGTCGCCAGAATGAGCGACCCAAAGATGATTAAGGAAATCCAGGAGGCAGTGACTATTCCGGTTATGGCGAAGGTGCGGATCGGTCATATCGCTGAAGCGCAGATCCTTGAATCATTGGGAATCGACTATATCGACGAAAGTGAAGTCCTGACGCCTGCGGATGAAAGCTTTCACATTGACAAAACCGCATTTAAGGTTCCCTTTGTATGTGGTGCGAGAAACCTTGGGGAGGCGTTGCGCCGTATCGGGGAAGGTGCTTCTATGATCCGTACAAAGGGTGAGGCAGGCACTGGTAACGTCGTCGAGGCAGTGCGCCATATGCGGACCATTCAGGCGGATATGCGCCAGATGGCCGGAATGCGCAGAGAAGAGCTGATGGCCTATGCCAAGGAAATTGAGGCGCCGTACGATCTGGTGTGTGAAGTCCATGAAAGCGGCAGGCTGCCTGTGGTTAATTTTTCCGCTGGCGGTATCGCGACACCGGCAGATGCAGCCCTTATGATGCAGCTTGGCAGTGAGGGTGTTTTTGTGGGATCAGGTATTTTCAAGTCGGAGAATCCCGAGAAGGTTGGAAAGGCCATTGTCAAGGCAACGGCCTGTTACAATGATCCGGAAATTCTGGCTGAGGTCAGCGAGGGCCTTGGAAAAGCCATGTCCGGCATCGATTTGAAGGATTTGACCGAGGAAGAGCGCTATGCAGGCCGGGGCTGGTAAAGGCCCGAGCGTCGGGGTTCTGGCGCTTCAAGGCTCAGTGGAGGAGCATCTGGAGTGCCTGGGCCGTCTGGGCGTGCGGGGCATACCGGTAAAACGAAAAACGGAAATCGCGTCTGTGGACGGTATGATCCTGCCTGGAGGCGAGAGCACGACCATCGGTAAGCTTCTGCGGGACTTTGGCCTCATGGAGCCGCTGAAAGACCGTATTCTGAATGGCATGCCGGTCTGGGGGACCTGTGCGGGGCTTATTCTGCTGGCAAGGCATATACTGGGAGAAAAGCCGTATCTGGACGTCATGGACATCACCGTCAGACGTAATGCCTATGGACGGCAGATTGACAGCTTTAAGCGTTATGAAACCATTCCGGCCTTTGGCCAGGCGCCGATGCCGATGGTTTTTATCCGGGCGCCCTACATAGAGTCTGTAGGAGGCGGCACAGAGGCGCTGTGTGAGCTGGAGGGGCATATTGTAGCTGCCCGACAGGAAAATATGCTGGCAACCGCCTTTCACCCTGAGCTGACTGAGGACGCGGGAGTGTACCGCTATTTTCTGAAGATGGTTGAAGAGGCCGGAAACCAAGGTTTCATTCCGGTATCCACTAAAAAAACGAACTGAGTTTTCAGTTCGTTTTTTTAGTGCTTTTATTATTCTGCGTCCACGACCTTAAATTTCTGCATTTTTTTCTTTGTTACCATCTGAAGCAGGATCTGCAGATCCTCTGGAGTAAAATAGTAATGTTTGCCGCAAAAATCACAGTTGACCTCAATGGTCTTGCCGTCGTCGATCATTTCCTGCAGATCTTTTTCACCGACACTGATGAGGGCTTTGGTGACACGTTCTCTCGAACAGTCACATTTGAACTGGGTGGGCAGACGGTCAATGATGTTTACGCCGAATTCGCCCAGTATAATTTCCAGAATTTCTTCGGGAGTCTGGCCCTTTTCCAGAAGTGTGGTGACGGATTCGGCCTGGCTTAATTTTTTCTCAAGCTGGTCGATGATTTCGTCAGAGGTATAAGGCATGAGCTGGATGATAAAACCGCCAGCCTGGTTGACCTCTGTCTCTTCCTTTAAGGTAAGACCAAGTGCCACAGAGGTTGGAATCTGCTCAGAAAAGGCATAGTAATAGGTTAAATCCTCAGCAATTTCGCCGGTTACCAACGGTGAGGTGCCCACATAAGGTTCCTTTAAGCCAATATCCTTAATAATACTTAAATTTCCATTTCCAATCACCTTTTCCGTTTCAAGCGGGTTTTCACTTTTCACCTGAGGTTCAAAGACGAATCCCTTGACATCGGCCTTGCTGTTGGCAGTGACAGTAATACCGCCAATGGGGCCGTCACTTTTAATCTGCAGGGTCAGTACCTCATCATCGTTTTTCATCATGCTTCCCATTAAGCTGCCGGCTGTCAGCAGGCGGCCGAGTGCCACAGTGGCAGCAGGGGAAGTATTGTGTATTTTATGCGCATGGGCACAGAGCTCCCGTGTCGTCGCGGCATATGCGCGAATCTGTCCGTCGGCAGCTGTGGCTCTTACAATATAATCAGACATTGTTTCTCCTTTCAGTTATCCACTTAAAAATAGTTTAACATTTCGTAAAAGATTCTTCAATTAAATGCTGATATTATTTATACCACAAAATCATAAAGATAAAAAGAATGTTGCAAAAATGTTGTGAAATTTACAGAAATGTGTTCATTAAGCCGGGAATGTGGTATAATATCTAGGTTCATTTTAGTCTTTTTAAGGACGACAGGTATTTTAAAACTAATTCAAGGTGTATCGTGTATAATAAAAGTGGATATATATGCCTTGAAAAGGAAGGTATGAAAAATGAAAACTAAGGCCATAACAGAGGGTGCAATGCTGTGCGCATTGGCGGTAATCATCGCTCTGTTTTCTTCTTATGTTCCCTTTTTACTGCTGCTTTTTTTCCTGATTCCAGTACCGATGGTGATACTGGCGGAAAAACAGGGCTTTAGGGTAACACTTATCGCGGGCCTGGCGGCAACGCTGATTCTATTTATGTTTATGGACCCGCTTACAGCCGGGGGCTATGGTATCTATATGATTTTTGTGGGCTGTAGTCTTGGGTATATGTATTACAAGCGTAAAGATGGTTTTCTTAAACTTGCTGTCGCTTATGCGGGGATTTTTGCAGCGATCATTCTGATCATTATTTTGCTGCAGGTCCTGACGGGACAGAATTTTGTCGCAATGCTTACAGAAACCATTGATACCTCATCGGCGCAGGTAATGGACGTTTACCGTTCTCTGGGCGCGTTTCCGGAGGATCAGCTGAGCTTGTTGCAAACAGCCGTTGACCAGATGAAGGAGACCATGAAAATGGTCATTCCGCTGGCGTTTCTGATTTCGCCATTCTTTATTGCCTGGGCGAATGTGTTAATTTCTGACACGATCCTGAAACGGATGCGTCTGCCGGTAAAAACCCTTCCGCAGCTCAGTAAATGGCGTCTGCCGAGATCCTTTAAAAATTTTCTCATTATGGTGGTCATTGTCCTTTTAGTCATTGATCTGGCACATATTGATACGATTCCGGCCGTCTACACCTATACACTGATGATGATTATCTATCTTCTGTATTTTTTAATGGGGATATCCTTTGTGTACTGGCTGATAAACCGCAAGCGGGCGAAGGAATCCATGGGCCTGAAGATTCTGATCGTCGTACTTTGTCTGTTTATACCGTATATTTCCTATATCATTTCTTTTGTAGGCGTTGCGGATATTTACATTGATGTACGAAAATTTATAGAAAATCGAGATGGTACAAACATATGAAAGAGAAGCAATCAATCGCGTCGAAACTCTATCTGGTGATTTTTCTGCTGTCGCTGATTCTCCTGTTCTACAATATCCCGCTTGGGTGTCTGGGCGTTCTGCTCTGCGGTATCTGCTTCTGGCGTGACAGCCAGGAGGAAAAGCAGTCCAATCTGCGTCTTCAGAAAGCCATTGAGACTATTTATGGCGATATCGACCGTTTAAACCAGGAGCGGATGTATGAGTTGCCGATTGCCCTGGTCATTGTCAATGAAGACGGACAAATCTGCTGGTATAACCAATATTTTGATCGGAATTTTAAAAAGAAGGATACGGCGGCCAATTTTTTTGGCAAAAAAATTCAGGAAGAGCTTGGGATTGATCTGGAAACCCTGCTCAGGGAAAAGGAACAGGAATTCAACCACAAAGATACAGACTATACCATTGTGTCAAACAGCTTCAGCGATGGAGATGAAACACTGATCCTGTTACACTTTTTCGACGTCACCATTCAGAAAAAACAGCAGGAAATCTATAAGGAAAACGAACCGGTTTTCTGTTATATTTTAATCGACAACTACGACGATATCATCGAGCAGCTCCCCAGCCATGAGCGGTCTGCGGTTCTGAGCCAGATTGACCTGAAGATCAACGAATGGGCCAAGACGGTCGGAGCGGTGATTATTCAATATGAAAATGACCACTATTTAATGATTTTTGAAAAAGAAAAACTCAGGGCCATGGAGGAAGAGCGTTTCCGTATTCTCGATGAAATCCGGGAGACAGAAACGGAAGAAAAATCCCAGGTAACCCTGAGTATCGGTATTGGTGTGTCTGATGAGCCACTGGCCATTCGTGAAGCCGACGAGCTTTCCCACGCGGCGCTGGACATTGCCCTTGCCCGCGGCGGCGATCAGGCCGTTGTCAGGCAGGATGAAAAGATGGCTTTTTATGGCGGAACCACCGAAGCCACGGAGAAACGGACCAAGGTTAAGGCAAGGGTTAAGGCCCACGGCCTCAGAGAGCTTATCCGGGAATCCGATAATGTTCTGATTATGGGGCATCAGACACCGGATATGGATTGTCTGGGTGCGGCGGTCGGCCTTCTGGGCGCCTGCAAGGCCCTCAATAAAACCGGTAAGATTGTTATCAAGGAGATTAACTACAGTATCAAGGAGCTGTTTCAGTATCTCATGGAAAATGACGAGTACCGGGAATCTTTTATCAAGCCAAAGGAAGCGGAGGACTACATTACGCCCAATACCCTGCTGATCATCGTGGATACCCAGAACGCCAATTATCTGGAGGTTCCAGAGCTGATCGAAGAAATCGAAAAGATTGTGGTTATCGACCACCACCGGCGTTCAGGAAAGTTCATCGAAAAGACGGTGCTCAATTACACCGAGGCCTATGCCTCCTCGACCTGTGAATTGATCACCGAACTGCTCCAGTACCTTGATGAAAAGGAAAGCATGAACGAAACCGAGGCCAATGCCCTCATGGCAGGTATGTGCATGGACACAAAGATGTTCACCTTTAAAACAGGGGTGCGGACCTTTGAGGCAGCCTCCTATCTCCGTCGTAAAGGCGCGGATACCATTATCGCTAAAACCATGCTTCAGGATGACCTCGCAACCTATTCCACCCGGTCAGAAGCGGTGCGGAACGCGAAAATCTATTTTGACAGCATCGCGATTTCCCAGTTGGAAAACGAATCGGAATATGCTAAGATCATCGCTGCCCAGGCAGCGGACGAGCTGTTAAATATCAAGGGGATCAATGCATCTTTCATCCTCTTAAAGAGTGGCAGCGGGCTGGTTATCAGCGGCCGTTCCATGGGTGAGGTTAACGTTCAGCTGATCCTCGAAAAAATGGGCGGCGGCGGTCATCTGGCCATCGCGGGTGCCCAGCTTCCGGATATCAATGATCTGGATGTCGGAAAACAGATGTTACTTGACGCTATAGAAGAATATATGAAAGAGAGAGAAGAAAAATGAAAGTAGTGTTATTAGAAGATGTTCAAAATGTCGGCAAAGCCGGCGAAATTGTCAATGTTAAGGATGGCTATGGCCGTAACTTTTTAATCAAAACCAATAAAGGTCTTCCGGGAACAAAGGAAAATATTGCTAAGGCAGAGGAAGCTCAGGCTCTGAAAAAACAGCAGATGGAAGAAGAACGCCAGGCTGCTGTGGCTATGGCCAAGGTCATTGACGATACGACCATCACCATCGCTGAAAAAGCAGGGGAAGACGGAAAGCTTTTCGGCTCTGTCACAAGCAAGGATATTGCGGAGGCCCTGGAAGCTCAGAAAGAGATCAAAGTGGATAAACGCAAGATCGCTTTAAACGCACCGGTCAGAAATGTCGGACGCATTGAGGTGAAGGTTAAAACCTATGCCGGCGTTGAGGGCAACCTGACAGTGGTGGTTGAAGCCGCAAAATAAATTTGGAAATCCGTGCCAATTTCCTGGGAAATTTTTTAAAAAAGGAGGTGAAATCAGGTGATTAACCCGAAGACTCCGCCCCACAACCTTGAAGCAGAGCAGTCGGTGCTCGGAGCGATTTTGCTGGAAGAATCCAATATCGCCAGAGCCGAGGAGCTGCTGTCGCCGGATGATTTTTACAGCACAGCCAATGCCAGAATATTTGAATGTATGCTGGCACTGCATGATGAAAGACGGCCCATTGATACCGTAACCCTGATCAATATGCTTAAAAACCGGGGCGTTCTTGAAGAAATCGGAGGACCGGCCTATATCGCGGGATTGGTTGACCAGGTCCCCATGTACACGAATTATGAGGAATACTGTAAAATTGTTCAGGAAAAATCGGTTATACGAAACCTGATTGACACCGCCACCGAAATTCTCAATGAAAGCTACGGCCAGTATGACGATGTGGAATCCGTCATCGAAAGCGCAGAGCAGAGTATTTTTAAGGTTTCACAGGGGAAAAAACGTGGAGATTTTGAGCCCATAAGCGAGACCCTTGGTGAAACCCTGATGCAGATTGAGACGATCCAGCAGAACCAGGGTAATCTGACCGGTCTGACCACTGGCTTTTCAGAGCTTGATCTTTATACCTCCGGTCTGCAGAGGTCTGACCTGATCTTCGTGGCGGCGCGCCCCTCCATGGGTAAAACGGCCTTTGCCTTAAACCTGGCCCAGAACGCTGCCCTGAAGGAAAACGCAGCGGTCGCTATTTTCAGTCTTGAAATGTCCAAAGCCCAGCTGGTACAGCGTATGCTCTGCGCGGAATCTCTGGTCGACAGTAACAAGATCCGTACAGGAGAGCTTTCACCGGAGGACTGGGAGAGCATCTCCCTTGGCTACAGCCATTTATACAATACCAATATCTTTATTGACGATACTCCGGGGGTGACATTGTCAGAGGTAAGGTCAAAATGCCGCCGCCTCAAGACAGAAAAAGGACTGGACTTGATTCTTATCGACTACCTGCAGCTTATGAGCGGAAGGGGAAAGGCGGAAAACAGGCAGAATGAAATTTCGGAGATCTCCCGAGGTCTGAAGGGCCTTGCCCGTGAAATGGACTGTCCGCTGATCTGTCTCTCACAGCTCAGTCGTGCGCCAGATGCGAGGACAGACCATCATCCCATGCTCGCCGACCTCCGTGAGTCTGGCTCCATTGAGCAGGATGCGGATGTGGTTATGTTTTTATACCGTGATTATTACTATAACAAGGAATCTGAGCCACACATTGCAGAGCTGGATATCGCTAAACAGCGTAACGGCCCGACCGGCCGCCTGAAGCTTGCGTGGCTGCCTGAATATACTAAATTTAATGATCCCGCCCCTGATTTCTACGAGGACCCGGGATACTGATGCTGAATCCAAATTTGCCATCGGCAAATTTGGTAGCGAACAGGAGCGTAAGTGGGTGAGCGATAATGAAGCTAACGCAGATGATGAGGAAATCATCCCATAATGGATGATCGATTTCCGAAGAATCTGTGATCCTTTATCGGTTGAATGGAGAATGGAAAACTAAAGAACAAATAATTTTCCATTATTTTTTATTGAAGGTTACCCTGACGATCAGGGTAAGAAGGGTTTCATATGAACAAATATGATGTAATCATAATCGGCGCCGGCCCTGCCGGCATTTTTGCTGCGCTTGAGCTAAAAAAAGAAAAGCCTGAGCTCAGTATTTTAATGCTGGAAAAGGGCAACGCCATTGAAAAACGAATTTGCCCAAAGCGCAAGACCGGTGTGTGTGTGGGCTGTAAGCCCTGTAACATTACAACCGGTTTTGCCGGAGCGGGTGCTTACTCAGACGGGAAGCTCTCGCTGTCGCCGGATGTCGGCGGGGAGCTGCCGGATTATATCGGTTATGAGAAAACCGAAGAACTTATCGCCTATGTGGATGAGCATTACCTGCGCTTTGGGGCAGACCCCAAGGTACACGGTCTTGATAATCCAGAGAAAATTCGTGAGATAAGAACAAAGGCCATTCAGAGTAATTTAAAGCTTATTGAATGTCCCATACGCCATATGGGGACAGAGGTTGGCTACACCATTTATAAGCGCATCCAGGATCATTTGATCCATGATCTTGGGGTAGAAATCAAGTTCCGCAATCCGGTAAAGAGCCTGATTGTGGAGGATGGTGCAGCCGTTGGCGTGCAGGCGGACTGTGAATATTACGCGGACAAAATTTTAGCCGGTGTAGGCCGTGATGGGTCTGAATGGTTTAAAGCCATGTGCGACACCTATGGCATAGATACAACGGTGGGCAAGGTGGATATCGGTATCCGCCTTGAAACCCGCAATGAAATTATGAAGGAAATCAACGACGCCCTTTATGAAGGCAAACTGGTCTACTACACGCCGACTTTTGACGACGCAGTGCGGACCTTCTGCTCAAATCCTGGGGGCGTGGTTTCAACCGAGTATTATGATGACAATCTGGCAGTGGTCAACGGCCACAGCTACAAATCTGACGCTTTAAAAACAGATAATACCAATTTTGCGCTGTTGGTTTCAAAAGGTTTTACTGAGCCTTTTAACGCGCCCATCGCTTATGGCAAGCATATCGCCAGCCTTGGAAACATGCTCACCGGGAATAAGATTCTGGTGCAGCGCTATGGCGACTTTATAAGAGGCCGGCGAACCAACGAGGAACGGCTTCACCGCAACAATATTCGTCCGACCCTCAAGGACGCTGTACCGGGAGACCTCTGTCTGGTTCTGCCATACCGCATCATGAAGGATATCGATGAAATGATCCAGGCGCTGGACCATGTGTCGCCAGGTCTGGCCAGTGACGAGACGCTGCTCTACGGGGTGGAGGTCAAGTTCTACTCCAACAAGGTGGCTGTGGACGAAAAGTTTCAGACCAATATTAAAAACCTGTATGTGCTGGGCGACGGCGCCGGCATCACCCGCGGTCTGATGCAGGCGTCGGTCAACGGCGTCTATGTGGCGCGGAATTTGTTTGATTAAAAATGGAGAATGCCATGCCGGGAAAATTATATATTGTCGGGACACCCATCGGGAATCTTGAGGATATTACGCTGAGGGCCCTTCGGGTTTTAGAGGAAGTGGATGTGATTGCCGCGGAGGATACCCGTCATACTGTCAAGCTTCTCAATCATTTTGAGCTTAAGAAGCATCTGTTGGCCTATCACCAGCACAATGAGCAGAGCGGCAGTGAAAAGCTGCTGGAGTTTTTGACAGCGGGTAAAAATATCGCCCTGGTCAGCGATGCGGGAATGCCTATTATCTCTGACCCTGGCTCAGTCATTGTCAGCCGGTGCAATGAAGCCGGAATCCCGGTGGAGGTGGTGCCTGGACCAAACGCAGGGCTTTGTGCGCTTGTGCTTTCAGGCATTGACGCCCGGGTTTTTACCTTTCTGGGTTTTTTAGGAAAGCAGAATAAAGAGATTCGCGAGGGTATTGAGAAAATAGCCGCTTCTGAAAATACAGTTATTCTCTACGAAACGCCCCACAGACTGGTGAAAACACTGGAAGCCATGGTTCAGGTCATTCCGGACCGAAAAATGAGTATTTCCAGGGAAATAACAAAAAAATACGAAGAGACCCGAATGGGTACAGTTCAGGAGCATCTGAACTGGTATTCTGAAAACCCGCCCAAGGGCGAGTTTGTGCTGGTTATTGAAGGCGGCGATGGGCTTACGGAGGGAGGTCAGGATTTGATGTCCCTTCCGCTGGAGGATCACATGGCCCATTACGAAGACCAGGGCATGGGCGAAAAGGAAGCCATGAAACAGGTGGCCAGGGACCGCGGCGTGAGCAAGCGGGATATTTATAATGAACTGAAACGGTAACCAGAGCGATTAGGGCTTGCATTTTAAAAATATTTGGATATAATAGTATAGTAATAAATTAAATATAAGCTGCGATGAAGAGAAGAGTACATTCGGAGGAAGCATACAGAGAGCCGGGAAAGGTGAAAGCCGGCTGTGGACAAGGAATGGAAGATGGCCTCTGAGCAAGCTTTGGTGAGGGCTGCCGCCTAAGCCAGAGCCGCGGAAAGCGTTAAAAACAAATAATAAACCCCGCCGGTTTATTAGCTGAGCCGTCTGCCGTGAGACAGGCGGAAAGTAAGGTGGTAACACGAGAGCTTCGTCCTTATATGGAGAGGCTCTCTTTATTTTTTATTTTTTTAGGAGGAAATACGATGGAAGAAAAGAAAACTTTTTATGTCACAACTCCGATCTATTATCCAAGCGGAGATTTACACATTGGTCATACCTATACCACGGTAGCCGCCGATACCCTGACCCGTTTTAAAAAGCTGACGGGCTATGACGCCTATTTTTTAACCGGTACGGATGAACATGGTCAGAAGATTCAGAAGGTTGCCGAGGAAAAGGGTGTTACCCCACAGGCCTATGTGGATGACGTAGTGGGAAGAATTAAGGAGCTGTGGAAGCTGATGAACATTAACTATGACCAGTTTATCCGCACCACAGATCCGGAACACGAGAAAACCATCCAGCAGATTTTTAAAAAACTCTATGATCAGGGCGATATCTACAAGGGAAAATATGAAGGCTGGTACTGCACGCCCTGCGAGTCCTTCTGGACAGAAAGCCAGCTGGTGGACGGCAACTGCCCGGATTGCGGACGTCCAGTTGAAAAGGCCTCTGAGGAAGCTTATTTCTTTAAAATGTCCAAATATGCAGACCGCTTATTGCAGTATATTGAGGACCATCCGGATTTTATTCAGCCGGAATCCCGGAAGAACGAGATGATCAACAACTTCATCAAGCCCGGCCTTCAGGATCTCTGCGTTTCCAGAACCTCCTTCAGCTGGGGTGTTCCGGTAACCTTTGACCCGGGGCATGTGGTGTATGTCTGGATCGACGCTCTCCCGAATTATATCTCGGCCCTTGGCTACATGAATGACAAGCCTCAGCTCATGGATAAATACTGGCCGGCAAATGTGCATCTGGTCGGTAAGGACATTATCCGCTTCCATACCATTTATTGGCCGATTATCCTCATGGCGCTGGATCTGCCCCTGCCGGAACGCGTCTACGGTCATGGCTGGATTCTGTTAAAGGGCGGTAAAATGTCCAAATCTGTGGGCAATGTAGTTGATCCGGTAGAGTTGGCCCAAAAATACGGCGTGGACGCCCTGCGCTATCATGTGCTGCGTGAAATGACTTATGGTGCAGACGGTATTTACAACGAAGACCTGCTGGTCAGCCATATCAATTCTGATCTGGCCAATGACTTGGGTAATCTCCTGAGTCGGACAGTGGCCATGACCGTGAAATATTTTGGCGGTGTGATTCCGGCTGAGCGTGAAAGCGGTGAGTTTGACGCTGACCTCGCTGCCTTGGCCGTGGAAACTCCCGGCGTTGTGGAAGATTACATGAATAAACTGGACTTTAGCCGTGCGCTGGAGGCGATCTGGAAGCTGGTATCCCGAACAAATAAATACATCGATGAGACACAGCCCTGGGTTTTGATCAAAGATCCTGAAAAGAAAGCCCGGCTGGCAATGGTTATGTATAATCTGACAGAGTCTCTCAGAATAATTTCTGTGCTCGTAAGCTCTGCAATGCCGGATACCGGCGTTAAGATCGCCGATGAGCTCAAGGTGCCGGAGGAACTCAGGACTTGGGAAAGCATCCAGTCCTTTGGAAAATATCCGGACGGCATCCAGGTAGAACGCTGTGAACCGATCTTCCCGAGAATTGAAGTAAAGAAGGAAAAACCAGAGCAAAAGCAGCAGCCTAAAAAGGAAAAACAGGCGAAGAAGGAAGAAAAAACCGAGGTGCCGGAAGGTCTGATCACCATTGACGATTTTGCCAAGGTTGAGATGAAGGTCGCGGAGGTTATCTCCTGTGAACAGCACCCTGACGCAGACCGACTGCTGGTATTCCAGCTGGATCTGGGGACAGAAAAGCGCCAGATTATTTCTGGAATCGCCAAATATTATAAGCCTGAAGACCTTGTGGGTAAAAAGGTGATTGTATGTACAAATCTGAAACCAGTAATGCTGCGCGGACTGGAGTCCAACGGAATGATTCTTTCCGCTGTAAAAGGAAAAAAATTGAGTATTCTGACGGTCGACGGCGATGTGATTCCAGCCGGTGGTAAAGTAAGCTAAAAGAGTAAAACTTAATTTGTATTGAAAATGACACAAAATCTCCCGTTTAATGGTATAATATCCAGAGAACGGGAGGTTTTTTTTGGATTCTGTAATCAATTTAACAACGAGTAAAAAAAGAATATTGGCGGCGCTGGCGGCAGTGGCAGCGCTGAGCCTGAGTCTGGCGCTTTGCTACCAGATGATGGGCTTTGATGAGGGCTACCTGAATACAGCAGGGCTGTGTGTGTTTATGATCGGGCTGGCCATCTTTTCAAATATAGCGTGCCGGGAACGGGCGGCAGCTCTGTGGAACGTGCTGCTGCTTGTCCTGTCCTCAGCCTTTTCCTATACCATCTTCCAGATTTTTCAGGAAGCACCCTTCGATACGGAGGGGATCCGTTTGTTTTTAAATCTGGCCTGCTGTATGGCAGTCTATGTGTTTTTATATATTATAACCGGGCGGATGAGAACGTCTTTGATAGGCGGAGGAATTCTGATGTATATTTTTGGACTGGCTGGCTACTTTGTCCGTCTGTTCAGAGGAGATACGCTGCTCTATACGGATCTGTTCTCAGCAAAGACAGGACTCCAGGTCGCCTCAGCTTATCATTTTGAGCTCAGCGGCACCATTTTGCTTGCTGCGCTGGTTTTGACGGCGCTGTTGTTCTGGGCCTTTAAAGCAAACGGCAGCATTCACGATAAATACAAAAGCCGTAAGCTGAGGCTGACAGCTTTTGTAACACTGACCATCACCTTTGGTCTGTTTTTTGAGACCAATGTGGAGCGGTATTATTATGCCTGGGATATGCCGGTTAACGGTTACCCCTATACTTTTACGGTCAATGCCAAGCTTTCCCATGTCAGGGAACCCGAGGGCTATGACCTGGCGTTTTTGGGCGAGAGCATCAAAAATGTTCAGCAGCCCATGACCACCGGGGCCGTCGGGCGGGGCGGGACAACGGAAAAAGCCGCTGCAGGACCTGGAGTGAAAAACAATCATAAACCCAATATCATTGCCATTATGAATGAGTCCTTCAGCGATTTGCGGACCGTGGGGGATTTTTCCACCAATATTGACGTTATGCCCTTTATTGACAGCCTGCAGGAGAATACCATTAAAGGGAATCTTTATGTGTCGGTTTTCGGTGGAGGTACCTGTGACTCCGAATATGCCTTTCTGACCGGAAATACGACGGCTTATCTGCCGGAAAATGCAAGACCCTATCAACTGTATATTAAGGTTCCGGCGCCCAGCCTTACGTCAACGCTGAACTATGAGGGCTACAACAGCTATGCCATCCATCCCGGAGAGCGGAACGCCTGGAACCGTGACAAGGTTTATCCGAATTTTGGCTTTCAGCAGTTTTTCTCAGAAGAAGAATTTTTGGAATCGCAGACGCTTAGAGAAAAATGGGTCAGCGATGCGGCCACCTATGACAAGGTCATTGATCTTTATGAGAACAAGGGGGATAATCCGCTGTTTGTCTTTGATGTGACCATCCAAAACCACGCTGGCTACCAGATGAACGCTGATGATCTTGATCCAGTGCTTCTGGAGGGGATGGAGGGAAGTTACCCCGAAACCGAGCAGTATTTATCTCTGATGCGAAACTCCGACGCAGCGTTTAAAGGTCTGATCGATTATTTCAGCGGGCAGGATGAGCCCACGCTGATAGTTATGTTTGGAGATCACCAGGCATATATTGAGCAGGCATTTTATGAAGAGCTCATGCAGAAGCCTTTGGATCAGTGGAGCACAGAGGAGCTGCAGAAGCGTTACGTCACGCCCTTTGTCATCTGGGCAAACTATGACATCCCGGAGGCCCAGGTGGATAAGCTGAGCATAAATTACCTTTCCAGCCTGCTGCTGGAGCAGGCCGGTATCCAGGGGACGCCCTACAATGATTATTTAATGAGGCTGTCTGAGACACTGCCGGTTATTAATTCTGTAGGGATTATCGATAATGAGGAGCAGTACTTCAGAAGGGGAGACCCGACGATCCACGACCGAGAGGTTCTGGAATACCAGCAGATGCTCTACAATAATATGCTGGATACAGCAAGGCGGCGAAACGATTTGTTTTACCCGGCCGCAGACTTTTAATTAAAAAACCCGGATCGATAAGATCCGGGTTTTTTAGCTATTTTTTCAATTTAAAGCCATCAGTCATTACCTTGATGACATCGCACACGATTTTAGATTGCTCGTCGTCCAGCCCTTCCATTGCAGTGGACAGAAAGTGAATCCGGCTGGTAAAGGACTCGACGGGAAAATCGGCAAGAAGCGCGCTGACAGGAACCTCCAGTGCTTCGGAGATAGTGATGAGTGTTTCAAGTTTGGGCAGATGGGTGCCGCGTTCCAGCATGCTCAGATAATTCGGTGTAATATGAACACGTTCCGCGAGCTGGTACTGCGTCAGTTTTTTATCAAGACGGGCTTCACGAATATGCCTGCCAATAACTTTATTATCCATTGTGGTTAACTCCTCTGCGTGAGATTGGGGCAATAAAAAGACCCCGGCACACAAACCAAGGCAGGGAGATTGCATTCAGTAAGTTTAATACCCGAGCAACCGGCTGTCATTTCATCTCCTGATGAATTAGACCCTTGGCTTTGCGTCACTACCTTTCAGTAGTTTTGCCCTATTTCAAAATGATTCGGATGTATATTATTTACTATAACTCACAATGCGAATGAAGTCAATATTCAATTATAGTTTTGTCCAAGAATTTAAACAAATAATTCAGTGATTTGTTGTTTTGAAATGGTCACACATCAGTTTGACCATATCCTGCACTAAAGTGAGCTCCTCATCTGACAGATTGTCAGACGGAATGGCGAAAGAAGTGTGCGTTTCTTTGCGAGATTCTGCGTGGTCTTCCATCAGAAGATCGTCGGCTGAAACGGACAGGATATTGGCCAGATTGATAAAAGTTTCCAGCCGGGGCAGCTGCGCTCCCCTTTCAATGATACTGAGGTATGTGGGGGTGATACCGGCTTTTTTAGCCAGCTGGTTTTGTGTAAGACGGGCGTCTTTTCGAAACTGGCGAAGCCGCTGCCCGAGGTATTTACTGTTCATCTGGAGTTCCTCCCGAGTGTTTGACAGATATGATTGAAAATAAGGAATCTATAAACAATTTTCATAGTAACATATTTTTGAAAAAGGTTCAAGGATTTTCGAAATAATAGTTATAAAAATAGAATAAAAAGAGAAACGTCTTGTATTGTAAAAGAAAATTTAATAAAAAATAGTTCGATAAAAAAAGACCATGCCCGAAGCGTGGTCTGAAAAACTTATAAATTTTTTAGGGTATCAATGTATTCCTGCTTATCGCGGCTTCCCACGAAACGTTCGACTTCACTGCCGTCCTTTAAGAATACACAGGTCGGGATGCTCATGACATGAAACTGTCTGGCCAGGTCAGTATTTTCATCTACATTCAGCTTGCAGATTTTGGCGGTTGAAGGGACTTCGCCGGCGATTTCTTCGATGATCGGAAGGAGAGCCTTACAGGGACCACACCATTCAGCCCAAAAATCAACCATGACAGGGCCTTCCGTATAGTTCAGCACTTCCGATTCAAAGTTAGTCATATCGACAGAGATGATATTTGCCATCTTTTTCACTCCTTGAATTTTTTTACAGAGATTATCATACCAATAATCCATCTAAAAATAAAGGGGAAAAATCCGGATTTTATGATAAAATAAATTCATGAAAAAACGACTTTTATATACAAGATTACAAGAACTCAGTGACAGAGGGGCTTTGCGGTTTCATATGCCCGGGCACAAGGGAAATTTTTGTTTTGATAATGAAAACTGGGCAACTCTGGATGTCACAGAGATACCTGGCGCGGATAACCTGCACGATCCCTCCGATATTCTTTTAAAGGTTCAGAAAAAGCTGGCAGAAGCTTACGGGTCGGAGGAGGCCTGTATTCTGGTAAACGGCACCACAACCGGCATACAGAGTGCCATTATGGGTGTTTGCAGAGAAGGCGAGAGCCTTCTGGTGCCGTTAAACTGCCACCGTTCTGTTTATGCAGGGCTGGCCCTGGGCAGGATAAAAGGTGTTTATTTTGAACCGGAATACGATGCGCGGCTGGGCTTTGGAAAATGTATTTCTCTGGAACAGGTAGAAAAAAATCTGCGGGAGCACCCAGAGGTAAAGGGGATGATACTGGTCAATCCCACCTATTATGGCACGGTCAGTGATGTTGCTGCCATTGCTGAGCTGCTTCATAAAAAAGGCAAGGTGCTGATCGTGGATGAAGCCCACGGGGCACACCTGAGGTTTTGTGCTGAGCTGCCGCCGGACGCGGTGAGTTGCGGAGCAGATATTGTCATTCAGAGCACGCATAAGCTTTTAGGCGCTTTTACCCAGAGCTCTCTGCTTCACATGCAGGGGCCCCTGGTAGAAAGAAGCCGTGTTAAAAAATTTCTGGCCATGCTTCAGTCCTCCAGTCCCAGCTATCTGCTGATGATGAGTGTGGAAAACGCGGTGGACGAAGCCTGCGAAAAGGGAGAAACTGTTTTTAAAACCATTGCGGAGCGTTGGGATTTTTATCAGAAACGGACAGGGGTGGGCGACTGCATTGCTCTGTATACTCCGGAGGATGGGCAGCCCTACGATAAAAGCAAGTGGCTGCTGATGGTAAAGAACGGAAAGGGCACTGCTGTTGAAAAGCGGCTGCTAACAGAGTATAACATTCAGTGTGAGATGTCTGGATTTAACTATGTGCTGGCCATGACTGGAATCGGCACTGCAGCCGGCGAACTGGATCAGCTGATGGCAGCAGTGGCAGACATGAACAGAGACTGTCCAGAAGTCTCTGAGCTGCCGGATGCTGGATTTGTCAGTGTCTGGAAGCACGAGGAAAAATATCCCCTGTGGCAGGCGCTCTACAATATGGAAACCGGGCGGCTGCCTTTGGAGGACGCAGCAGGCAGTGCCGCAGCGGGCTTTGTCATCCCGTATCCTCCGGGGATACCAGTGCTGCTGCCTGGGAGTCTGGTGACAGAAGAAACCGTGGCGGAGCTCTTAAGACGGCGGAGAAACGGCGAAGCGGTTGTGGGAATAGACAGTGGGGGAATGATTGAAGTCATTCTCAATTCTTCGTTTTAATGCATGGGCCGTTATGATATAATAATGCCTGAAACAAAATGAGAAAAGAAGGTTTATCAATGGAAAATAAAGGACAGCTGATTGTCATCGAGGGTGTTGACGGCAGCGGTAAGCAGACACAGACAGAAAAGCTCTACGACCGCCTGAAAAGGGAGGGACAGCATGTTATGAAGGTTTCCTATCCCCGTTACGATAAGGAGTCCTCCGCCATGGTACGGCTGTACCTGTCCGGCGCCTTTGGCAATGACCCGGACAGCATCAGTCCTTACATCGCCTCGACCTTTTACGCAGCTGACCGTTATGCCTCCTACAAGGAAGATTACGAGGCCTTTTACAAGGACGGCGGCATCGTGATCGCTGATCGGTACACTACTTCCAATATGGTTCATCAGGCGGGTAAAATCAGCGATCCGGAGGAGCGCGGCCGTTTTATGGACTGGCTGTCAGATTATGAGTTTAACAAGATGGAGCTGCCTGTACCAGACGCGGTTTTCTTTTTGAATATACCGCCGGAAATTAACTTTAAGCTGATGGAGGGCCGCGCCAATAAAATCACGGGTAAAGCGGAGAAAGATATACACGAAAAAAGCCCGGAGCACCTGATCCACGCGTATCAGAATGCCCTTGAGCTCATTGAGAAGTATAGTTGGACAGAGATCGTATGTGTTGCGGAGGGCAGACTCCGGAGTATTGAGGATATACACGAAGAAATATATGAAAGGGTGATGACAAGTGGAACGGTTTGAGGACCGCTATGCGCTTTTGAAGGTAGCCTATTCGGACATGGAGTTTGCCATGACGCGGAGCTTTCTGGAGGCGAACGGCATTAAGGTCACCTCGAGGGAAAAAGGCTTTGGCGGCCCGATCCGCAGTATTTTTATGGGAACCTTCACCACGGCCAATATTGAAATATTTGTGGACCCGGGAGATCTTGAGGAGGCAAAGGCGCTGCTTAAAACAGATTTTTCAGAATTAGCCGAAGAAGAATGGCACTAGGAAGGAGCAGGCATGTTTAAGGCAATTATTGAGCAGGAGCGGTTTAAAAAGCTTCTGGCGGGAAGCCTGGCTAATCATGAAGTGAGTCACGCCTATCTTTTTGTGGGAAAAAAAGGTATTGGCAAGACCATGATGGCCCTTGAATTTGCAAAAGCCCTTTTATGCCGGGGGGATGAAAAGCCCTGCGGCGCCTGTATTCCCTGTGAGAAGATTGAGCACGGCAACCATCCGGATGTTCTAATCACCCAGCCTGGAAAGGGCGAGAGCGCCATTAAAATTGATCAGGTCCGTAAGCTCATCACCACACTGCCGGTCAAGCCCTTTGAGAGCGATCTGCGGGTAAGCATCATAAAAGGCGGCGATAAAATGACACCGGAGGCCCAGAACGCTCTGTTGAAATCCCTGGAGGAGCCAGAACCTCACAATGTTTTCATCATTACAGCGGAGAATCTGGAAAAAATGCTGAACACCATCCGCTCACGCTGCCAGGTGCTGAGCTTTGAGCCGGTCTCGGACGCTGGCATCCGCGAAATTTTGAGGCAGAAGGGTTATGCGCCAGGCGAGGCGGTGGATCAGGCGGTCTACAGCTGCGAAGGATCGCCGGGAAAGGCTTTAGAATTTCTTGAAAATACTGAGCTGGAAAGCTTAAAAATTGAAGCATTAAATGTATTTTATGCTATACTTAAGGGAGATACCTTTAAGGCGTTCGCTTTCAGTGAAAAGATAGGGAAGGACAAAAACGCCAGCGCCGAGGTTCTGAATTTTCTGCTTGTCTGGTTTCACAGCATGGCGCTGTTTCTGGAAGGCGCAGAGGATGATGGGAATCCATATTATAGCTGGCAGGTAAAATACGCTTCGGTTTTGACGCCGCGTCAAAACAGCCGGATCGCAGAAATCCTTTTTGAGTTTATGAACACCCTGCAGTATAATGTCAACCTGAGGCTGCAGTGGGAAAGCGTCCTATTAAAAATATAATTTACAGGAGTACTATAGATGGCAAAATCAGTGGTTGGAGTCCGATTTAAAAAAGTCGGTAAAATTTATTATTTTGATCCACAGAATCTGGAAGTAGAGCAGTACGACCATGTCATAGTTGAGACTGTCCGCGGCGTGGAATACGGAGAGGTTGCCCTGGGGCCGAGGGAGATCGAGGATGATTTGATCACAGCGCCCATCAAGCCCGTTATCAGGAAAGCCACCGATAAAGATACAGCGGATTTTGAGCGGCTGAAGCGCAAGGAAATTGAGGCCAAGGATATTTTTATCGAAAAGGCAAAAGCCCACAAGCTTGAGATGAAGCTCATTGATGTGGAGTATACCTTTGATAAGAAGAAGGCGATCTTTTACTTTACGGCTGACGGCCGTGTGGATTTTAGAGATCTGGTCAAGGATTTGGCAGCTGTGTTTAAGGTGCGCATTGAGCTGCGCCAGATCGGTGTTCGGGATGAGGCTAAGATATTTAAGGGTTTGGGTGTATGCGGCAGAACGACCTGCTGTGCCCAGTGGCTTGGGGATTTTACCCCCGTGTCTATTAAAATGGCCAAGGAACAAAACCTATCGCTGAATTCCACCAAAATATCCGGTATCTGCGGCAGGCTTTTGTGCTGCCTGACCTACGAACAGGAGTTTTATGAGGAAGTCACCAAGAAGATGCCGAGAGTCGGCCAGCAGGTCATTACACCGGACGGCGAGGGCGAGGTTTTTAAGTTAAGCATCCTTGAGGAAACAGTTTTTGTCAAAATGCAGCTGGAAAAGGATGAAACCGAAGTTCGAAAATATCTGTTAGCGGATATTCAGAAGAAAAAGCAGGAAAAAAAGCCCGAGCGCAAGCCTGAGCGGAAACGCGAAAAAAAATCAGAAAAAAAACCTGAAAAAGGCAAAAAAGATAAATAATTGTCTTGCTTTAAATCAAGAATAAGATATAATAAAATAAATGTTGTTCAAGAAAGGGGTGTATTAAATGGCTTACAAAATCACAGACGAATGTATCGCTTGCGGTTCTTGTGCAGATCAATGTCCAGTAGAAGCAATTTCTGAAGGTTCTATCTATGAAATTGATGAAGCTTTATGTACAGATTGCGGTTCTTGCGCAGATCAGTGCCCAGTAGAAGCAATTGTACCTGAAGACTAATAAGAATACAAAAAGAAGACACCATTCCCCGGGGATGGTGTTTTTTTCTTGCCGTTTGCAGAATTGCACACTGCTTTTCAAGAATATAAAGGCTGTGAATTTAACTGGAAAAAGTAAGTGCTGCTATGATATAATACTTCTATTGAAATCGTATAGCGTTTGAGAAGATTCAGAAGACAACAGAGGTGCCTTATGGGAAAAATAAACAAAGAATTTGGAATTGATGAAGAGTACCTGGAATATCTCCGTTCCATTCCGGTGGACGTCTATATTAAAATTTTGGAAAACTGTTCATCAGATGTATATGTGATGGACAAAGAGGGAAAGATTATTTACGTTAATCCCAACTCCATCCGCCATTATGGGGTAGACCCTAAAGAAATGATCGGTCAGAACAACTATTCCTTCAGAAAAGGGAAGTGGACGCCAACAGCTTTAGAAAAATGTGTCATGGAAAAACGTACTGTCTTTGCAGAGCAGAACTATCTGCTCATTGGAAAAAGCGTTTCAACTGTGCTTACACCCATTTTTGATAAGGACGGCGAAATCGAAATGGTTGTGACCATTGCCAATGAACTCCCTGAAAAATATGACATGACCTGGCGAAAGCTGGATGGTGAAAAGAGCAAGGCCGGCAGCAAGAGTAAAACACACACAATAGAGGCGGAGGATGGCAAGGATGATGATGAGATTGTCGGACAAAGCTATATTTTCTGCAAAATTCTGCTGACCATTAAAAAAGTTTCAGAGTCCGACGTCCCAATCCTTTTAACGGGAGAGTCAGGGGTAGGCAAGACACTGATTGCCGAATATGTGCATAAAACAAGTCTGAGGGCTTCAAAGCCGTTCTGGGCTATCAACTGTGCCACAATCCCGGAAAACCTTCTGGAATCAGAACTATTTGGTTATGCGCCCCATGCCTTTACAGGGGCCAGCGCAAAGGGAAAGGTCGGTCTTGTGGAGCTGGCCGACGGCGGCACGTTGTTTCTTGATGAAATCGGTGAGATGGCGCCAGGGCTTCAGGCCAAGCTGCTGGACGTTTTGGAAAACAAGCGTTTCATCCAGGTAGGGGGCAGTGAAATGAAGCATGTGGATATCCGCATTGTGGCCGCCACCAACGCAAATCTTGAAAAGCTGGTCGCTGAAAAGAAGTTCCGTTCAGACCTGTACTGGCGGATCAATACCATCAATATTGAGATTCCTGCACTCAGAGAACGCCGGGAGGATATTCTGCCTCTGACAGCCTATTTTCTGAAAAAATATAATAAAAAATATGGAAAGGACATTGATTTTTCGCCAAAGTCCATGGCGATCCTCATCGCCTACGACTGGCCGGGCAACATACGGCAGCTGAAAAATCTTATTGAACGTACGGTTCTTCTGTCCACCAGTGGTCCCGTTGCGCCGAAGGATTTGCCGGAATTTATGATTGAGGGCACCGCTATGGTAGAGGAAACCTACAAGGAAAGCTATGATTATATTCTGGAAAGCGTTGGGAAACAGCTGATCCGTGAGTCCTATAAAAAGTACAGAAATATGAAAAAAGTCGCGGAAGATCTGGACATCAGCCACTCCAAGGCTTTTCGGCTGGTGAGTGAATACTGTAAGGATTTAATGAAAAAATAGATGGCTTAAGACGGAGTGTTTAGATAAAACGCTTCGTTTTTTAGTGAGAAATTTTTTTTGTCAGAAAAACACCAATTCCAAGGGAGGTAAACTCAGTCAGGGGCGCTGCCATCCAGATTCCGTTTACGCCCCAAAATAAGGGTAATACAGAAACAAACAGCACATTGAGAATACAACCTCTTAGCAGGCAAAGAACAAATGAAATTTTCGGACGGGCAACAGACTGAAAATAGTTGATCATAAAAATATTGATGCCAATGACAAAAAATCCAATAAAGTAGATGCGTATGGCTGAGGTTGAAAGTGCCAGCACCTCGGCCGTAGGGTTTAGAAAAATATGGGTGAACACGCCTGGCGCAAAAATTCCGAAAACAGCAGGGATGGCGCAGATTGCCAGGGAAGTCTTAATCCCAATTCTGCGAACCTCGCCGATGCGTTCAAACTTACTGGCGCCGTAGTTTGTGGATAAAATTGGCTGGGCAGCCTGACTGATGCCGTTGCTGATCGCGGCCACAACATAGGCAGTGTTTGAAATAACGCCATATGCACTGACGCCGATGTCGCCCACATAGCGTAAAAGCTGAAGGTTAAAAACAAAAATAACAATACCGGTTGAGATTTCGGTGAGAAAACTGGTAAAGCCATTGCTGAAGACTGTTTTAAAATATAAAGTCGTTAAACCTTTAAAGCGGAAGCGCAGCCCGTTTTTCTTTGTGAAGAAGTGAGAAAGCAATATACAGTCTGCCAGAGCTGTTCCGGTGACACTGGCCAGAGCGGCTCCCGCCATCCCCATTTGAAGTGGGAAAACCAGAAGAATGTCGAAGATAAGATTAAAAATCCCGCCAGTAATAACCGCGGTCATGGCCAGCCTGGGGGCACCGTCATTACGGACAAAAGCCTGAAGAAATGTTGAAAAACAAAGAAATAAAGCCCCGCCCGACAGATAAGGCGCGTAGCTCATAATATACGGCATAGTGACGGGTGTTCCACCTAAAAAAACCAGAATTTTTTTTTCAAAGATAAAAAAGACCGAGATATAAAGGATGCCGGCCAATAAATTAAGCAAAAACGCAGCGGTAAAATACCATTGGCCTTTTTCATCATGTCCCCGGCCTCTGCAAATGGACATGAGTACAGAACCACCGACGCCAAACAGCAGGCCGGCACCATAAATAATGTTGAACAGTGGCAGGACAATGTTTAAGGCAGCCAGCGCTGTTGCGCCAATTCCCTTTCCGATAATGATCGTATCGGCCAAGATATAGACCGCGCTCACCATCGTTCCACTGACAGCCGGGATCAGATACTGAAAAAATAATTTTGGAACAGGTTGTGAGATCAATTGATATTTGTCCATTTTCTCTGCTTTCTTTTAAAACAATGGAGAATTGAGCACATACAGGCAATATATGCCGCTGCCAATCCTCAATTCTCCATTAGAAGGGGTTGATACTTTTTACTATATGCTTTCTTTGTATTCTGGTGGAAGGTATGGGTTCAATAATTCCTGCTGTTCCTTGGTAATATCCGGCTGTACATAGGATTCGATTCTTTCGTCAACCGCTTTCCGGGCAACCTCTAAAACAGAGTGTGAGCCTTCGTTTTGCCAGACATTAACATCCTGTTTGTTAAAATATTTAGGCAGATAGAACTCTTCACGGTACATTTTGGGAGTTCTTCCGGTGATAAAGGAACCTCGAGGACCAGCCTTTTTCAATGCGTCGAAGCAGACTTTTTCTTCAGAAGGATCAATTCCCTGAACCATTCTTCTTGCAAAAGCGATACACTCTTCATCCAGAATAAATTTTTCATAGCTGTAAAGGTTCATACTGCCCATCATGCCGCTTGCGTGGTAGATCAGATCAGTACCGCATTCCATACAGGACTGGATCATGAACATGGATTCCGCGCCGGACTGGTAATCGGTATCTTTAGCGTCAGACTGTGCGCCGCCGGTACGGCAGGGAACATCGTAAAAGTCGGACATGGCAGCTGTGGCGTAGCACATGAGCATAGTTTCAGGCGCACCGAAGCTGAGGAGCAGGGTGCGCAGGTTTGTGGAGGCGGAGGTGTTGCCATAAATAACCGGAACACCAGGCTTAATCATCTGTGCGAGTGCGTTAATGGCCAGAATTTCAGCGTTAGTCATCACCAGTGTTGCCATAACCGACGGAGGGGCAGTCATGCCGGGCATGGCACAGGGAGAGAACCAAAGTGGCTGGTTTTGTTCGCAGAAGGCAAACATTTTTTCAAGGGGGGCAAAATCATAGCAAAGCGGCGAGATAGAATTGACGCAGAAGGAGTTGATGTGTTTTTCGTGGTCTTCAATACCTTCAAATTTACGGATGAGGTCAATGCTTTTTAAAGTGGCGTTGTAAATTTTGCCCTCGTCCATTAAAAAGGTGTCGGGATCAATACAGGCCGGCTGTTTGCCGTATTTCAGCAACAGCGCTTCGGAGGCGTAAATTTTTTGATCTTCGTTTAAATGGTCGTCGTTAGGGAGAAAATCAATGTATTGATAACCGATTTCATCGCTGGTCGAAGTTAATTTAAGAAAATTGATGATATCCTGGTTAACAGTTTTACGGATAACGCCGTTTTCAGTAATGTAGACTGGGCCGCCGCTGGGCATGGTAATACGGCTTTCATTGCCGATGGTCAGATTGCCCTTGGTATTTGAGGTTAATTCAAAAACGGAAGGAGCAAGCTTCATGGCGTTTACGACGGTTTCCTCATCAAAATAGGCGATGCAGCCGTCAAGCTTGACGCCGTTTTTGGCCAGAAGATCCAGCGCGCGCGGGTTTTCAAAGCGCACGCCGATTTCTTTCAATACGCGCAGAGACTGCTCGTGAATACGTTCAATGGTTTCCTTTGAAACATAATGGCTATACTTTTTCATAAAAGACTCCTTTTAAAAATTTAAATTAAACGGTTTAATTTTTATGAGTGTATTATACAGCCATAATTTCAGTATGTCAAGAATAAAAATTAAACCGTTTAATTATTTTGAAGATTTTTTTGTCAGAGTATGTTATAATATAGCTATACAAAAATTATTTGATTGAGGCATTTCATGGAGTATAAAAAAGGCAAGGAAACAAAAGAAAAAATTTTAAGTATTGTCAAGCAGTCTTTTTATGAGGTGGGATTTAAAAAGACCACCATGCGTTCAATTGCAGACGCTCTGGGAACAAATCAGGCGTTGATCTATTATTATTTTGACAGTAAATATGAGCTGGCACACCGTATCATAGACGAGCATTTTTACAGGGCGTCAACAGTGTTTAAAAAATATATTGACGCGGAGAAGGATCTGTTTTTATTTTCTCTGCTGCTCGTCCGGGCAGTTTTAAGAGAGATATATCAAAATCCAAGGGATTTGGAGCTTTATCTTCACGCTTATGAAAAACCATATTGTGATAAATCGCAGGTTGAGTATTGTATGCTGGCGTGCCAGGAGCATGGGATGTCTGTGGATAAAAAAATGGCTGAGATCGCGGTGCTCTCGACAACCAGCGTCTGGAGCCAGCTTTATTTTAATGCAAAGCTGCTTTCCTCCCCGGTGGATCTGGACGAGATACGGGATACAACGGATATTTTAAGGTGGTGCTATCTGGGTTTCAGCAGAGAAGAAGTCACGCGAAAAATAAAAGAGGCAAAGCAGATTCTGGAAACTATCCCAATACAGGGTATCCCACTACTGGGAAAAGGGGATTAAAAAAACGTCATCTCAGTTTGTAGCTGGGATGACGTTTTTGTTTACTGTTTTTCTAAAATGCGAATATTCATAATGGGCAGAGAGGCAAGCAGCGCCTCAGACTGTTTTATTTTTTCAATGATAAAGTCAGGTTCAAAACCCAGATAAGACCATCGCATGATATCAATGGAGTCCATGATATCCCGGTGTGTGAAGTGGTCTCTGTAGGGAACATCCTCATTGGTATACAACTGCCCCCATGAGGAGGAGGTGGACAGAACCGCAATATCAATTTTTTTGCGGTCGATGGGATAATGATAAAAATCCAGAATTTTAACGCAGTTTTCCACAAGATCAGAGTCATAGTAGGATTGCTGATAAACCTCGACATAGAAGTTGAAATCCCATTCGTTATCATAAATTTCCCGCAGCCCGAAGCGGTAGAGGGCTAAAAGGCGAAGAAGCGGATCTTCAAACGACATATTGGCCGTCAGTTTGTTAAAGGCTACCTCTGCCTTCTGGTGAAATTCGTCAACAATATGGTGGGCAATGTCGTATTTCCCATTGAAATGGTAATAAGCCAATGCGTGGTTGATGCCGGCTTCCTTTGCAATGTTGCGGATCGTTGTTTTTTTAAATCCAATTTCATAAAATGATTTTTTGGCAAGGTTGAAAATCTTATCGCGGGTTTCCTTGCTTTTTTTATATTCCATTGTTTCCTCTTTTCATGATATTGATCAATAATTGTGTTGCTGTGCTTATTCTATCACATTTCTCAAAACTTTTACAAC
This sequence comes from Eubacterium maltosivorans, assembly GCF_002441855.2. Classification (NCBI taxonomy): domain Bacteria; kingdom Bacillati; phylum Bacillota; class Clostridia; order Eubacteriales; family Eubacteriaceae; genus Eubacterium; species Eubacterium maltosivorans. Next base: position 2,736,735 of record NZ_CP029487.1, on the reverse strand, counting down.
ATAAAAATTAACCCGTTTAAAAAAGTGTTGACACAATCGTAAAATCGTGTTATCCTACAATTACAAAAATTAACCGGTTTAAATTTTTAGAATGAAAAAACGAGGAGAGAGAACGTTGAAGAAATTTAGTCATTATGTTTCGAAAGAAGATATCGAGCGCATCCACGAAGAGTCGCTGAGAATTTTAAAAGAGGTCGGCGTACGTTTTGAGCATCCAAAAGCTTTAGAATTATTCAAAGAGCATGGTGCAGAGATTGAGGGGGACATTGTTTTTATAAGCGAAGATTTGGTGAATCAGGCCGTAGCACAGTGTCCAGAGACATTTGAGCTGTATTCGACAAAGGGGTCTGTTACCATTGGCGACGGCAGCCGCGTTAATATGCCTGCCTGTGGTGCAGTATATGTTGAGGACCATAATTCCATTCGCCGTATGCGTAATGAGGATACCATCAATATTTTCAAACTGGCGTCTACCAGTCCGGCAACAGATTATAATTACATGGACTATTTTGCGGATACTACTAATTTTACAAAAGAACAGAAAATTTTCTCTAATGTTGGGATGCTGCTGAAATACAGTCCGCAGATCGCCTGTTTCGACCCGGATACCTTTTCGGTACCGCATGAGGAGCTGTTTGATACAACGGTTAAAAGCCTTAAAATCATTAAAGCCTTTGAAGGGGTAGAGGAACAGGAGCGTTATGTCAACTCCTTCTGTGTCAATTCCTTATCGCCGCTCTGCTATGATTTTGCCCCCCTTGAAAAAATGTTTGCTTTCTGCGCTGAAAAGCAGCCGATTTGGTTTACGCCCTGCGCGATGCCGGCGTTAACCTCGCCGCCGTCTGTCTTTGCGACTGTGAGCCTGACCAATGCAGAAATACTGGCAGGCTTAACGCTGGCGCAGCTTGCCTGCCCGGGAGTGCCGGTTATTTATGGCAACACCTCCGCCTCCACCGATTTGAGAAGTATTCTTTTGAGTATTGGCTCACCGGAAACCGCTTTAATGGTCTACGCGGCTGTAGCCATGGCGGACTATTATAAAATGCCATGCCGCAGCGGCGGAAGCCTGAGCGACGCAAAGGATCTGGACTACCAGGCCGGCGCGGAATCTATGCTGGTGTTAAACGCAACTTATGAATCCGGCGTTGACCTGATCCTTCACGCCTGCGGTATTATGGGCTCTTTTAATATCTTCAGCTATGAAAAATATATGCTGGATGAAGATACCTTGCTCTACGCAAGACGAATGGCCGCTGGAATTGATACCTCTGAGGAAAAAGGCTGTTTTGATTTGATCAGGAAAATCGGGCCACGCGGCTCTTATTTAAAGGGCAGAACGCCAAAGATGTACCGTGAAGAGTTTGTTATGCCAAAGTTCTTTAATAAGCAAGACCCTAACGTATGGCAGAACGAAGGGCGGCGCTCCTTAAAGGAAATGGCTGAAAAGGTTGCGAAGGAAAGAATTGCCTCTTATCAGCCGCCGGAAATCACAAAGGAACAGAACGCGATTGTAGCGCCGTATATTCCTGAAGAATACCGGGAAAGCATTTAGAAAATTAGGAGAAAAAAATGGATAGCACTGCTAAAGACTCAAAAGTTAAAAAGTATGTGGCACTTTTCGCATTGATTCTTGCGGGGAGTACGATTTATGAACTGCCCTATTTAAGCTATAATTATTACGATGTCATTCTGGAAGCCATGAATATTTCAAACTCCCAGCTTGGCCTGTTGATGAGTATTTTTGGTTTTATCTCAATGATTGGTTACTTTCCTGGCGGGTACCTGGCTGACCGTCTTTCCGCCAGAAAGCTGATTGCCTTCTCACTGGTGGGAACAGGCGCTCTGGGGATTTTGTTGTCAACATATCCTTCTTACCCTGTTCTTATATTTATCTATGTCATGTATGGAGTTCTCTCATCGCTGACCTTCTGGGCCGCTATGCTGAAAGCCACAAGACAGTTGGGCGACAGCAGTGAGCAGGGACGTCTGTTCGGAATGCGTGAAAGCGGAACGGGCATTATGCCAGTGCTTTATGGAATGGTGATCCTGTTTATCTTTAACACCACCGGAGCCAACTATCTGGCGCTGCGCTGGGTGATTATCGGCTATGCGGTTTTGGCCATCATCGGCGGTGTTTTTGCCTGGTTTGGCCTGAGTGACAATAAGCCGACAGATAATCCAGAAGAAAAAACAGGGGCCTCAGTCAAGGATCTGGTAAAGGTTGTAAAAATGCCGAAGCTCTGGCTTTTATCCATCGTGGTATTCTCTGTCTGCTCCATTTACGCATCTTACTCTTATCTGACCCCTTATTTAACGGAGTTCTTTGGACTGTCTGCCTCAACAGCCGCATTTCTGGGAATTCTGCGTATTTATGGAATGGCTATTGTCGGCGGGCTCATCAGCGGGTTTATTGCAGATAAGATCGGTTCAAACATCAAGGTGATATTCTTTACCTCCATTATCCCGGTTATCTGTTATGCCGCATATATGATTATTCCGAATAACCCGCAGTATCTCGGCGTATTTATCGCTTTTATGCTGGCAACGGGACTTTCAATGTTCATGCTCAGAGGTATCTACTTTGCAGCTATTGATGAACTTAAGATTCCACTGTCCTACAGCGGTACGGCAATGGGCTTTGTCTCACTGGTCGGCTTCATTCCAGAGGCTTATATTTACAGCCTGATTGGCAACTGGATGGATAAGTATCCTGGAATCGGCGGATACCAGCATATCTTCGTGTACATGATTGTGGTGACAGCTATTGGGTTAGTCGCAGCTGGTGTGCTGTTCAGACAGATTCGAAAAAGTAAAGAACAGACAGCGGAAGTGGAGTAGACAATAAAAAAGAACCCTTCTATGCTTGGAATCGAGGCGCTCATATGAAATACAGACAAATAAGGTGGGGAGTTTTTTTGCCGCCAGCTATATTGTTTATTGGATGTATCATTTGGAATCTTTGTGACGGGGCGGGCTTTTCCGCTCTGGCCACAGCCTTTTACGACTGGATTCTCAATTATTTCGGATGGGCGTTTCTGCTCACCGCTGTCGTTTCACTTGGGATCTGCATATGGATTTATTTTTCGCCGCTGGGCAGGGTGAGAATCGGTGGACCTGCGGCAAAGCCGAAGCTTACGAACTGGAATTGGTTTACGGTAACGCTTGGCACGACCATTGCAGCGGGCATTGTGTTCTGGGGAGCGGCGGAGCCGGTACAGCATATTTTATATCCGCCGGAATCAACCGGCATTGCGGCCATGACCGCGGAGTCCGCCCGTTTTGCCATGGCGGCGATTTACAGGCACTGGACAGTGCTGCCTTACGCCATGTATACTCTGCTGGCAGTGATGTTCGCCTACGGCTGTTACAATATGAAAGCTTCCTTTTCCATTGGTTCAATGATGGCGCCATTGATTCGTGAGAAGGGCCGCGTGAGGATGAACGGGCTCATTGATGTGGTGTGTGTCTTTTCACTGGTCACAGGTCTTTCGGCGTCCCTTGGTATTGGAACTTTGAGCATTAACAGCGGACTAAGCCGGCTCTTTGGTTTGTCCTCTAACCCGGCTGTCTGGCTTGCGATCATTGTTTTTGTAGGCGGTATTTCCATTATATCGGCTATTTCAGGCATAAAAAAGGGCATCACGATTTTATCAAATATCAATGTTGGAATATACATTTTTATTCTTTTGTTTATTCTGTGCTTTGGCGGCACGCTTTTTATCGTCTCCTTTGGAATAGAGGGAATAGGGGAGTTTTTAGATACCTTTTTTTCAGGCGCGTTGTTTACTGGTGTGCTGGAGCGCGATCCCTGGACTAAGAACTGGACCATGTACTATTTTGGCAACTGGATGGCCTGGACGCCCATCACGGCTGTGTTTCTCGGACAGATCAGCTATGGGAGAACCATCCGGGAGATCATAAAAATGAATCTGCTTCTCACCGCGCTGTTCAGTGTGCTGTGGTTTATGATCATCTCCGGTGCGACTGTAAATATTCTGTTTAATACGCCGGTCTGCGGATTGGTGGAGGCCTATCAGCTGGGCTATGAGAATGTTATTTACCAGCTTTTCAAAAATCTGCCGATGGCAGAGCTCATGGTCCCGGTTTATCTCGCGGCAGTGCTGATTTCCTTTGTGACAGCGGCGGATTCTTCAACTGTTGCCATCACCAACCTTTGCTGCCGTCAGCCAGAGAATGAAACGGTGGACAGCCCGGCATACCTCAAGATTGTGTGGGGCGTCATTATTGGCGTTGTCACATGGATTATGATGGGAATAGGTGATGGGCTGACAGGAATAAAGATGCTGTCCAATATCGGCGGCCTGGCAGCGATGTTTCTGATCATCGGTGTTATTGCCAGCGCAGTGGTTTTGATAAAGAAAACAAAATAAAAAGGACTGCTGTCCGTTGATTAAAAATTACGGTGCAGCAGTCCTTTTTTATTCGGTCAGAGATTCCTCTTTATTTGACTTTTTATCCTGTTCGGGTAAAGTGAAATCGCCGGGATCAAAATCTGGAGTGGGGTCTTTTTCTTTTTCAATGATCTGGGCCCGTGTCAGACTTCCAAAGTCCTTTTTTAACCATTTATATAAGGATACAACGCAGAGAATCAGCGTTACCGATACCGGGAGCGCCGAAATGATAATGGCTGATTTTAAAGAATCCAGTGGCGCCTTTGCAAACATCAGACACAGTGGAATCGCCGAAATAACAATGGCCCAGAAGAGCTTGAGATAGTTCGGCGGGACTTCATCATCTCTGATGTTTTTAATAGAAGCCGCAGACAGAGTAAAGACAGCGGAATCCAAAGTGGTGATGAGCAGCATGACACCAGTGAGAAACCAGACAAGCAGGATGATCCTGCCAAACGGCAGAGCCGCGATAACCGTTGAAATAACCTGTTCCGGACTCTGAGTCTGGAGAATTTCGACAAAGTTAAAGGAACCGGTAAGCTGCAGCTGGAGTCCATAGTTGGATAATACGCCAAAGAACAAAATTGTACTGAGCAAGCCCGCTCCGGTGATGCACAGGATAACCTCTTTGATGGTGCGCCCCCTTGAGATTTTCGCAATAAAGATCCACATCCAGGGTGCCAGGGTAATCCACCAGGCCCAGTAAAAAACGGTCCAGTCCGCTGTAAAACCAGTCTTGACAATGGGCTCAGTTTCAGTGATCATGGGCACAAAATTGGTGATCATCATGCCGAAGCTTTTAATGGTATTTTCCAGCTGGAATTGAGGCCCGCCAAAAATAAAGACATAGGCCAGTAAAAAGAAACACAGGTAAATAGTGGAGTCCGAACAGAATTTCGTCCCCTTGTCAAGCCCTGCGTAAGAACTGGCTGTAAAGAAAATGGTGACGGCGATCACCATAACGACCTGCATGATAAAGTTATCGGGTGTGCCGAGACTGGTGTGCAGGTTATTAACCAGCATTGGAATCCCGGTCCCGAAGGACAGAATAATGCCGGAAACAATTCCAAAAATAAATACAATGTTGATGATTTTATTCCAGATTGGCTGGCCGCCGGTAACCCCCTCGCAGCCGTTTGCCAGGGAGAGGCCCTCCTGTCTGCGGACATAAAAACGATAGGCCAGAGGAATGGTGCCGATAGCATAGATTCCCCAGGCGGGAACGCCCCAATGGAAAAAGTTGTAGGATACAGCCACCTGAGCGGCAGCGATGCTCTCAGGCGTAATGCCAATGGGCGGTGTGATATAGTAATAGACCCACTCGAGAACGGCCCAGTACAAAAGCCCGGCGCCCATCGTTGCGCAGAAGATCATGGCGATCCAGCTGAAGGTTTTGTACTCCGGTTTATCCTTGCCAAGCTTGATATTCCCAAATTTAGAAAAAGCCACAGCAAAGTTAAACACGAATATTCCAATGGTAATGAGAATAAAGTAAACGCCCATCTTGGTGGTAATGAAAACCCGGATTTTATTCAGGGCTTCCGTCGCTGCAGCCGGCATCAGTATGATGTAGACGCTAAAGGCTGCAACCAGTGCCAGAGTGATAATAATAGCCCATTTATCAATTTTATATTTTTTCATGTTTTTTTACCTCCTTAGATATGTAAAGATGAGCTGGCTGAAAAAATCTTTACATTCGCAAGGTAATGTTATCTTAATATATTTTATGCGTTTTGTCCAATCTTGTTGAGACAGAAGCTTAATAATGCAAAAAAACCCCGAAAACCAATAAGGTTTTCAGGGTTTATGAAAGTCACCCGGGTCTGTTAAGCATTGATCACACTTGTTTCTCACCTGTGCTCGGGGAAAGGTCTCCGGTTTCCGGGAGATCGGGAGGTGTTTCCTTTTCCAGTCGAGTGATTTCATCCCTTGTCATGTCGCCGTAATCCTGCTTCAGCCATTTGAAAATGGAAATGATACAGAAAATCAGCGTGATAGAAACGGGAACCGCTGTGATGATAATGGTCGATTTCAGCGAATCCAGCGGAGCCTTGGCAAACATCAGGCACAGTGGAATCGCGGCAATGATGACTGCCCAGAAAAGTTTCAGGCTTTTGGGAGGGATTTCATCGGTTTTCAGGTTGGTGACCGAGGCCGCCGCCAGTGTAAATACAGCAGAGTCCAGTGTTGTGACCAGCAACATCAGGCCGACGATAAACCACACAAAGAGCACAATTTTGCCAAGCGGCAAAGCCATAATGGCCGATGAGATAACCTGTTCAGGGCTCTGGTTCTGTAGAATCGAGACAAAGTCAAACTGCCCGGTCAGTTGTAAGTTAAGGCCGTAGTTTGAAAGTATACCGAAGAACAGTACTGTGCTGATGAGGCCAGCCAGAGAAATGGTGAGCACGACCTGTTTGATAGTACGCCCTTTGGAAATCTTTGCAATAAAAATCCACATCCAAGGTGCCAGGGTAATCCACCAGGCCCAGTAAAAAACCGTCCAGTCTGCGGTAAAGCCGGTTTTGACAATCGGTTCTGTCTCAAAGATCATCGGGACAAAGTTATTGATCATGAGCCCAAGGCTTTTAATGGTGTTTTCAATCTGGAATAAAGGATTCCCAAAAATAAATACAAAAGCCAGCAAGATGAAAAAGAGGTAGGTTGTAGAATCTGAACAGAACTTCATCCCTTTGTCGAGCCCGGCATAAGAGCTAAGGGTAAAAATAAAAGTAACGATTACAACCATAATTACCTGCATGATGAAGGTATCTGGCGTTCCGATGCTGTTGTGCAGATTATTGACCAGCATAGGAATCCCTGTTCCAAAGCTGATGATAATACCGGATACAATACCAAAAATAAAAATGATATTGATGATCTTATTCCAGACAGGCTTTCCGCCGGTAACCCCTTCACAGCCGCCGGCCAGAGAAAGACCGTCTTTCTGACGGATATAGTAGCGGTAGGCAATGGGGACTGTACCGATGGCATAGATGCCCCAGGCCGGAATACCCCAGTGGAAAAAACTGTAGGATACGGCGACCTCCGCGGCTGCTATACTCTGCGGGGCCAGCCCCATCGGCGGCCCTGTATAGTAATAAACCCATTCCAGTGTAGCCCAGTACAGGATACTGGTTCCCATGGTGGCACAAAAAATCATGGCAATCCAACTGAAGGTTTTGTAGTTCGGATCGCCCTTGCCGAGTTTAATGTTTCCATATTTAGAGAAGGCAAGACTGATGTTCACAGCAAAAATGCCGATGGTAATCAAAACAAAGTAAAAACCCATTTTGGATGTTGTAAAAACGCGCAGATTATTGAGCGTTGCAGTTGCCTGTTCCGGCAGGAGTACAATGTAGATGCTGAGCGCCAGTACAATGACCAGCGTGATAATAATAGCCCATTTGTCGATTTTAAATTTTTTCATAAGTCCGCCCCCTTCTGTCTTTCACAATCACACATTTGTATTCGTAAGATGGTTTTATCTTACTACGTTTTGATGGTTTAGTCCAATGATTTAACGGATAAATTATGGTAAACAGGCTATTTTATATTTTGCGGGGAAAGCCAGGCCGTCCCCGCTCAGGTGTTTATTATTTATCTTCAGGTTGAATATTCTTTTTCTTAACATAGATACGGATAGCCACAGAGCAGAGTACCGCGATGATGGAAGCTGCGATCAGGAAGCAGCCAAAGCTCATCTGATAGCCAATCATACCTGGATGTTGATCCAGCCAGTTACCAGTGATAACCGGTACAAACATATCTGGAATAAAGGCGATGACCGACAGGATACCGGTAGCGGCACCGAAGATTGTGGTCGGCACAGCGGATTCGGTAAACTGGGAGGAAGCAACGCCGTATGCGCCTGTCAGGAAAAAACCAATGGCCAGAATTAATACGATGGCAACCATTAAAAGCGCGGCCGTTGTCGGCAGGAAGATCAGGATTGCCGAGCAGACTGCTGTTAAAGCCATGATCAGAATGAGCACCTTAGCTGGTGAGTTGATTCTGGTGGCAATGCTGCCGATGATCGGCGCAGAAAGCAGAGCGATACCGTAAGTACGGATCATACCGACAGTAGAGGTAATGCCCATGGAAGCCCCAAAAACATCGGTCAGGTAAGGTGTTGTATAAGCCATGGCGGCATAGGCGCAGTAGACAAAGAACATGGACGCTGTGGTCAGCCAAACGCCAGGATGCTTGATGGCTTCTTTAAATTCATTGAGGTTAAAGCCCTGTCCCTCCTTGATTTCATCGTCAAATTTTGGAACAAAAAACAAGGTGGCGATACCAAAAATAACATTTAAAATAGCGCTGACAATTAAGACAACCACAAAACCAGCGGCAGAGTCTGACACGAAAGCGTTAAAAATCTGCTGCGAGACAAAACCCAGAAGCAGGCCGCCGACGCCGTAGATTCCGTAACTCAGGCCAATATTTCGCGAATAAGTGGTGTCATCGCTGACCAGACGGATCAGCTTATAACGAATACCCCAGAAAATAAGGGTGCTGGTAACGCCGAGAAGGCCAAAAATAATCATGATGCTGGTGTAAGACGGAAGTGTCGCAAACCAGCAGATAACGGCAGCAGTGGTGAAGAAGCCGATCGAAGCAAGGTATTTTGCCCGGATCTTGTCTGCGATAATCCCGCCCGGAAGATAGCAGATGGTGGCGACAAGGCCGTAGATACCACCGGTGGCGCCAAGCTGGGCGTTGTTGATGTTCAGGCTGGTCATCATGGTGTCATAAAACGAAAAACGGAAGTAAATAATCTGAAAAAGCACTGCTGAACCAAAGCTGACCAGGAAAATGATCAGCATTGTCCTGAATTTGCTTAAGTTGTCCTTGTTGGTAACACTGTTATTCATCATAGGTCTCCTCTCTCCTTGATAAAAAAATTAGTGCAAAATAAGTTCTGGTATTGCCGAATCCCTATTTTGCACTAATGAAATGGGTTAGTTATTGTTAAGGAATTTAGAACATGAATTCTTCAGGAATCAAGTCTTTGATTATTTTTTCCTGGAACGCTTCGAGTTTGGTCGGCAGTTCGTAGTTGGCTACGCGGTCCTGCCAAGCCTTGCGTGCAAGTTCCTGTACGGTCGGGCTGCCGGCAGCTTCCCAGTTACCAATGGATTGACGGTTGTACAGTGGCGGCAGGAAGAAATCTGCCTTGTACAGCTTGTTGGTACGGGCGATGTAGTTGGTTTTGTGTTCGACTTTTTCCATTTTATCCATCATGAGTGTCTGGTCATTGATGGTGGTTCCCTTTAAGAGATGTTTGACAATGCGGGCGGTTTGTTCGTCAAGCATATATTTTTCATAGCCTAAGGCGCCGTAAGAATCCAGGATGCCGCCGAGCATGTATAACTGTTCAGGTTCTACCATATAGCCGGACAGACAGATCAGCATGGATTCAGCGCCGCTCTGGTAGTCATCCTGTTTGGCGTCTGCGAGACAGCCGTTGGCGCGGCAGGGCAGTCCGTAGAAGTCTGCCAGTTCACGCATGGTGCAGAAGGACTGGAAGGTTTCTGGTCCGCCGCATACGCACAGGGAGTATCTCAAGTCACATTCCAGTGAGCTTAGCTGGTAGATAACCGGTGCGCCCGGCTGAACGAGCTGAGATAAAACAAGACCGGCCAGCAGTTCGGTGTTGTTCTGAACCGTGGTGGAAGCCAGGGTCGGTGGAGAAGTCATGCCGGCTAAGCCAACGCCTGTGATAACCAGAGCCTGGCCCATTCTGGCGTAAGTGATGATGGTATCGCACATTTCCTTGTTCCATGCAAATGGTGCGGAGTTAGTGGCCAGAGTAATGGTCTGGCAGTGTTCGTGGTCATCATTGAAATCCTGAACCAGTTTGATGAATTTTTCGCAGCGTTCCTTGGTACCATTGTGACCGCCGATTAATTTATCGGAATATTTTAAGTTTGCCAGAGTTGTCCATTCAGTATGGATTTTTGTCGGAATATCATTTGGTACGACGATGTCGGCGTCGATCAGGTGCATGATATCACTGTCCTGATGAATTTTAATGAAATTGATATAATCTTCTGCGTTAGCCTTACGGTATTCGCCGTTATCCAGAACATTGACCGGACCCAGTGAAGACTGGACCATCATTTCCTGTCCGACGCCTGTTGTGAATTTCATACCTCTTGAATACATATCAAAGGTCTTTGGAACCAGAGCCACACATTTTTCAACCAGGTCTTTGTCGATATAGACAATCTTGCCGTCTACCTTACAGCCTGCTTTTGCTAAAATATCGCGAGCTTCTTCGTTATCAAATAAAATCCCCTTATTTGCGAGCAGATACAAGCTTTTGTCGTGAATCAGTTCAATGTCCTCTTTGCGAGTGAATAAATTGGAATAAAAGTTACGTGTCATAATCATTACCCTCCATGATCATTATGTGTTTTTTCTTATGCCTTTATATAACGCAAGTCTCGTGCCAAAAAGTCGAAAGCAAAGGAATGGCTAAAAACAGCCGTTTTTTGTAAAAAAAACCATTAAAGGATTTCAAAGATGAAATATGAAGATTTTTATCCGTGTTTTCAAATTTCTATTTTAAAATTTATAATATTTTACGAAAAAAATAGAAAAATATTTTTGAAGGAAATAGTTTGGCGTATATATAATAAGGAAGCATAGAGGTGTTTACAGGATGCGGCAGGCAAAATAAAAAGCCGGAAAACGCAGCGCGCTCTCCGGTGACGGAAAATTTAAAGTTAAGTAAAAATTCAAAAATGAAATCAACCTTCAGGTTTCATTTTATTTTTAGAAGCATCCGCTGGTTTCTCTGGCAGCGCGGTTAGACATACCGATGCGATAACCAGGGCCGCGCCGAGCAGCTGAAGCGCTGTGAAGGTCTCGCCGAGCACAAGCGCACTGAAGATAATGGTGACGACCGGTACAAAATTGACGAGGATGGTCACAGTAAGAATGGGGATGCTCTTCAGGGCATACATATAGGTGAGGTTTGCCGTTGCGGAGACCAATACTGCCAAAAACAGAAAATTGATGATGATCTCTCCAGTAAAAAGGCTGAAATCTGGCGGGAAAATAAGGGCAAGTGGCAGTGTAACCCCCGCAATACAGGCCGAGAGATAGGTGGTGATATCCAGACCGGTATAACGGCTGTAAAGGGGCTTGGCCTGATAGTTATATAAAAGCCAGCCAAGGCCCGAAAGAATCATGGCGCCACAGCCCCAGGGATTGAGCTGAATTTCAGAAAGGCCCACAATCATAACAACGCCCACTACGGAAAAGGCTACGGCGGCAGCTTTTATGAGCGTAAAACGCTGTTTTAAAATGATTGTGTCAATGAGCATGCAGAAAATCGGCACAAGGCTCAATAAAATGGAAGCCATGGAAGCTCCGGTCAGGTCTACGCCCACAGCTTCGAAAACATAATAGCCCGTAAAGCCGATGAGGCCTGCGATTAAAACACGGGGAAGATCATGTTTCAGAAGCCGCTGTTCGGGCTCAAGCTTTCGCTTGACCAGCATCAGAATAATCGCCGCGATGGCGAAGCGCCCGAAAATTAAAGCGTATACTGAAAAAGCCTGAAGACAGATTTTTGTGCTGATAAAAGAAATACCCCAGAAAACAAGAGTATAGGAAATAGCCAGATAGGGTTTTATTTTTTGCATAAGCGCCTCCAATGACAGATGTCGAAAACTATTATACCTTAAAATCCCGAAATGTTTAAGTTTTCATTGAAAAATAGAGAAAATTTCGTTATAATTGCGGTAACGGAGTTTAAAGTTAAAGGCTCCGGGGTATATACAAGACAAACAAATTCTAGACCTTCGAAGGAGGAGAAAAAATGCAAAAATATGTATGTGATATCTGTGGTTATGTTTATGATCCCGCTGTAGGTGATCCTGATAATGGTGTAGCTCCTGGAACAGCTTTTGCTGATCTGCCGGAAGATTGGGTTTGCCCGGAATGCGGCGTCAGCAAAGATGAATTTTCACCGGAAGCTTAATTAAGGCTTTTGAATAAGTCCCTGGAGTGCCAGGGATTTTTTGTTTTTTGAGACAGTGGGCAGCCTTGCAAAACTTCTCCAAATCGGGTATGATAATTGAAAAGAATCGATTATCAAGGGAGATTATAATGGCAGTAAAGGCAAGAGAAGAGGTCCGCAGCCGGGAGTTCAGCGCCGTTGGCATGATACTGATCGGGTTGTTTGTCGTGGCCTATGTATTTATTTATAACCGTTCCATCAGTCAAATGGATGACTACGCTTTAAAAACAGGGATCGGCATCGCAGCTCTGATTGTGATGATTGTGGTGTTTGTTGTAATTCTTCGGTTTATCACCACAGGGTTTTTTATGCTGCTGACGCATCAAAGCCTGAACATCGAGCGGAAAATCTTTTTCTGGCGCAAAGAAGTTGCAGATATTCCAGTAAAGGCAATGTTCGATGTGATACCGGAGGAGGCCTTTAAGGGGATTAACGGCAAGGTTAAGAATTATACCGTGGCCCGGATCGAGAATAAGGCTAAATACGTCGTGCTTTACCGTGAGGGCGATCGGGTATGCGGCGCCAAGATTCAGTGCTCCTCAAAGTTTCACAAGGCATTAAAAAGCGTGGTAAGCCAGAATAAAAACGCCCCAAAAGCTTAAGGGGCAATTAAGCAAAAAGCAGTATGATAACACTGTAAACAAGTTACCCTCTTTCAAAATTTTTACAAATCAGCCGGAGTATTCGTACTCCGGCTTTTGTGTTTTTTGTAAGAATCCGCTATACTTGTCATAAAGGAGAACGATCATGAAAATATTACACACCTCAGACTGGCATATAGGCCGGACACTTAATGAAAAAAGCCTGCTGGAGGATCAGGAGGCTGTACTCACACAGCTGCTTGCCTGGCTTGACCGGGAGCGGCCGGATATCCTTTTAGTCGCCGGCGATATCTATGACCGGTCGGTTCCTTCCAAGGAAGCTCTGGGGCTGGTGGATACAGTGCTCTCGGAAATTATTCTCAATCTGAAAATCCCTGTGCTGCTCATCGGCGGTAACCACGACGGCCGGGAGCGGCTGGCCATGAATGGCGGCATTCTTGAAAAGCAGGGCCTTCATATCGCGGGCAATTACCTGCCAGGGCAGGAACCTGTGATACTAAACGATGAATGGGGCGAGGTCTGCTTCTGGACAGTGCCTTTTATTAAGCCTGTGGAATACCGGAGCCTGATGAAGCTTGAAAAGACCATAAGCTATGATGAGATGTACCGGGAGATTACCGATGAGATCACAGAGCGGATGGATATGTCCAGACGCAACGTTTTGGTCTCTCACGGCTTGATTTTAGGCAATATGGCAGATATTCAGACCATTGATGATTCGGTCAGACCCATTGAGATCGGGGGCATTGAGTACGCCTGTGCCGAGCATTTTGAAGCCTTTGACTACGTGGCACTGGGCCATCTGCACAGGCCGCAGAAGGTGCTGTGGGATAAGGTGCGCTATTCCGGCTCTCTGCTAAAATATTCTTTTTCGGAATGGAATCAGAAAAAATCTGTGACACTGGTGGAGCTTGGTGAAAAGGGTGCTCTGGCTTTGGAACCGGTAAGCTTTAAACCGCTGCGCGACCTGCGCGTTATCCATGGGGAGCTTGAAGGGCTGACCGCTCTTGAGGCTTACGAGGCTGAGGGCAGAGAGGATTATCTGAAGGTAATTCTGGAGGATCAGGAGCGGCTGGTAAATCCCATGGACAAGCTTCGCAGGGTTTACCCGAATGTGCTGGAGATGGCTTACGAAAAACGGGAGAAAACCGAAGCACAGAAAAGCAGCCGCCGTATCAAGGAGCGGATACAGGACCCGCTGAAGCTGTTTGAGGATTTTTATACCTTTGTCAACGGCGAGGCTATGCAGGCAGATGAGCAGGCAGTGATAACGGAGCTGCTTGAAACCACTATGGAGGAAGAGAAATGAAACCCATTGCCCTTTATATGCACCATTTTGGTCCTTTTATGGAGGAGCAAATTGATTTCACGAGGCTGGACAAAGAGCTTTTCCTGATTACCGGCCCCACCGGCAGCGGAAAAACCACTATTTTTGACGGGCTGTGCTACGCACTGTACGGCGAGGGCAGCAACACCTTTCGCCAGTCAAGAGAGATGAAAAGCCAGTTTGGCGACCCGCTGGAGATGATGTGGGTGGATTTTACCTTTGAGCTGCGGGAAAAGACCTACCGCATTAAGCGAATCCCTGAACAGGATCGGAAAAAAGAACGCGGCCAGGGTACGGCCCGGCAAAAGCACGAGGCTGTGCTGTACGAGATAGCAGGCGGTGAGGAAAAACTGATCTCCGCTTCAGTGGCAGAGGTGGGAGAAAAGGTTCAGGAGATCCTCGGTATTAACGCCAACCAGTTCCGCCAGATCGTCATGCTGCCCCAGGGAGAGTTCAGCCGTCTTCTGAAAGCCAGAGAAGAAGAGCGGGTTGAGCTCTTAAAAAGTATTTTCCGAATGGATTTGTACAACACCCTCAAGGATAAGGTAGCCTCAGGACTGCGCGAAATAAGAGGACGCCATAATGACCTGAGTGTTGAGATGGAGACAGAGCGCCAGCACATCAAATGCAGTGGGGGCTCCGCGCTGGCGGATACCTTGACGCAGAATGATAAAACCATGGATTATGTACTGGATTTAACCCGGAAGGAAATCGAGGCCGATGCGTCTGAAATTGGTGTTCTGACAGGACAGGAGAAAGAGGCGGTCCAGTCGCTGGAGCAGCTGCGCATTACTCTTGCCGCTGGTGAACAGATTAACATCCAGTTTGAGCAGCTGGAAAACCAGAAAAAAAGGCTGGTGAAACTGGAGAATGAGCGGCAAGCAGTCCGGGAAAAAGAGGAGATGCTGGCTCTGTCGAAGAAAGCGCTTTTGGTCAAGCCCTATGAGGAAGCCTGGGCCCGGGCCTACCGTAAAAAAGAAGGGGCTGCCGCAGAGCTGACCATTATTAAAAAGCAGCTGGAGGATTGCCAGAAAGCCCTTGAAAAGTCGCAAGCAGAATACGAGGCTGTCAGCGCGCCATCATACATCACGGTTATTGAGCAGCTTCAGGAAAAGTTGGATATTGAAAAAAGGCTGTCTGAAAGTTTGCGTGTCTTTGAGGAAAAGCATGCGGGATTGCAAAAGCGAAGCGGAGAGCTTTCGCAGCTTGAGGAAAAGGGAAAACGCCAGCAGGAGGACAGTGAGTCTTTGAAAAAGCTGGAGCACGAGAGCTACACTCTGGATAAGGAAATATTCGAGCTGGAAAAAGCCTTTCAGCGAAGCGGCCATGAGCTTGAAAACCTGACAAGCCGGCAGAAGCGGGTGGAGGAGGCGCTGGAAATTTATGGTGTTATTGAAAATCGCGAGCGCCGGATTACAGCTCTGAGAAAAGAATGGAAAGAAAACCAGAACCGTATCAAGGCGGAGGAGGCTGCGTATCAGGCTTTAATTGAGAAACAGCAGCAGCAAACAGCCGCGGGACTGGCCGCAGGGCTTGAGGAGGGTCAGCCCTGCCCGGTGTGCGGCAGCGTTCACCATCCCCAGAAGGCCGAGGCCCATGAGCCTGTGGAGGAGTCATCCCTGGCAGAGACGACAGAGGCTTTGAATGCCCTGAAGATTAAAAGCGGCTCCCTGAAGAATGAAGGCACCCTGCAGCGCAGAGAAATCGAAACGCGCCAGACAGAGCTCTCAGGACGCCTTGCGGAAATGATGGATACCGCGGATAATGTACTTCCAGACAAAGCGGCAGTGAGCGCCCTGCAAAAAAATCTGGAAGAGAGCTTTGAAGTCCTGCACGCCAGGTGCCAGAGCGCTGAAAAGCAGCTGAAGGCTAAGCAGAAGGAAAAAGGAGGATTGGAATCCGTGGCAAAAAAGCTGAAAACTCAGCTGGAAAGCTACGGGGCATTGGAGGGACAGCTGAAAGAAGCCAGAGAAGAAGCCGGACTGCTGCGCGGGCAGCTCTCCCAGATGGAGGAACAGATCAAGAACCTGGCAGAGATTTTAAAATTTCCGCCAGAAATGGAGAACCCAAAGGCTTTTTTAAAAAAAGTTGAAAGCTTTGAGCGCAATACCAGCGCGTTAATCGCTGAAAAGAAGGGGTATAAAGATAACATTCAGGCAAAGCACCAGAAACTGCTGCAGGAGGAGGCCGTACAGGCAGCCAACTATAAAAGCGGCAGTCAGGTTTTGGAAAAGGCAGCCGAGGAAGAAAGCAAGCTGAACGAAGATTACAGCAGAGCCCTCAGAGATGCAGGACTTACGCCGGAAACCTATGCAGGCTGCCATAGCATGAGCGATGAAGCGATCCAGACCATGGAAGAGGAGCTCACGCAATACCGGTTTAACCTCAAAAGCACGGCCGAAAGGGTGCGGGAGCTTGAGGACGGGCTCAGGGATAAGAACCCTGTTGAGCTTACGCGTTACCGTGAAAGCCAGCAGACACTGGAAGCGCAGATCGAAGGCTACCGCCGGGAGATAACGCTTCTGAATGAAAAGATCGCCCAGAACCGCCAGCAGATCGGGAAAATCGAAGGGCTGGTACAGGAATTAAAAGAGGTCGAGCGCCTTCAGGGAATTTACACCCATCTGGACCAGACCATCAAGGGTACCCTGGCCGGAAAGCCAAAGATCAGCTTTGAGCGGTATATCCTGTCCGCATATTTACAGGATATTCTGGAAAGCGCCAATGTTTTTCTGGAAAGAATGTCCTCAGGACGTTATCGGCTGGAGGTCATGGGTGACTTCAGACAATCCGGCAACCGCGGCCTGGAGATCGAGGTGGTTGACGCCTATACAGGGCTGCGCCGCAGTGCGAACACCCTGTCGGGCGGAGAAACCTTTATGGCGGCGCTTTCCATGGCTCTCGGACTTTCAGATATTGTCCAGTCCTACGCGGGCGGCATTTCACTGGATACCATTTTTATTGATGAAGGTTTTGCGACCCTGGATCCAGAAGCCCTTGATAATGCCATCAGCTGTCTGCTGGCCATCAAAAATGACGGCCGCACAGTGGGCATCATCTCTCACGTTGAGGAGCTGAAGGACCGCATTGATACTAAGATTATTGTGGAAAAAACCGAAGCGGGAAGTCATATTGACATTTTCTGTTAAAGGGTTTAGGATAGAGTTACCAACAGGACGAGGAGAGAAGGATGAAAATTACCGCAATTATGGGAAGCCATCGGAATAATGGCCATACCAATAAAATACTGAATTATTTTCTGGAACAGATCCGGGAGGATAATGAGCTGCGCCTCATCAACGTAAACAAGGTGCACGTGGAGCACTGCAAGGGCTGTGACTACTGTATTCCTCATCAGGGAGAGTGCGTGATCAGGGACGATGATATGACATGGATCTATGAGGATTTTATGGACTGCGACCTTCTGGTCATTGCGAGCCCTGTGTACTTTACCGCGTTTCCTTCCAAACTGAAAACCGTTATTGACCGTACCCAGATGATTTACAATCTGGAGGATCATTCTCATATTCCGAATAAGAAAATCATTTTTATCGGAGTGGGCGGCGCCCCTGCCTACGGACACCAGTTCAAGGGCATGGAGTACACGCTGGAATGGTATTTGAAAAATCTGAACGCCGTACCCATGGGCTTTGTGGAGATTTCCCACACCGATGAGACACCGGCACTTGAAAATAAAAAAGCTGTCGCAGAGCTGGATGCGCTGGCACAGCAGATTAAAAATTTATAGGAGGCATTAAAATGGCAAAGAAAGTAAATTCAAGTGAGTTTAAAAGTGAAGTTTTAGATCATAAGGGTGTTGTCCTGGTCGACTTTTTCGCGACCTGGTGCGGCCCCTGCAAGGCTTTAACACCCATTGTGGACAAGCTGTCTGAAGAAATGAGCGGCAAGGTGAAGATCGTCAAGGTCGATATCGATGAAAACAGCGCTTTAGCCACAGAATACCGTGTGATGAGCGTCCCGACCATGAAGCTGTTCAAGGATGGCGAGGTTGTGGAAACTCTGGTTGGTTTGAGACCAGAGTCCGAGCTCAGGGATAAACTGAATTATTATTCAGCGGAATAAAGGGATAAAAACAGAAGCCCCGGTCAATGCTGCTTAGGCAGTTTTGACCGGGGCTTTTTCAGGAAACGGCAATTCCTTTAATAAAAATTTTCACAACATTCAGGCGCTTATCAAGCAGTACCACATTGGCAAGCTTGCCGGGTTCCAGACTGCCCAGGCGGTCAGACTCGCCGATGACCCGCGCCGGATTGACAGCAGCAGCCTGAACTGCGTCCGTCAGGGGAATGCCAAAAGCTACGGCATTTCTCAGGCAGTCCATCAGATTGGTGACTGAGCCCGCCAAAGTGCCGTCCGCGAGAGTTGCCCGGTTTCCGCAGACCTGCACAGTCTGGCCGCCAAGGGTATACTCGCCGTCTCCCAGTCCTGCAGCCCGCATACTGTCGCTGATGAAAACAATGCGCCCGGCTGAGAAAAGTTTAAAAGCCGCGCGGATCATGGCCGGAGCGACGTGGACACCGTCGCAGATGAGCTCAGCTGTGACGCTGGGATGGTCAAAGGCAGCGCCGATGAGCCCTGGCTCCCGGTGGTTAAAGGGCGGCATGGCATTGAACAGGTGCGTCACATGGGAAGCGCCCAGCGTAAAAGCCTGGGCGGCAGTCTCAAAACAGGCTTCGGTGTGGCCGAGCGAGATGACGGTTTCATCTTTCAGGGCAGTGATGAACTCAGCGGCGCCGGCGAGTTCAGGCGCCAGGGTAACCAGCTTGATAAGGCCGTCTGAAACAGCGTTCAGCCGACGGAACATCGAAATGTCTGGTGGGACAAGGTAGCGCCCGTTTTGCGCGCCTTTCTTTGCTTCGGAAAGAAAAGGCCCTTCCATATTGACGCCCAAAAGCATGGCGCCGGTCTCCTGTGGCCGGCGGGCGGCGTTTTTGAAAATGCCGGACAGCTTTTTCTCAGAAAAGGCCATAGAGGCGGGGATAAAGCCTGTTACGCCGTTGCGTGCCTGATAAGCGGCCATGGCATTAAGGGTATCCGCGGCAGCGTCACAGAAGTCATGGCCCATACAGCCGTGTAGATGAATATCGATGAGGCCGGGAATGGCGTATAGGCCAGAGGCGTCTATTTCGGCCGGGTTAGCGGTCTGTGTGCGGATATAGGGGCCGTCAAAAATAAGGTCTTTTTGTGTAAAGTGATGGTCGGGAGTGTAAACCCATGCGTTTCGAATAATCATTTGAGGTTCTGCCTTTCTGATTTTATTATAGAGGCAAGTGCAGCGAAGCGCAAGTTTTGGGGCCGGGATGTTTATTATTATTCTGGAAGGGTAAAAAATTTAAGGCTTGACAAAAGACACAGGCAAGCTTATAATACGAAACATAATATAAATTAAACCTGTGATTAAGAGTAAGTAAACAGGCATGTCATCTGGATAGAGAGCCGCGGACGGTGGAAAAGCGGTGAGATGCGGTCGGTTGAATGGGCTTATGAGGGCAGAGCAAAAGGCAGATTGCCAAGTATCTCTGACGGGATCTCCACCCGTTATAAAGGGAGCGTGTATGTTAGTATACGAACTTGAGTGGGCGATTTATCGTCAATTTGGGTGGTACCGCAGGCTTATGAAGCTTGTCCCTTGTGTAAGGGGCAGGCTTTTTTTGATGTTTTGTCCAAGTTCTATGGAATTGGCAGTGAGTAGTGCGCGTTCGCGGACGAACGGTAGCAAAATATGATCCATAAAAAGGAGTTGATGTCATATGATTGGCTGGTGGAACGATAATATAGATAAAATGAGAAACGGAAATTCAGCATTTAAATATTAAAACAGAAAGAGGAAAATGAAATGAATAAATTATTTAAAAGAGTATTGGTTGGTGTGGTAAGTGTCGCGATGGTAGCAGGTTTTACAGCGGGATGCAGCAGTAACGGCGGCAGCGCGTCAGACGACGGCAAGGTCACGGTCGGAGTCATTCAGTACGCGACACATCCGTCTCTTGATAATTGCTACGAGGGCTTTAAACAGGGATTGGAAGCCGGCGGCTTTAAGGAAGGCGAGAATCTGACCATCGAGTTCCAGAACGCCCAGGGCGATGTCGCCAATGCCGATATGGCCGCAAAAAACATGGTGTCAAAAAAATACAACCTGATCGCCGGTATCGCCACACCAGCAGCGATGTCTGCCTATGCAGCCACGAAAGGCGGCGATATTCCTGTGGTCTTTACCGCAGTATCCGACCCGGTATCTGCTAAGATCGTTCAGTCCATGGAAAAACCAGGCGACAATTGCACCGGTACAGCCGATGTGCTGCCTCTGGAAGCCCAGATTAAAATGATCCGTTCCTTCCTGCCAGACGCTAAGAAAATCGGTATCCTGTACACCACCAGTGAGCCGAACTCCGTATCGCATCTGGAAAAGTTCAAACAGATTGCTCCAAACTATGGCTTTGAGGTAGAGGCTGTGGGCGTGACCAACGCTTCAGAGGTTGCCGCAGGCGCGCAGACACTGGTATCAAAGGGTGTCAACTGCATTAACAACTTTACCGACAATAACGTCGTGGATAATCTGAGCACAGTGTTAAAAGCCGCTAACGACGCGAAAATTCCAGTGTTTGGTTCAGAGGAGGAACAGGTTAAAAACGGCTGTCTGGCATCTCAGAGCATCGACTATGTCGCCCTTGGAAAACAGACCGGCGAAATGGCCGCTAAAATCTTAAAGGGTGAAGAAAAGGCCGCGGATATGGCCGTTCAGGAAGTGACTGAAAGCTCACCGGTTTATAATAAGGAAGTCATGGAAACCCTGGGCTTAACACTGCCGCAGGATTTAAGCACAGCGACCGCAGTTTCCAAATAAGGAAGAATCGAATCCGGTTCCCAGATAAAATCAGGCAGAGGCGCCCGGGCGGCGGCCTCTGTTTTGTACGTTTCAGTTAATCAATGAAAGGACTATGTTAAATGGATATTATAGGTGGCTTGGTAATCAACGTCCTCGAGGAAGGCTTTATCTATGGGATTATGGCCGTCGGGGTGTATATTACCTATTCTGTTCTGGATTTTCCCGATCTTTCAGTCGACGGAACCTTCCCGCTTGGGATGTGTCTCACCGCTATGCTGATTACCGCCGGGGTTAATCCATGGCTCGCGTGCGTCGCGGCCTTTATCGTGGGGGCGGCCGCTGGCTGTATTACCGGATTTCTCCATGTGAAGCTCGGTATCACCGACCTGCTCTCCGGGATTCTTGTGATGACGGGGCTG
This sequence comes from Eubacterium maltosivorans, assembly GCF_002441855.2. Classification (NCBI taxonomy): domain Bacteria; kingdom Bacillati; phylum Bacillota; class Clostridia; order Eubacteriales; family Eubacteriaceae; genus Eubacterium; species Eubacterium maltosivorans. The sequence goes on along the minus strand of NZ_CP029487.1, from coordinate 2,715,096 downwards.
TACAGTATTAACCTGGCCCTGACCGGCGGCAGCGCAGTGCTGCCCTTTTACAACATGCCCACCATTTTTAACACCGGGCTGGCGACCATTCTGCCCCCAGGCTACGGTCTTGTGATCATGGTGGCAGTGATCTGTATTGTGGTCAAGCTGCTCATCGATCTGTATTTAAAAACCCAGTCCGGCATGCTGCTCCGCGCGTCCGGGGATAACCCGCAGTATGTTGTCTCACAGGGGCGTGATCCCGGAAAGATGAAAATCATCGGTCTGGCCATCGGCAACGGATGTACCGCCCTGTCTGGCTGTATTCTGGCACAGCAGACCGAATCCGCCAACGTGGCGGTAGGGACAGGGATGGTCGTTATGGCGCTGGCTTCAGTCATCATTGGGATGAACCTGTTCAAGCGGGTATCCTTTGTAAAACCGACCCTTGCAGTGATCTTCGGAGCCATCATCTACAAGGCCTGCCTGGCCATCGCCATGCAGATCGGCCTGCCGACAAACTACCTCAAGCTGCTCATGGCCATTATATTCACGATTGCTCTGGTAGGCGGCAAGCTTTTCCCGGAAAGGAGAAAGAAAAACCATGCAGAATAATGAACCCCTTGTCCGTATGGAACATATTTATAAAACCTTCAATCCGGATTCTGTCAATGAGGTGGTGTTGTTTCAGGACTTTAATCTGAATATTGAAAAGGGACGCTTCGTTTCTGTCATCGGGAGTAACGGCTCTGGAAAAACGACCATTTTAAACCTGCTCTGCGGCAGCCTGCCTGTAGATCAGGGAAAGGTTTATGTCGGCGGCAAGGATATTACCGGGCTCAAGGAATACCAGCACTCAGCCTTTATCGGCCGTGTGTTCCAGGATCCTTCTCTAGGTACCTGTCCCAGTATGACTATCCTTGAAAACATGGCCCTGGCAGACCGGAAAGGCAAGCCCTATGGACTGGGCATTGGCGTTAATAAAAAGCGCATTGATTTTTATAAAAGCCAGCTGGAGCTTTTAAAGCTGGGGCTTGAGGATAAAATTGATCTGCAGGTTGGCAGTCTGTCCGGCGGCCAGCGTCAGGCCCTGGCGCTGCTCATCTCCACCATGACGCCCATCGATCTGCTCATTCTTGACGAGCATACCGCTGCTCTTGACCCAAAATCCAGCGAAAACGTCATGGAGCTCACCGAAAAGCTGATACGCGAAAAAAACCTGACCACCCTCATGGTTACGCATAATCTCAAGTTTGCCATCAACTACGGCGACCGGCTGGTCATGATGCACCGCGGTAATATCGTGATTGATAAATCTGACGACGTGAAGGACGCCCTGGTGGTCAGAGACCTGACCGATAAATTTAATGAAATCAGTATTGAAGACGGCAATTCGTTATAAAAGGAAAAGGATCTGCGAGAGCAGGTCTTTTTTAACGTCCTGATTTTTCTTTAAGCGAAGCGGGGTATAATCATTGTAATAACACTGGGAGGAAATCATGAAGAAGGATTATAAAATTACCAAACTCAATACACTGGAGTCTGACTTCCGGCACCAGGCGGTCCATTTGTTTGTCGAGGGCTTTTACGATATGATCAAATCTATTTCGGCCGATAAGGAAGTGCTGTTTCAGCTCTTTGAGCCGGCGCTGCGAAATGATATGGCCTATGTCTGTCTTGACGGCGAAAAAGTCGTGGGCCTGCTGGCCTACTCCGATAACAAACGCCGTGCCTTCGATATAAAAAGAAGCGGGGCATCCCGGTTATTCGGGCCTGTAAAGAGCCGAGTCATCAAGACGCAGCTTATGTTTATCATTGGAAAGCCCGCTGTAAAAAGGGATGACGAGGGCTACATCGACTTTCTGGCCACCGACCCGGTCTGCAGAGGACAGGGCATTGCCACAAAAATGATCAATTATGTGGCTGAAAATATCGGTGTTACCAGCTTGAGCCTGGACGTGATCGGCGACAACGGAAATGCCATCCGCCTGTACCGTCATCTGGGCTTTAAGACCACTGAAATACAGGCCAATCTTCTGCTGCGCATAGCAGGTATCCGTAAACTGTTGATTATGAAGAAGGAATTATACGAATAAAAAACCCGGAGGGTACATTGATATCCTCCGGGTTTTTTATCTTAACACCATATTATCTGTTTTGTCTGTCTTAATATAGCCGTGGCGTTTCTTTTTTTAACCAAAGATGATACAATAAATTATCAATATATTTAAACACGAGAAAGAGGAACCAATGAAAAAAGGCGATATTATCGATATTAGAATAGAAGGCATTGAATTTCCAGGAAAATCCTGGGGAATGGTGGAGGAAGAGAGCGGCGCAAAAAAGGTTGTGGTCAAAAATGGCATTCCCGGGCAGCTCATTAAAACCCGAATTACCAAAAAACGCAGTAAGAAAATTGAAGGACAGCCTCTGGAAATTCTGGAGGCGTCTCCTTTAGAGATTCCGGCGAGGTGCCCGGCCTTTGGCAAATGCGGTGGCTGTACCTACCAGAGCCTGCCCTACGAAAAACAGCTCAATCTAAAGGCCGATTACGTTTTAAACCTGCTGGATAAAGCTGGAATCGACGGCTTTGAGTTTGGAGGGATTATCCCCAGCCCGGAGGTGTTTGAGTATCGCAATAAAATGGAGTATTCTTTCGGCGACGATGTGAAGGATGGTCCACTGCTTCTGGGCATGCACGAGCGCGGCAGCTTTTACAACATTGTCAAAACCAACTGCTGCCGCCTGACCGATGAGGACTTTAACATTATCCAGAAAGCTGTCCTCAGTTATTTTGAAGAAAAGGACGTGACCTATTTTCACAAGCGCAGCCATGAAGGATTCCTGCGCCATCTAGTTATCCGCAAAGGCAAGCAGACTGGAGAAATCCTCATCAATCTGGTCACAACCACTCAGGCAGAACTGGACAATGCAGCTTTTATCGAGCTGCTCCTGAAGCTCGGGTTGTCCGGCGAAATTAAGGGTATCCTCCATACCATCAACGACGGCGTGGCCGATGTGGTGAAAAAAGATGACCTGCATATCCTGTACGGTGAGGACTGTATCCATGATAAAATTTTAGGTCTGGAATTTGAAATCTGGACCTTCTCTTTTTTCCAGACAAATACATTGGGCGCAGAAAAGCTGTATTCTGTTGTCCGCGATTACGTCGGTGACCGCCAGGATAAAATCATTTTTGATTTGTACTGCGGTACCGGCACCATTGCCCAGGTACTGGCCCCGGTGGCGAAAAAAGTCATCGGTATCGAGCTCATTGAGGAAGCCGTCGAAGCCGCCAGGGTCAACGCCGAAGCCAACGGCCTGCGCAACTGCGAGTTTATCGCCGGCGATGTCATGGAAAAAGTCGCCGAGCTTCCTGACAATCCCGATATCATCATCCTCGACCCCCCGAGGGATGGCATCCACCCCAAAGCGATCTTTAAAATTATCGACTTTAAACCGGACACCTTTATCTACGTGTCCTGCAAAGCCACCTCCCTGGCGCGGGATCTGCCGTTTTTTAAAGAAGCAGGGTATGCGGTGAAGAAGGTCTGCTGTGTGGATATGTTTCCTCATGGGGGGCATGTGGAGACGGTCTGTTATCTCAAACAAAAATAAGTGTTCTTACGGTGATGATGTTTTTGCTATCAACAGGAGAGAGGCTGGCAATATGTTATGCAGAAGTTTTAGAAATATAGTATTAATGAGGTGAAAGTAATGAATAGAAATGATTTGCCAAATATATTGTACGATACCTTGGATCAATTAGGAGGAAAGGCTGATATTGTAAGTGTATGTAAATATATTTGGGAACACTACCAAACACAGTTAGAACATTCTGAAAATTTATTTTATACATGGCAGTATGACATTAGATGGGCTGCAACGGAGTTACGGAAATTAGGGAAGATGGAGTCAGCAAAAGTTAGCTCACGTGGCATATGGAAAATTAATAATAGGTCTTAAAATAAGTATATAGAGTTTAGAGCGATATTGCATATATTGGTTTTAACTTTCGATATATGGTTAAGTCGATGATTAAAAATGATAGGTGTTCAACCATTGAAACCTGTCATTTTTTTATTGTAATTTGAAAAAAGCACAAAAAGATTGACGAATTGAAAGTGAGATGATAGAATAGAACTAAGATAAAATGTAATTTTTGGAAGGCACTAAAATGATGATGCATAAAATTGTTCGATTCGTAAGCGGCACGCCACAATTCAGGATTAATGAGAGTTTTGATGAACGTACACCTATGTACCTGGTTTATAGTCAGGTGAATTTATCAGAGGATTTAACTGGTATTCGTTCGGACGGTAATGATAATAAAATGATACGTACATGGGATGAAGTCAATACGCTTATGGCTTCAGACGTGCTGTTCAGTTTAATATCGGGTGAAGCTTCAATAGTTAGAGAAGAACATGAAGGATACCTGTACACACAAAATTATGTCAAGCTAGTTCCTGGTGAAGATATCGATCCCCAATATTTGGTTTATTTATTGAACGAAAATAAAGCGGTCAGAAAACAATTTGCGCGAGGGATGCAGGGATCTCAGGTTTTAAAATACACTGTAAAACAAGTAAAAGAACTTGAGATACCAGCTTTCCCATCACTCGACAGACAAAAAATTATTGGGGATATTTACTTTAAACAATTACGTCTGGCGGCGATCAAAGAGCGTGCAATTAGATTTGAAAAAGCCATTACATTGCAAAAATTGGAGGAGGCAACCTAAATGAATGAAAATCAGTTTGAAACACAGCTAATTCAGCATCTAACAGGCGGTGTAGGAACACAATCGGAGGATAATACACTTGTTCGTGAAACGGTTGAGAGCTATGGTGTGAAAATCAAGCAATGGAAATATGAACCGACAATTAAAACCACAGAGGCACTTTGGAACAATTTCAAGGATATTTTGGAACAACACAACCATAACACCTTGGATCATCCTCTCAGCAGCGTTGAATTTAATCAGGTTAAGAAAATTATATCGGATATTAAGACACCCTATGAGGCAGGACAGTTTTTATATGGACTCAACGGCGTATCACAAATCGAAATTGATTTAGATGACGGCCGCCATGTGTTTTTGACAGTGTTTGACCAAAAACAGATTGGAGCGGGGGATACGGTTTATCAAGTCGTTAATCAAATCTATCGTCCCGCAGTGATTGCAGGAAAAAAGCCCCGCCGTTTCGATACCACACTGCTCATCAATGGGTTGCCTATCATTCAAATAGAAGAAAAAAGCGATACCCATGACATCAACGAAGCATTAAATCAAATGCACCAGTACATTGATGAGAATCAATACCGCGATATTTTCTCGACGTTACAAATTTTGGTCGCAATGACGCCCAATAATGTGAAATACATGGCAAATACAACGTCCGAGAAATTTAACAAGGATTTCGCCTTTCACTGGCAGCGTAAAGAAGACAATGGAATTGTACATCATTGGAAAGAGTTTGCGGATGGGGTGCTGAGTATTCCAATGGCGCATCAAATGGCGACAAACTACATGATTCTGGACGGCACAAAAAATAAGCAAATGCTTAAGGTGATGCGCCCTTATCAGGTATTTGCCACACAAAAAGTGATTGAAAGTCTGAAAAAGGTTGATTTTGAACTCGGAACAAATAAGGTAGGATATATCTGGCATACGACCGGTTCTGGTAAGACCATTACCAGTTTTAAAACTGCATGGCTGGCGAGCCGTATGCCTAAAATTGATAAAGTCGTTTTTTTAGTGGACAGAATCGCCCTGACGACACAGACAAATGAGAACTACAGAGCCTATGATCCGGACAGCGATATCGACAACGACGATAAAATAGGAAGCATCGAAGATACAAAGAATACCAATGAGTTGAGCCGTAAGTTAAAAAGAAAGGATAACAATATCATTGTCACCTCTGTGCAGAAACTGGAAAATTTAGTTAAAAGAAAAAACTTTAAAGCGCCGGACAAAAATATTGTGTTTATCGTCGATGAAGCCCACCGCTCAACCGGGGGCGAGAGCTTTGCAAAAATTCAAAAGGCTTTTAGAAAATCTGCCTGGGTGGGATATACGGGAACGCCAAAGTTTGATGAGATAAAGATGGGATTGCGCACAGAAGATATTTTTGGCCCTTTACTTCACGCTTACACAATTCGTGAGGCCATTGCAGATCGAAATGTTTTGGGATTTAAAGTCGATTTTGAAACAACGATTGACGAAGAAAAAATGAAGACAGACTACTTACCAAGGTTCTATAAAAACCGACACCCAAAGTGGTCTGATGAACAGATACAGGAAAAAATTGCAAATCTTACCGGAGAGGATATGGATGATGCGGTTGAACCGAGTTTTTATGATGAAAACCCCGAACACATTCGTTTGGTCGTTGAAGACATCTTTAAGAACTGGCGCAATCGCTCGAATGAAGGAAAGTACAATGCTCTTTTTACAACCCATGTCGGGGGAGGAGAAGCGAGTACGCCGATGGCAATGATGTACTACAATGAATTCCAACGTGTGAATGCTCAAAACAGACAGAATGGCGGCCAAACCTTAAAAGTTGCAGTGACCTTCAGTCAAAACAACTCCAATAATAACAGCATGCTTTCAACTAACAAAGGACTGTTTGAGGCCATTCAAACCTACAATAAAGCGTTTGATACGAGCTTTGGAATGGATAATGTGTCAGGTTACACGCAGGATATTATCAGCCGTTTAAACAAGACGGCAGCGGATAAAAATTTTCTCGATCTCGTCATCGTTGTCGATCAGCTGTTGACGGGCTTTGACGCGCCGGAGCTCAACACGCTTTATGTCGACAGAACACTCAAGGGAGCATCACTTATCCAAGCGTATTCCAGAACCAATCGTATTGCGGATATGCAGGAAAAACCCTGGGGACGTGTTGTAAATTATCGGTGGCCCGCGCAGAATGAAAAACTGATGAATGCGGCTCTGGCGGTCTATGCCAATAAAGAATCGGCGAATTTATCTGAGGATGAACAGCGTAAAGCCAACGAAAAAGACGGCGTTATCGCAAAGCCTTTTGAAGATGTTTTTGCCGAAGTGAAAAAGGTGGTGAACCAGTTAAGCGGTTTGACAAACGCGTTTCAGCAGCTGCCGCCATCTGAAAAAAGTAAAGAAGAAATGATGGAATTGCTTAAAGAATACAACATTGGTATGGCCAAACTAAAACAGTATGATCCCGGGGAAGTGGATGGAATTAAAGTGGGCTTTAATTATGATGATCCGGATGAGTTAGTCGAGGCCCTTGGGATGACGGGCGAGCAGGAAGTAATGCTGACAACCGTATTAACCAATGAACTGAAACAGCATATCGCAAAAGAAAAAAAAGTCCCGTTGTACCAAATAGAACTTAAAATGACACATGTAAAAGACGTAAAAATAGATTATGATTATCTGACAAAACTGGTTGAAGATCTGTTAAATCAGGTGCATGAGCAGCAGACAGAAGAAGCCAGAGAGACCAGAGAAAAAATCAATCAGTTTGCTAATGGCCTGGAGGATCGAAATTATGCTGCGAAGATCATGAACGCTGCAACGGCCATTATAAAAGGATATTATCCTCCAAAAGGCTCTGGCTACAGATATCCGGCAAGATTAAACAGCAGTGAGGAAACGATACAGGCAGCCAGCTGTATCAGTCTGGATCGAACACTCCTGGATTTCAGAATCAAATGGGGGATTGTGGATATTATCACAAGCGCCGGGATGCGGGCGTTGTTCAGCCATCATCGATACGGCGTGCAGGATTTAGATGATACAGGTCAGATTCGTGATATCATTGCGAAGGCCAGTGTTGATTACAAAAATTTAGCGCATGATGAGGAAGTTCAGACGCTGTCAAAGATTAAGTATCGCAATGGTCTGCGTGAAGCAATCCATCAATTAGCGGATAATCTGGTGGAAAATTGAGGTGGAAGAAAATATGAATGAAATACAGTTTTTAATGTATGACGCAGGCGAAAAAATAGAAGTTGTCGTCAAAGATGAAACAATCTGGGCAACACAGAAGGCCATCGCAGGACTATTTGATGTCGGTGTTCCTGCGATCAGCAAGCATTTAAAAAATATTTTTGAATCTGAGGAGCTTGATGAGAAAGTGGTTGTTTCCATTTTGGAAAACACCACTCGGCATGGGGCTCTTGAGGGGAAAACGCAGACGAAAGATGTCAAATTTTATAATTTGGATGCGATCATCTCAGTCGGTTACCGTGTGAATTCCAAAAAAGCGACAAAGTTTCGTATCTGGGCGACCGATATCTTAAAAGAGTATATCCAAAAAGGGTTTAAGATTGACGTAGAGCGTATGAAACAGGGGGAGGCTGTGCTTGGCAAAGATTATTTTCGTGAGTTATTCGAAACGGTCCGCTCTATTCGGGCAAGTGAGCGAAGAATCTGGCAGCAGATTACCGATGTATTTGCCGAAGTATCCTATGACTATGATAAGAATTCCGAGATCACAAAGCAATTTTACGCGACGGTTCAAAACAAATTTCATTACGCGATAACAGGAAAAACAGCGGCAGAGATTGTCTACGACAGTGCAGATCGAAATAAAGAGCACATGGGACTGACATCGTGGAAAAATTCACCGGATGGCCGGATACTTAAGTCTGATGTGGTGGTTGCGAAAAACTATTTGTCCGAGAAGGAAATCCGCCGCCTTGAGAGAAACATTTCCGCTTACTTTGATTATGTTGAACGCTTGCTCGAAGATGAGACCTTGCTGGGGATGAAGGATTTTGTGGCAAGCATCGATGAATTCCTGAAATTTAATCGGTATGAAATCCTGGAAGGGCATGGACACGTTTCCCATGGCACCGCCAAGGAAAAAGCCATCGGAGAATACAGAGAATTTAATAAACATCAAAAAATCATTTCAGATTTTGACAGAGAAATCAGGCAGATTCAGGGAGAGAAGAAGTGAGTGAGAAGAAGAGAATGGCGCCTAAGCTGAGGTTTCCGAGGTTTACGGATGATTGGGAACAGCGGAAGTTGGGAGAATATTTAGAAGTATCACCAAAAAAAAATAAGGAAGAGACATACGATAAAACAGATGTTTTATCTGTATCTGGTGATGTAGGCATAGTAAATCAGATTGAATTTCAAGGTAGATCATTTGCAGGAGTTTCGGTTGCTAATTATGGTGTGGTGGAAAATGAAGATGTTGTTTACACAAAGTCGCCATTGAAAGCTAATCCATATGGAATAATTAAGACAAATAAAGGAAAAGCAGGTATTGTATCAACTTTATATGCAGTTTACAAGCCTAGAGACATTGCAGATCCCAAATTTGTCCAAGTGTATTTTGAACAAGATACAAGAATGAATAATTATATGCGTCCGCTTGTAAATAAAGGCGCCAAAAATGATATGAAGGTATCAAATGAAAATGCATTAAAAGGACTGGTGATTTTTCCTAAATTAGAAGAACAAAGACAAATATCTACATATTTTGAATCTTTTGACCACCTCATCACCCTTCATCAGCGTAAGTTAGACCACTTAAAAGACGAAAAGAAAAGTTTGCTTCAAAAAATGTTTCCGAAAAAAGGTGAAGATTTTCCAGAACTTCGTTTTCCGGGATTCACTGACGCTTGGGAACAGCGGAAGTTGGGAGAATTGGCTGATAATACCTATGGTGGGGGAACGCCAAATACATCAAATGATACTTACTGGAACGGTGAAATTCCTTGGATACAATCTTCTGATTTAAAGGAACACCGGATATTTGGAGTAAAGCCACGGAAGTATATTTCTCAAAGTGGGTTAATGAATTCTGCGACGAAATTAGTTCCCGAAAATTCCATTGCAATAATTACTCGTGTAGGTGTCGGAAAGCTTGCAGTTATGCCGTTTTCATATACTACAAGTCAAGATTTTTTGTCTTTGAGTAGGATTAAAACTGATATATGGTTTACGGCCTATTTGATTTATAGAAAACTGCAAAGGGAATTAAATTCAGTTCAAGGAACATCAATTAAAGGAATTACAAAAGGCGAACTTATTGCGAAGATGGTTTCAGTACCAACGAAAAATGAACAAGTCCAAATTGGATGCTTTTTCAGAAACCTCGACACCCTCATCACCCTTCATCAACGTAAGTTAGACCATCTGCAAGATCTAAAAAAAGCATTACTACAATCAATGTTTGTATAACCAAAAAATCGAAAGGAAATTAAACCATGTCAAATAGTAATTTACAGACAATCACCAGCAAGCTGTGGGCCATGGCCAACGAGCTGCGTGGAAATATGGACGCGGCGGAATTTAAAAACTACATTCTGGCTTTTATGTTCTACCGCTATCTGTCCGAACATCAGGAAGCCTACCTGGTCGATTACAATGTCATTGACGTAGCCGAAGGCCAATCCGTCAACGAGGCCTACAGAGAACAGGCAGCAGGGGAAGATTTAACAGACTATCTGGAAGATATTTCCTCCAGCCTGGGGTATGCGATCGCCCCTGAGGATACCTGGGTGTCGCTCAATGAAAAGATAAACGATGCCCAGATTATCCCGAGCGATTATCAGACAATATTTGACAATTTTAACAAAAACGCCGAACTCAACAAAGAGGCAGCCAAAGATTTCAGAGGCGTATTTAACGATATTAACTTAGGTGATTCCCGCCTTGGCAATTCCACAACGGCGCGGGCAAAATCCTTGAATAATATTGTAAAACTGGTGGATGATATTGAATATAAAAGCGATGATGGCCGGGATATTCTCGGTGAGATTTATGAATATCTTATTGGGCAATTTGCGGCAAGCGCTGGTAAAAAGGGCGGTGAGTTTTATACGCCGCATCAGGTCAGTCAGGTTTTGGCTAAAATTGTAACCAGCGATGTAAAACAACTGAAGGATACATTTACCTTATATGACCCCACGATGGGCTCAGGATCGTTGCTCTTAACAGTCCGGGAAGAATTGCCTGGCGGCAACCAGCCGGGCGCCATTAAGTTTTATGGACAGGAATTAAATACGACGACTTACAACCTGGCCCGCATGAACCTTATGATGCACGATGTGTCATACAGCAACATGACCCTGAACAATGCCGATACCCTGGAAAACGACTGGCCGGACGGGCCAGACAGCAAGGGCGTTGATCAGCCGAGGTCATTCGATGCCGTGGTCGCGAATCCGCCGTATTCAGCCAGGTGGGACAATGCTGAGACAAAATTAAAGGACCCGCGATTTAAAGATTATGGAAAATTAGCGCCGGCCTCAAAAGCTGATTTTGCCTTTATTCTGCACAGCCTGTATCATTTGAACAGTACGGGGACAATGGCCATAGTACTGCCGCATGGCGTTCTGTTCCGCGGAGCCGCCGAGGGGAAAATACGAAAGACGTTGCTTGAGAAAAATTACCTCGATACAGTCATCGGTCTGCCAGCCAATTTGTTTTATGGAACGAGCATTCCGACGACCATTTTGGTGTTTAAAAAAAATCGAAAAACCAAGGATGTTCTGTTTATTGACGCAAGCAGGGAGTTTGAGAAAGGTAAAAATCAAAATATCCTGAACAGTGAAAACATCAATAAGATTATCAGAACCTTCAAAGAACGCAAAGATGTGGACAAATACGCCCATGTGGCCTCGATTGAGGAGATTAAGGAAAATGAATACAACCTAAATATTCCGCGCTATGTTGATACATTTGAGGAAGAAGAACCCATTGATTTAAATGTTGTGATTAAACAGTTGGAGGAAGATAATAAAGAAATCGCTACGTTAGAGGCCGAAATTAAAGAGCAGCTGAAGATCTTGGGGGTTGATGTTTAGAAATTGATTTTGCCCGAAAAAAGATGAAGATTAAACAGCAAAGTTTTAAAGAAGGCAGGCGTTCCGCCGACGCTTTTACTACGCATAGACTATTAAGCGCCGCTGTGCTGGTAGAAAGTTAGATTAAGGGATAGGGGAGAGGGATTGAGATTATGAAGCTAACTCAGTTGCGAGTACACAATTATCGTGTTTTTAAAGAAATAAATGTAAGTTTAAAGGACTTTCTATCACTGGTCGTGGGAAAGAATAACACAGGTAAGACATCACTGCTGACGGTCTTGAACAAATTTATTAATTGTAGTTCGGCATCATTTGGTTATAATGACTTCAATTTTGAGTTTCAGTCAAAGCTGTATCAGGCTATTGAGAAGGATGGACGATGGGAAACCGAAGATCACAAAGGGATTGAGCTATACCTTTTTATACAATACGACGACAATGATTCATATGCGAATATCTGTGATTTAATGATGGATCTTGATCCGGAAAATAATATTGTTGTGCTCAAATTTGAATACATCCTTCCAGATGACCAAATAGAAAAGCTCCAGCAGGACTGGCAAGAGTATTGGCAGAAAACTGTGAAGAAAAATAAAGATTCTGAACCTTCTAAGGAAATATGCTTTGAGGCGTTCGTGCAGTCCCGGCTCAGCAGATATTTTAAAACACAGAAAAAAGCAGTGCGCTATGATGTAGAAAAAGGAGATGTCGATGAGGAGGACTATAAAATACTCGACAGGTCTGTAAAAATTGACAAAATTGTTTGTTTTAACTATATCAGCGCCCGCAGAGACAGTGACAATAAGGAGAATGACACCTCGCTCTCCACATTGTCTGGAAAATATTATGAAAGAATGAAAAATGACATGGAAAATCCAGTCATCGATAGCTTTGAGGATGCTCTGAGCAGCACAGATGCATCTTTTACAGAAATTTACGACGAACTTTTTGGCAATGTGATTGGCAAAGTTAAAAAGTTTGGAGGAGTTAGAAAAAACGATACAATTATAAAAATTGTTTCAACGCTCAGCCAGAAAGAATTTCTCAAGGGAAATACAAAGGTCATGTATGAGGCTGAGAAGCACAATCTGCCGGAAAGCTACAACGGCCTTGGATACATGAATCTCATCAGCATGATATTTGAAATTGAGACAATTCTTTGTGATATGCGCGGTGACAGTGATCCTGGCACAACACCTGCGGATATCAATCTGTTATTTATCGAAGAACCGGAAGCGCATACACATCCGCAAATGCAATATATATTCATTAATAATATCAAAAATCTTCTGTTTGAAGGAGTCAGTGACAGTGAGGATAAGAATGGCATTCATTTACAGACGATTATATCAACTCATTCGTCACATATTGTCTCACAGAGCGATTTTGAGGATATCATCTATTTTTACAGAGAGACCCCGACAAGTGTGATTTCAAAAAATCTTGAAGGACTTGAGATCGCATATAAAAACGAGAAGAATAATACCACTTATAAATTCCTGAAACAGTATCTGACTTTAAATTATTCGGAGATCTTTTTTGCCAATAAGATTATCATGTACGAAGGAGATACTGAAAGAATCCTGCTGCCCGCTATGATGAAAAAGATTGATCAAGAACGGCATAATGAGGGCAATGTGGATCTTTTGTCTCAGAATATAACGCTCGTAGCGGCAGGAGCCTCTGCGCATCTGTTTGATAAATTCATCGCTTTCTTAGGCATAAAGACTTTGATTATCACAGACATCGATGCCGTTAAAGAAAAAATTATTGAGGACAAGAACGGAAGATTTAAAAAAAGTGAGTGCAAGGTTCGTACCAGAGAAGGAGAATACACAAGCAATGCGGCGTTAAACCATTTCTTTCTTAATGGTGGAGCAATCACAAAAGCGCAGGGGCTGGAGCATTTGTACAAACTTACAAGTAAACAAAAAATATTTAAGAATGAGAATGAAAAGTGGGTTGCGGATCCTGAGGGTATACTGAGAGTCGCATTTCAAACAGAGGAAGGAGCATATTATCCGCGGAGCTTCGAGGACGCCTTTATAGAACTTAACCGCGATATGCTGATTGAGAATCAAGATAAATTTCAGGGATTGAAAAACAAACCATATATCAGTAAAAAGGACGATTATGATGCGTACGATCTGGCGGAAAAATGTATTAACAGTAAAACTTCTTTTGCAATGGATATACTAATCAACAGTACAAGTGATTCAGGAAAAGGATGGGATTACACAAACTGGCAGATACCGCAGTATATCGAGGAGGGACTATTATGGCTGCGAAAGGACAACTGACCGATAAAGGATGGTTATCTGAAGAAGATAAGGTCATGAAGCTTATTCGGGAAGGGCATAATTTTGTTCTTAAAGGTGGTGCGGGAAGCGGAAAGACCTACTCGCTTGTGCAGATATTGAGCCGGATTCAAGCAGAAAAACCATGGGCCAGAATTGCGTGTATCACTTACACAAATGCCGCAGCGATTGAAATACGCAACCGGGTGAGTAATGAAAAATTGTGGGTATCAACGATTCACGATTTTCTTTGGCGCGTGATCTCATCATTTCAGAGGGAAATGAAAGAGACACTCATTCATCTGGTGAATAACTCCGAAGAAAGACTTTGGTATCCAGACAAAGCTACTGTTGATATGAATGATTTTCCTTCAGACATTACCTACCAGGAGTACACAAAACTTGGGAGTGGAACAATCTCCCACGATGAAGTGTTATTGCTGGCGAATCGAATGTTTCGAGACTACCCAAAGCTTTGTGATATTCTCATAGACAGCTATTCATTTATTTTTGTGGATGAATATCAGGATACAGACGAACTGGTGATGGAACTTCTTCTTTCACATTTGAGTGGACAAAATATAACTAAGAAGAATATGATTGGCTTTTTTGGCGACACCATGCAATCTGTTTATAAAGAGTCCGATAATGATAGGGCTGAATGGTTTGAGAACAATGTTGTTGAAGTACAGAAAAATCAAAACCGCCGCAATCCTATAGCTGTCATTAATTTGGCGAACACAATTCGAACAGACGGATTAACACAAACCCCTTCAGATGATGAAAATGCGCCAAATATGCAAAATGGCATTCCGGTTGAGGGCAGTATCACGTTTTTGCATTCTAAGAGTTTAGATATCGACAAAGTACGCGAGTCAAGATTTTGTGCAGGATGGGATTTTAGTAACCCGAAAGAGACGAAAGAGCTGAGGCTTACACACAATTTGATCGCTGATGATGCGGGATTCCTTGACTTGCTGTCTGTTTATGATAAAGATCCGATTACAAAATTCAGAAGAGAGTTTGAGAAAGAGGCAAGAAATCAAAAATATGAATTTGACAAAGACGCAGGATTTGAAACGGTTTTAAAAGGTATGGTATGGAACTATAACAGTAAAACGCATTGCAGAAAAAGTCATCTGGATGTATTTCTTCAAGATATAAAAAGAAAAGAATGTTTTAATTATGTGAAGGACTGGCCTTATTTGAAAGTAAAAAAAATATATCTTGATAAAGAGATGCTTCTTGACGATGCAGTCCGCATAGATGCAAAAAATACGCATAAACCGCGCAAAAGCGCAATTATCAGACATCTTGTCAAAATTCAGGAAATATTATTATTGTACCAGACAAAAGATTTTCATGATCTGATACGCAAAACATCATTTCGTGTTTATAGTACAAAAGATAAGCAAGCGCTAAAAAAAATCGTCGATCAATGCACAAGCCAATCAAATGAAATGACTATCAAAGAAATGATTGATTATGCTGACAGCACAAAACTTTGTGTTAAAGATGATGCATTTAATATGTATATTCAGGAACATGAATATGAGTATTGGCGCGTTTTAGATATTCCTTTTGAACGATTCGCAAAATGTTATCATTACATTGAAGGAAAAACCGTTCTATCGACACAGCACAAAATTAAAGGACAGGAGTTTAAAAACGTACTTGTCATTCTTCATAACGGCGATTGGGCAAAATATAATTTTGAATATTTGCTGAATGAGGGAATAAAGGATACATTAAAGGCGGGAAAAAAGAAAAGCTTTAATACGATTCTTAACCGGACGAAGAAGTTATTTTATGTCTGTTGTACAAGGACAAAGGAAAATTTAGTGGTGTATTATCCATCTCCCACACAAGAAGTTATCGAAAGTGCTCGAAATTTATTTGGTCTAATAAATTGTTATTGTTTGGATGATTAAAAGGGATAACGGACAGTAAAGGAATCAATATCATTTTCAGGAGAACAACCAACATTGAGGAAACAAAGTGTGGCCCAAATTATTCGGATGAAAAACTGAGAGCAATGGGAAGTTGGTTTCTAGATATTTGATTTTTATGGAAACAAAAGTTGAACGTGAAATCTCTATGACGTTGGAAGATTAAACAAAGTATCTTGTTAATATGGTTTATTCAAACTGAGAATACTAAATCCGCGCTTATAGTCATTACACGCATATAAATAAATGAGGAGGGCTTATGAGCAGAACGCAATCAGCAGAAAAAATTTTAGAATATTGGTTTGCACTAGAATTTTTGTCACAAGACAAGTATCCAGATTATAGGAACACAAAGAATAAAATAGACAAACATAAGAAAAAGGTTATAAATAAAACGGCAAAGAATAAATCGATTGGGGATTTTATTTTACTGACAAACAAAGACATTAAAAAAAATCTTTACGAAATAGTAGCTAATGAAGCATTTGACTGTGACATGAAAAAGTGGGGGAACTTAACTATTTACATAGGTAAAGTTAAAAGAGAAAAGTGTATTGAATGTATTTCCAAAATTCTACCATTTGATCAAAAGGACGAAAAGCGACCTGAGAAAAATAATGATACAATAGCATGGATGAGTCTGCAGCTTTCGCCGGAAGGAAACTATGTAAGGGGCTCCCTGTCTTTATCGACAATTATCTGGGCACTTAACCAGATAAAATCTGGCAAAAAAGATTTTTCCAGTTCTCTAGACAGCAAACTATACGATAATGCAGTACAAGAAATTGAGAAAAAATTTTTTGATAAGAATATTGAGAGCACTTTGGCTGATGAACAAGCAAAGGAAACAATAGTAGATTATTTTGCGGAACATGAAACAGCTAGAGAGAAAGAATTACAGGAATTTTCTGAGACCGCTATATCAATAGAGCTTCTACATAAACTGTATAAAGCTGTAGAAGTAATGTATATAAAGGGAAATATTGAAAATACAGAAAATGCATATGAGGAAGTATATGGAATAAGTTTTCAGCTGTTTGCAGATGAAAAAACAAAAAATAAAAAAGAAGATGATAATTATCTTGGATTAAGTCGTAATTATTACTTGGATGATTTGAAATATATTCTTGGAAAAGTAAAAGATGGTGATTTAGACAAATCTTCCTATATGAGACAAGACATCTTAAATTACATCACAGCATTGAAGGAGGAAGATTCCCGAATAAATAAAAGGTTTGATTTGGTTAATCCCAAATTGCACGGTAAAGACGAATTATTAAAACAAGTAAATAAAATTTTAGATATTGAAAATGCGCCATTAGGAAAATGGCCATCAAGATTTATGCCAGTGTTTATGCAGCAAATAGCTATAAATTTAGCAAGAAGTACGGGCATAACGAATCTTTTTAAAGAAAATAGTAAGATATTTTCTGTAAATGGTCCGCCAGGTACAGGAAAAACGACTCTGCTCAAAGAGATTGTGGTAAATAATGTCATTGAAAGGGCTGTTTTATTAGCTAAATATGATGATCCTGACAAAGAAGCATTTGAAAAAAATGATTTTCTACAAGGAGATGGTCCGGAGAATGCATATTCCAAATATACACGTCATTGGTATAGCTTAAAGAACGACAAAATCAATGATTATAGTATACTGGTAACCTCTTGTAACAATGCGGCGGTTGAAAACATTTCAAAAGAACTCCCGAAGAGTATGCTGAAAGATTTACGTCCTCTAGAAAATGATACTGATGAACTAAAAGCCCTGTTGTTAGAGGTTAGAAAGCTTTTTGATGCAGATGAGTCGGGTGTGGAAGAAACGACTCATCAGGGAGCGACGTATAAAGATGTGTATTTTACTCAATACGCAAAGATGCTTTTAGGCGACGACGAAGTATGGGGATTAATAGCTGCACCCTTGGGAAAAAAATCGAATTTAAATGATTTCTATTATAATGTCCTCTATCCATTGGGACGCGATTTCTATAAAACAAAGGATACAGCTCTAAAACGGGTTGAATCCTTTCAAACTGCTAAAAAGAAATTCCAGGAACAGCTGGAAATTGTAAAAGATATGCAAAATGATTTGAGGAGAGTCGGAAATTTATTGGTTAAAAAGATAACCCTAGAAAAAGCGGTGTCTAAAACATGTGAGCAATGTAAAGCTGTTATTGCAGCAAACAAGTATGAAATCGAGAAAGATCAAAAGAATATCTTCGAACTAAGTAATCGGGAGAGAGAACAGCAAGAAAAAGCAACAGTATATGAAGCTGATCTTTATCAAGTGGAAAAGAATCTGCAGACAAAAGAAACAGAGCTTAAAAATGAAAAAGCGAAGATTAAAAACTTTTTGGAAAAAGAGATTTCAGCAAGAAATTCAGTTGGTGTTATTTCTAAAATATTTAATAAATCCAAGTATAGAGCGGCTATGAATCTTGCTGATGAACACAAAAAAGATGCTGATGAACAAAAAAATATTGTATCTTTATTGGAAGCGGAGATAAACCAAATAAAGGAGAGCATGAGGCAAATAGAAGAGATAAGCAATTTTACAAAAAGAGAGTGTCTTGAAACGGAGGAGCAGCTTAAAAGATTGACAAAGAAAGTTGAAAGTGAAAATCAAAAGATTGCAGAATATGAAAACGAGAAACAGCAAGCATGCAGTAGACTGGAAGCTGCTGAAAAAATGTATGCAGCAGAGATAGCAAGGCTTTCAAGCTTAGACGTTGTCGATCAAAATGTTATTTTAGATAAAAAATTTATGGAACAATTGTTTTCTGATGATGTAAATGTGTCAACTGCTGCCCAGGTAGACAATCCTTGGTTTACACAGAGATATAACCGAGAAAGAGAAAAATTATTCGGCTATGCAATGAGAATGAACAAAGAATTTGTCATTTCATCAAATCATTGTAGAGATAATTTTGTAACCTTAGCTCAATATTGGGGATTAAGGCTGGGTGATGAGAATGAAAGAATTGTTTTTCATAAAGAAGATAGGGAAAAAATGGTTTCTGCTCTTTTCCAAACGCTATTTTTATTAGTGCCAGTGATTTCTTCGACTTTTGCCTCTGTTGGAAGTTTGCTAAAAGATGTGAAAGAATCTGGTAAAATTGGAATGCTTGTCGTTGACGAGGCAGGCCAGGCCCAGCCTCAAATAGCTCTAGGAGCACTGTACAGGAGCCGTAGAGCTGTGATTGTAGGAGATCCTAAACAAGTTGAACCTGTTGTCACAGATGATTTGGTTTTATTGAAAAAAGCATATAAAGATGATGAATTAAAGCCGTATAAGAGAAAAACACTTTCTGTACAGGAATTCGCGGATCAGTTAAATGTTTTTGGGACATATTTGGATAATGAATCGGATTATCCAGACTGGGTCGGTTGTCCATTACTGGTTCATAGGCGTTGTATTTCTCCGATGTATGAGATTTCAAATGAGATTTCTTATAGTGGTATTATGAAACAGCAGACAAGTCTACCAAAACCTGAAAAAGTTGAGAAGTTTATTTGTGATAGATCACAGTGGATAAATGTAAAAGGGAAAGAGAAAGGAAATACAAACCATTTTGTAGATGCTCAGGGGCAAAAAGTTTGTGAATTGTTGGAGATCGCTTTTTCTAAGAATCCAGAACCTAGTGTATACATTATCAGCCCATTCACAAGCGTTGTTTCGGGAATAAAAGAGTATATAGATAAATATTGTCAAGAATGCAGCGGCACAACAAAGATAAATATAAAGTATATTCTTGATAACAATCAGAAAAAAATTGGAACCGTTCACACCTTCCAAGGTAAAGAAGCTGATGAGGTTATCTTTTTACTGGGATGTGATACAAGTGAAGACGCAAAAGGTGCAATTCGTTGGGTCAACAAAAACATTGTAAATGTTGCAGTGACACGAGCTAAATACAGGCTGTATGTCATTGGAGATGAAGAAGCATGGAAGGCGTCAACCTATATTCATAAAGCAAAACAAATAATCGATACATTTGCTATAAAGGAAATCAAGGTTATTTTTGAATCAAATCTTACAGAGCAGGAAAAACTGGAGGCGTTAGCAAAAGCATCAAAAGCATTGCCGCCGGTGACTTCCTTTATAGACCCTAAATCCGAAGATAGTGCTGATACATCAACCTTGATTCAAGGGTTATATAAAGAGTTTTTGAATTCAGAATTGACAACAGAACAATTAGAAAACTTTGGATTTAAAGGCAAAAAAGATTTGGAGAAATTGGCGGTGGACGTCAAAAAAAATATATACCTTGGAATGAAACTTTATTTTCTGCTTAAGCCAGTATACAATAACGCAAACAAACAATTGGATGCTTCTTGTTGCTCGATTCTTTTCTGCAAAGCAATAGAATTGCAGATGAAGGATTGCTTTACCGATAGTTTAAAAGAGCTTTTCCCGAATGACATGATCAACGGAATGGGGAAAGGAAGACGAGAGATACCGCTTAAAGATGCTCGGAGTAAAGAACTTACGCTAGGAACATTTGCCCAAATTTTAAAGCAGAATAACTCGAAGCTTGGAGACATGATGAAAATGCGGGGAAAGAATGTGCATGATGCGCTTTGGTGGAGCTCCTTCCAGGAAAAAGTGAAGGACTGTGCGAATAAAAGAAATAGGTGTTGCCACGCTGGACTTTTTACTTGGAGAGATCATGAATCACTGTTAAGTGATATATTTAGAAAAGATGAAAAAGAGAAAAATAGAGATAGAAAAATTGATGGACTTTTGTTTGAAAGTCAAGTAGGTAAAGAATTGAAAAGATTGCGGTAACATATTGGAGGTTAATATACCAAAAAGGAATATGAAAATCAAGCTATGGACCATTCAACATGAAAAAGCATATCATAAATTTATTCAAACCGGAATATGGAGAGCCGATCCTTCATACTCAATATTTGATGAAGAATTTCGTGACGCTTACGATTGGTTGGCGTCTCAGATGGATATGCGCATCGGAAGTCGGCCTGAAGGTGTGAAGTATCCAATGTGGGCCTGGTATCAATGGGAAGGTGAGCGAAAACGCTGTGATTTACGTTGTGGAGGATATGCTAAACGAGGAACTCAGATGGTACAGGTTGCTTTTGAAATTGATGACAGCCAGGTTGTGCTTTCAGATTTTGATGGTTGGCATTTTGTACTGAGTAATAGTTATCTGGCCGTTGATGAACAGGATTTTAACAGCTTCTATGAGAAGTTAGAGTCTGGTGGATTTACCCATTGTGATATTATAAATTTTGAAAAGAAAGACGCTTTGCTGGAGAAATGCAGAGATAAAATTAGAATGAGTTGGGATAGAATATTTGACTTGGATCGATACACACTAGATTGGGATTGTCCCCCGGCTCAGAAATCGATACAGGCCACTTTCTGGGAATTAAGGAAGGAACAGATCAAGAAGGTAGAATTTTTTTTCTGCAAAGTAATGAAAGGAGACGGAGACGTCATGCCTACCAATAAACAGATCCACGAATTCGCCGTCAAATACCTGAATAAATACTGCAAAAACACCACCTCCGATCACGAAGTCGAAGAAGGCTTTGCGGAGGAGTGCTTTGCCCTGAATTTTGTGGTGGATTGTGGTCGGTCATTCACAGCGGCATATCCGGAAGCAAATGTTTTTTGTGATTATGCGCATCTGGAATACATCATTGATGATGTGACAGATGTTCAATTGCTGGGGTCAGCCATATTTTCGGAATGGCGTTATATTACCCACTGGAGTGTGGGGGAAAGCCTGCTCTCGAACATGCACAGGCCTTGGTTTATCATCGCTTTCTCGCGTTTGGCAGCTTTGACGTTTGAAGATAAAACAGAGTTGGATATGTTACGGGAACCGGTACAGAAAATCAGAATTGTTACAAATAATATTTGGCGCTGTCCTGAACCAGAAGACGAGGTGGAGCAGTATCTGACCATGACGGCGGATGGATATGCGTGGTTTTCTGGTTTTAAATATGGAAAAGGATTTGGAAAGTTTGAATGCATTCGTATGCAGCAGGTTTATCTGGAAAAGGCAAAAATCAACCAGATTTTTTCAGTCCTTTTTAATTATTTTACTGAAGTATTTGACGATATTCTTATTAAAGACATCGGGTCTTGGGAGATGACAATGACCAATACCGAGGGGCGGGAATTTTTCTTTAAAAGTTCTTTGTGCGTAGATTACAAGGCTGAGGGATTGTACCTCTCAGAGATGCTCCGTGACGCCCTGAAAATTAAAGATCTTTTTGTTTTTGACGGCAACAAAAACTGGGATAAAATAGAACGGATAGCAGTAAACTACCATAGAATCACAAAATCAAACCCCAAAGGGCTTCAAGACGAAAATTCCCACACGGAAACAGAAGATTACACAGAGCAATTGACAATTGACCGGGAATCTGAAAGCATCGAACACACACAGCGCATAAATTCGGAATACGCGGTCAGCCATAAATATCAAATTAAAAAAGCTGTGCTGGATTTTCTGGATTATTTCGACTCGGATACGCTGTTTGAATCTATTGAAGGCAATCCGGCCGATGCTGTTGAAGACCCAAATGAAAGCAGAGAGTACACTATAACGATTGACTTCAGAAAAAAGGCTCGGCGCATTATTCGAGGAAGTTACGATAAAAACGGCCTTCCCGAAGACTGGCCGGAGTTCATCGAGGAGCTCTCATGGGTTATGCGGCATTATGACTTCGGAGAAATTTTTAGGCCGTCTGTTTATTATAAAGAAAAGCGGCGCGCCAGTGATTATATTTTTTGCAGTGTCGCATTTGCAGATGGAGGTAAAACATACTACTACCTCACTGAGGATGATACCATTGAGATCGGTGACTGGGTCGTAGTTCCTGCCGGAAAAGAAGATCACACAGCGATTGTTGAGGTGGTGGAGATTGAATACTTTTCAAAAGATGCGGCGCCCTTTCCCATCGGGAAAACAAAGCATATTATGAAGAAGTGCGATGAGGAGGATTTAGATTAGTCTGAAAAGTGGTTGTTTCCATTTTGGAAAAGGCCACTTGGTATACAGATAACAGTAAACGAAAAAGGAGTGAAGAAAAATGGCCTCACAACCAATTTATCAATTTTACGCTGAACTGAAGGATTATGAACCAAAGATATGGCGTCGCTTTCAGTTGATGAACAATATCACAATGGCGCGCCTGGGTTATATCCTGATGACGCTGTTTGAAATGCAGGCGAGTCATCTGTTTTGTTTCGATGTTCATGTAATCGATAATCTGCGCAAAAGCATAGAGGGCAGAGACACAAAAGTGTCAATTGATCTTATGGTTGACATGTTTCGGAAAAATCCTAAACATTCCGAGCTGCGTGTTGAATTGATTGATGAGGAAAGTTTTTTCGGATTTGAAGGCCGCGTTTCAGACGCCGCAGAAACAAAAGTTAAGCATATTCTTACTGAGAAAATGGAGACCATGACTTTTTCCTACGATTACGGTGATGGCTGGGAAATAGAGCTCGTGCTGGAGGAAATAGATGCGGAGAAGGAACTGTCCGGAAATGAGCTGCCGCGCGTGCTTGAGGGTGAGGGCTACGGTATTATCGAGGATTGTGGGGGGCCCGGCGGTCTTGAGGAGCTTGCAAAAGCGTTTAAGGAGAAAAAAGGGCCGCAGTATCAGCGATACACGGAGTGGCTCGGTGTTGATGAGCTGGATCTATCCTCATTTGATCTCGAAGACATGAATTACCGCCTAAAGAAGGTGCCACGAATTTATAAAGATGCCTATGAATACGGTCTGGAACCCACAAAGCAGTCCATGGATTTGCTTGTGAGAAAATATAAAAAATAGGTTTTGGAGTATAGCAGAACAATTCACGGTAAATTTGACGAAAACAGTTCATGGAAAGGATATTTTTTTCAAATATTGGATGTACTAGAAGAAAGGAACTTGATTGATCAGAGAAGTCATCGGTCGAAATATGTACACATTTACGATGAAGGGCTAGAAAAAGCAAGAGAACTGCTTAAAAAATATGGCATTGAAGATTGGAAAGAGGGCTAAAAAGAGGCCGTCGCACTAAGCTAAGCAGAAAACACCGTCAAAGGATTGCGAAAGATAGCTGCCCTTGCCGCTGTCCGTGGATTAAAACACTCTCTTGGTAAAATGCGACACCTTTGGTGTGCATTTTAATTTTGAACCGGGTGTTCTTTAATCCGCGGACAGCTTTTTTGTACGATTCATTGACTTAAAACGCTGCCGTTCCTTTAATAGCGCTGGTATTTGCGGGCGTCACGCTAATGTGACGACCCTTTTTTTATATTCCCAACAGCGCCAGCGCAGTCTCCTCATCGGTAAATAACGCATTTACCAGCTTTAGGGAGAGCACAGCGTGGATAATATCCTTTTTATAAGCGCCTTCAGCAATGCCAATGCTGGTCCGCGCGTTGGCGCTGGCCTTAAAGATATTTGCCCGGATCAGTCTTCTTGTGAAATCTGTATCGATGGGGTTTCCATTGACGTCGAGGTATTGAAGGGCAATATCGCCCATGACCTGTTTGGCCTTCAGCTCGGTGATATCGCCGGGTGTAAAAATTCCGAACTGTGGCTGTGAGGAAACTTCAAAGGTACCCATGCCCAGAAGCAGGATATCGGCGTGTTCACCCATGTACAGAAGCTTTTGTGTCTGGTCGTTGTTCATCAGGGCTTCGTATTCCTTCGGCGAGCTGCACACAGCCGGAGCGTGGATAACTTCGGCAACGCCGTTGATGGTTTTGGCCAGGCGGATACTGCTCAGGTTGGGGAAAAGATCCATGGTATTGCCGAAGCTGCCGGCCAGAGGAACAACTTTAACCTTTGGAAAACACAGGGATTCGGTGGCTGAGATGAGCCTTGAGACGCTGGTGCCCCAGCCGACGCCAACGATGTCTTCTGGGCGCAGCTCTGAAATAAAATAGTTGGCGGCGGCGAGGGCCAGATCGTCTCTGGTGGTATTATCGCTTTTGATGACGCCGACATGCTTGATGTAATACTTGTGCATGAGCGCGCTTTCCAGGGCTGCGTTTTCGGTAAAGGGCGTCATGACTTCAATTTTTACAATACCGCTTTCCTCTGCGCGGGCCAGGAGTTTTGAAACCCACGGTCTTGAAATATTCAGTTTTTTTGCAATTTCCTGCTGTGACAATTTTTCTTTATAGTAAAGATTTGCGATGAGGATCATTTTATTAAACATGGAATCTGATGATTCGATTTTATTCATTTTGTCTTCCTTTTCTCGGTGGCTTTGACCTCTATCACACTAGAGGCACATTTGTTACTAAATCTAGTTTGATTATACGTTAAGCATTGTTAAAAAGTCAAGAAATATAAAGGTTTTGGTTTAAAAAACAAAAAAATATTGACACACATATGTTATTGTTGTATGATGTTGATATCAAAAGTTACAAGTAGGAACGAATGTATCTCATGGGGGAGAATACAATCCTGGTTGTACAAAAATTTAAGGGGGTAATACAATGAAACAGTTGGATTGCGTGTTAGGGATTGATATGGGCACCGGTGGTGCGCGTGTAGGTATCTTTGATTTAAAGGGGACGCCGATTGTATTCTGTGAGGAGCCTTATCCGCTGTATACGCCGGCATCCGGGCGTGCGGAGCAGAACCCGGATGAATGGTGGGCAGCAATCTGTAAGGCATCACGCAGGGCCATCAGGGAAAGTGGTATTGATCCATCCTGTATCAAGGGGATGAGTGTGGATACCACCTGCTGTACGGTGCTTTTATCTGGAGAGGATATGGTACCCTTAAGACCGGCAATTATGTGGATGGATATCCGTGCTTCAGAGCAGGCAAAGCGCATGTACGAAACCGGTCATGATGCGCTGAAATATAATGGATACGGCATGGTTTCGGCTGAGTGTCTGCCGGCAAAAGCTCTCTGGCTGAAGGAAAACGAGCCGAAGCTGTACCACAAGGCTACGCGCTTCTATGAATGTACAGACTGGCTCACCTACCGTTTAACAGGCGAGTATACCGCCAGTATCAACTGTGCCTCCAGCCGTTGGTACTACAATTCGGAGGAGGGCGGCTATCCTGTTGACTTTTACAACACGATTGGGCTGGAAGATCTGGTGGAAAAGCTGCCGCCGCGTGTTCTGGCAATGGGAGAGCTGGTCGGCGGGCTGACTGCAGCCGCAGCCGAGGAGCTTGGTCTGGTGGCTGGCATTCCGGTGGGAGAAGGCGGTGCGGATGCCTTCGTCGGTGTCATCGGCCTCAATGCGGTTCAGCCTGGAAAGCTTACGCTCATCACAGGCTCGTCGCACCTGCACATTGCCCAGGTGAAGGAAGCCATCCACAGCAAGGGTGTCTGGGGCTCCTATCCTGACGCCATCGTCAAGGGACTTCAGATGGTCGAAGGGGGACAGACCTCGACCGGTTCCATTGTCAACTGGCTTAAGGAGCAGCTCTGCGGCAACCTGAAAGTACAAGCAGCAGAGGAAGGGTGCAGCGTTTATGATATTCTGAACCGTGAGGCGGAAGCTCTGCCCATTGGCGCAGATGGCATCATCGCGTTAGATTTCTTCCAGGGGAACCGCACGCCACATGTTGATCCGGATGTCCGCGGTATGTTTTACGGACTGTCTTTGGGACACACGCCAGCGCATATGTACCGCGCGGTCATTGAGAGCATTTGCTACGGTACGGAAACCATCATTGATTCCTTCCGTCAGGCAGGCTTTTCACCGGACGGCATTGTGGTTTCCGGCGGCGCGGTCAAGAGCCGGTTCTGGCTCCAGACCCATGCGGATGTCTGCAATGTTCCGATCATTGTTACAAAGGTAACAGAAGGCCCATGCCTTGGCTCAGCGATTCTCGGCGCTGTTGCTGGCGGCGTTTATCCAGATATCCAGACTGCCGCCGAGTCCATGACAACGGTTGATTATACCGTAGAGCCAGACCAGCAGCGCCATGACGCTTATATGTTCTATTATGAAAAATATAAGGAATTTTACGCTCTGGCTAAAGACTGGATGCACGCAGTCACCACACACAAATAAGATAATTGACAGAAAAAGGAGGATACTATGGCATTAGTATCAGCTTCAATCCTGGCCTGTGACCAGACAAGGATTGGAGAACAGATCATCAAGGCTGAGGCGGCCGGCATTGACTACATACACGTCGACATCATGGACGGCGTGTATGTGGAGAACATGACCTATGGCCCCCAGCTGATCAGGGATTTAAAAAAGATTAGTGGGCTGCCCATATCTGTACATTTTGAGGTCTGCCACCCGGAAACTTTTTTTCCAATCTTTGCGGACTGTGGAGCAGATATCGTGACCTTTCAGCTGGATGCCTGCTCCAACCCACTGCATCTGATCCAGGAGATCCGGAAAAGGGGGATAAAAGCCGGTATCGGAATTGGGCCAACCTACGGCACAGAGCGGCTTGCCTATCTTTTGCCCTGTATTGACTGGCTGATTATGATGAGCGCGGAGCCAGGCTATGGCGGGCAGCCGCTGAACCCATGTATCTATGAAAAGCTGCGGGAGGCTCAGGAAATCATGGTAAAAACAGAAAGCCGCGTCCCCATAAGTGTGGACGGCGGTGTAAATGGCAGCAATGGTCAGAAACTGGTCGAGGCTGGGGCTGACGTACTGATTGCCGGCAGCTATGTATTCCAGGATGACGCGATGGCAGAGCGGGTGCAAAACCTGAAAAATTTATAACAGCAGGAGGATGCAATGTTAGTCACATCAAAAGAAATGTTTGAAAAAGCGCGGGAAGGCGGATACGCTATACCAGCTCCGAATTTTATTGATCTGGAATCTCTGCGCTGGCATGTGGAGACAGCGGAAAAGCTGAATGTACCGTTGATTCTGCCGCTGGCAGAGGCGCATATCGGGGAAAATATAACCCTTGAAGATGCAGCGCTTGTGGGAAAAAAATACGCGGCAGCGGCAAAGGTGCCGGTTGCGCTGCACCTGGATCATGGGACCGATCCCGAGATCATTAAAAAGGCAGTGGATATGGGCTTCACCTCAGTAATGATCGATGCGTCTATGGAATCCTTTGAGGAAAATGTCCGCAGAACAAAGGAAATTATCGCCTATGCCCACGCGCGGGGCGCGGTGGTTGAGGCGGAGATCGGCCATGTGGGCGCTGGTGAGAATTACGAAAATCACGATGAGTCCGATTCGCAGTACACCACTGTGAAGGAAGCCAGACGTTTTGTGGAGGAAACTGGTGTCGATTCTCTGGCCATCTCCATCGGGACAGCCCACGGTATGTACAAGGGCATTCCGGAAATCAATTTTGACCGCTTGAAGGAAATCGCCGGGGCCATCGACACACCGTTGGTGCTGCACGGAGGTTCTTCCTCAGGGGACGAAAACCTCAACAAATGTGCGGTAAATGGTATTTCCAAGATCAATATTTTCTCGGATCTGCTGGCTGCGGCCATGAAATCACTGGAAGAAGCACCGCCGAAAACCTACCTTGATGTGAAGGCATTATCAAAGAAGGGCATGCAGGACTGCCTGGAGCACTACTATTCTGTCTTTGAGACTAAACCAATTGACTGACAGACCAATCTGGAGGATGAAAATGACTGTATATAAAGAACAAATTAGCGTAGAATCTCATGGAAATACCCCAACCTATATCAATATTACACCGCAGGTCCGCGAAGCCATTGCTAAAAGCGGCATTAAAAACGGCACTTGCACTGTAATTTCACCCCACACTACCTGTGCGGTCTTCTTTGAAGAATTTGTGCACGATTATACTGAGGATGGAGATGAGTATCTTCAGGCTGATCTCAACGATGTTCTGGAAAAAATTATTCCAAATCAGGTAAGCTGGGAGCAGTACCGCTATCCCGGAGAAAAGCATTTTGAGGA
Source organism: Eubacterium maltosivorans (assembly GCF_002441855.2). Taxonomy (NCBI): domain Bacteria; kingdom Bacillati; phylum Bacillota; class Clostridia; order Eubacteriales; family Eubacteriaceae; genus Eubacterium; species Eubacterium maltosivorans. The sequence goes on along the minus strand of NZ_CP029487.1, from coordinate 2,686,179 downwards.
GGTTGAAAAATGGCCGAACATCGAGTCCTACCTTCCGGGCGGTGACCGGACCGCAATCTGGAACTGTGACGCTCACATTAAAGCCACTTTGATCGGCGCAAGCGAGGTGTTCGACGTGGATGACGGAGCGCTGGGCGTTGGAAAAACAGGCTATATCTATTTTGCGGATTTTGACCGTGCCCGCCCGCGGGTACGCCAGTGCAAAATTGTGGTGATGGGGGAATAGAAATGAAAAGAAAAATACGCGCGCCTTTTTTAATCGTCAATCCCAAGGCTTACATTTATGGAGAAGAATCTGTGGAGCTGGCGAGGGTCTGCGATCAGCTCTCTGAAGAATACGATCTGGATATTCTCTTTACCGCCCAGCATGTGGATATTCAGAAAGTCGCCGACGCCACAGAGCATATCGTCGTGACCGCCCAGCACATGGACGGCATTGTGCCGGGCCGGGGGATGGGCCACATTTTACCCGAAGGGCTTAAGGCCGCCGGCGCTCAGGCCGTTGTTTTAAACCATGCGGAGCACCCTGTAACCACCGCGCAGCTTGACAAAATCATCAAGCGCGCCGATGAGCTTGAGATCGCCACCATTGTGTGCGCCGATTCTCCGGAGGAATCAAAAGCTGTCGCACAGCTGAAACCAGATATGATGATCTGTGAACCGACCAGCCTGATCGGGACAGGCAGCACGAGCAGCGAGGATTATATTAAGGCGACAAATGACGCGGTGAAGTCCATTGACGATACAATTCTGATCGTTCAGGCTGCCGGAGTCAGCACCGGCGATGATGTTTACCGAGTAGTCATGGAAGGCGCCCATGGAAGCGGTGGCACCAGCGGTATTCTGAACGCGCCGAGCCGAAAGGGAAAGATTATAGAAATGCTGGACGCTTTGAAAAAAGCGCAGAATGAACTGAATAGAGAATAGACAGGATTATTTACCGCCGGCGCATCTGTGGCCGGCGGTTTTTTATATGCCGCGTCAGAATTAAGCAAAGTTGAAAGCAGGCTAAAATAATCGTCCAGATCCTGCCATGCCTCATGGAATCTGCCGCTGTCTGCCGGGTATGGCTATAATACAGCGAACAGGCGAACAGGCTGTTTTTGCCGGAGGTCCAGAGGAGAAATCAGAGACTGTCATCGAAAAATGCATTAAAAACAGAAATGCTGCTACAAAAGAAGAAAAAAATGTATTATAATGGAGATAGATGAGAGGACGATAAAAATCAGATTTTGGAAAAGAGAGGGAACGTATGCTCATTGATATTATAAGCACAACGCTCCGGGTTGTCGTCTGTTGTATTGTCTTCGCCTACTGCCTGTTTACACCCTTCAAAAGCCGGTTTCGTTACAATAATCTTGTGACAGCGGTTTTAGCCGGGCTATTGACAGCCATTACGGTCGTGGTCATTGTTTTGTTTTTAACTTCCGGAAAGTTTTTAGTAGAGTACAGCAGCTTTGGGATTGTGCTGTGGATTATCACAGCGGTGGTTATTTTCCACATCGCTATTAAGGGCAGTTTTTTTGAGATATTGTTCATTGTTTTGATGGTTTTAAACCTGTATGTCAATATTGTCGCCATTGCCAAGGTGATTGTCAATTCCCTGAGTCTGAATCTGCCGTTTTCGATGGTGTATGCCCTTGTGGTGATCGGCGTGCTCGTTGTGTGCTTTCCGCTGCTTTGGATTTTGATGGTCCGGCTGTATAAACAGGTGGTTGAGTTTGAGGGTGATTTCAGCTTTTGGAAGTATATCTGGGTGATCCCGGCGTTGATTTATATGATTTTCTTTGTAAAGATTGTCGGAGATTACTGGAAAGCCCATGTGCCAACCAATGGCGTGGATATTACATTTACGGTTCTCTGGGCTGTTACTACCTACACTTTTTTTCTGGTGACCCTCCTGATGCTGATTCAGACCTACAGGGGAATAACGGCTGCACAGCAGACAAAGCTTATTTCATCTCAGCTGCGGATGCAGGAGGACCAGTATCAGCGGATGATTGAAAATGTGGAAAATAACGCCAGGCTCCGGCATGATTGGCGGCATCATCTGCTGTCCATCGACAGCTTTCTGGACAATAAGGATATGGAGGGGCTGCAGCATTACATGAAGGCCCTGGCTCCGGAATATTTGGCCGGTGAGGATATCTCCTTTTGCCAGAATCCGGTGGTTAACGCGATACTAATGCACTATTACACTGTGGCCAGGGCAGAAGGAATCGAGGTGACAGTAAAAGCCAACGTGCGGGAGTCGCTCGATATACCGGATACGGATTTGTGCATTATCTTTGGAAATCTTGTGGAAAATGCTGTAGAGGCATGTGCCGCCTGTGAAAAAAATCCCAGAATGATCCAGATCAAGGCGGATGTGGAGGGCCGCCAGTTGGTACTGGACATCCGGAATACCTATCAGAAAGCAGTGATTTTCAGAGATAAGCAGTATTATTCCACAAAGCACGAGGGCGAGGGTATGGGCATCGCATCGGTAAAAAGGATTGTGGAAAAAAATAAGGGAGTGATGGAAATCCACTATGATAAAAATGACTTTACAGTGCAGGTCATGCTAAAGGTGGTTTAAGGCGATCGTATGGAGATGTGCAGTGTGGCTGGATTTTTTAGAGGCAGATATGAAGCGGGCTGGTATATTAAAATCGAATGAAATTTGAAGGGCGGATTTTCCGCCCTTTTTTAATAAAGTCTTTAGTCCGCTTTTTGCGGCGCAAAAAGAGAGGAAGGCTTTAAGAAAGTGTGCTATGATAAAACAGAAAGGAAGTAAGGATGGATTGGACAGAACGCTTAAACAAAATTATTGAATATATTGAGAGCAGCCTGCAGCTGGGCCACGAGGAGCTTGACCAGAAAAAAATTGAGCAGCTGGCCTGCTGCTCCTACTCGCTTTTTCAACGGGTTTTCAGCTACATGAACAGCATTACGCTGGCGGAATATATCCGCAGCCGCAAGCTTACTCTGGCAGGATATGATTTTAAAAGCACAGAGATTAAGGTGCTGGACGCCAGCGTAAAATACGGCTATGATTCGCCGACAGCTTTTACCCGGGCCTTTCAGTCCTTTCACGGCATGACGCCCACAGAGGCCAGAAAGGAGAGCGCTGTTTTAAAGGTGTACCCACGGATGAACTTTGTCGAGGATAATGATATTAAATGGCGGGTCGAGCATAAGGAAGGCTTCCGGCTTTTGGGTGTCAGGCGTTCCATCAGCTGCATAAATGGTGAGAATTTCAGGGCAATTCCAGCTTTCTGGAATGAGGTCATGCAGAATGGCAGGCTGGCGCAGATCATTTCTTATACAGAGTCCCATAAGCCCTCGGGCACTTTTGGCGTGTTTGGAAATTATCAGGATGGGAGAATGGACTATTATATTGCCGGGGTTACCGACAGGCCCGCGGGAAGAGGGCTTGAGGCCATTGAGATTCCGCCGGCGGCCTGGGCTGTTTTTGAGTGTGTCGGCCCGATGCCGGGCGCTATCCAGAAGGGCTGGAGATTTTTAAATGAGGAGTGGGTTATCAAGTATCCCTTTGACCATGCAGACTGCCCGGAAATAGAGTGGTATTCGGCGGGTAACAGCTTTGCGGAGGATTATAAAAGTGAAATATGGATACCAATTTTATAAAGACTGGAGGCAGTAATGGAACATTTGGTTTATTGCGATGACAAAGAAAAAGTATTGGAAAAGATTATGAATGGCACAAAGACCATGGTCGTGAGGGGCGCGGCCGGCAGGAAGATCCCCCACAGCCGGGTGTTTGAGGGTGAGAAACTATACTTTATGACAAAAGGCAGCAAAACCATCTCGGCCAGGGCGGCGGTAAAGAGTGTGAAAAATTATGTCAAGCTTTCAGAGGAAGCCATTGATGAAGCCCTTGAGTCAAACCAGGACAGGCTTAATTTATCCGAAAAACAGAAAAAACGCTGGCATAAAAAATGTCTCTGTCTGGTAGAATTTGAAAAGGTGGAGGCTATTGAGCCTCTGGCTTTCGACCATCAGGGCAATATGGACGACTGGCTGATCATTGAAAAGATTGAGGACGTGGTGGTGGGGAGCAGTATTCCCTACAACTATGAGAAATCAAAATTAAAATAAAAATTCGGGAGGCAGAAAAATGATTGTAACAAGCACTGGAATTGTCAACGGCATTATTGAGGACAAATACGGAAAACGCGGCAGCCAGTTTAACGAAAACGGTATGCCGACATATTCCTTACCGCTGAAAATTGAGGACGCACCAGAAGGCACAAAATCCTTTGCGCTGGTTCTGGAGGATAAGGACGCTTTCCCTGTCACAGGCGGCTTTTCATGGATTCACTGGACGGCGGCAAACATTACGCGTAATGAGCTTCTGGAAAATGAGAGCCAGACTGCCACGGATTTTGTCCAAGGTGCGAACAGCTGCATGAGTATCCAGGGAGGCAGACAGAGCAGAGCGTTGTCGTCCTTTTACGGAGGTATGGCGCCGCCGAACGCGCCGCATATCTACGAAATCCATGTGTATGCCCTGAATACGCTGCTGGAATTGGAAAACGGCTTTTATTACAACGAGCTGTACCGCCAGATGGAAGGCCATGTTTTAGATCAGGTCACCATCAAGGGGACATACAGAGATTGAAAAATTATGGGAACAGCCGCAGCTATGAGATGTTCGCATGGTATTACTTAAGATGCTTCAGTAAGGAGCATCTTTTTTAATATCCCCGCTTAAAACTTCTTTACGTCAAAGTATAATCATCATATAATAAGCTTAAAGAAGTGGAGGTGAAACCATGAAAGCAGACGGTAAAAAAATCAAGATGGCTGTCGGTATAGCGGCGCTGGTGGTCATCGTCGCAGCGCTGGCCCTTGCGGCCTATCGTTCAGTCAACACGCCGGAGCGTGCTCTGGAACGGTACTTCAAGGCAGTAGAAGAGCGGGATTACGTCAAAATGTATCTGCTCATCAGTGATGATTCTAAAAAGCTCATCAGCCGGGAGGATTTTATCACGCGGAATAAAAATATCTATGAGGGCATTGAAGCCAGGGATTTGAAGCTGGAGGTCATGAGTGTTGAAAAAATTGATTCAAAACAGCAGCAGGCTTATTATAACCTGAAGATGGAAACTGTGGCCGGGGTGCTTGCCAACCCAGGCAATGTGAGGCTGAGGAAGGACACCTTCTTCGGAGAGTACCGGCTTGTCTGGAATTCAGCGGTCATTTTGCCGGGGCTTAGCGAGACCACCAAAGTAAGCGTTACCACAACGGCAGCAGAGCGGGGAAGTATTCTGGATAAGGACGGCAATATGCTGGCAGGACCCGGCACAGCCCCCTCGGTAGGCTTTGTCCCTGGAAAAATAAACGCAGAGACCAGGGCGGCAGATCTGGCGGCAGTGGCCGGAATTCTGGGGATTACCACAGAAGATATTGAGGATGCGCTGTCCGCTTCCTGGGTGACAGAGGAAATTTATGTTCCGGTAAAAACACTGCCAGAAATCGACGCGGGGCTGGAGGCGGCGCTTCTGCAGGTGCCGGGTGTAATGATTGGAGAAGCAGCGGTGCGCAGCTATCCCTATGGGGAAAAAGCTGCGCATCTGACAGGTTATATCGGCGCGATCACGGCTGAGGAGTTGGAAGCGCGTAAGGGTGAAGGAGACTACCGGGATACGAGCATTGTAGGCAAAAGCGGGCTTGAAAAGATTTTTGACCGTCAGCTGAGAGGAAAGGACGGAGGCGCCATCACCGTCAACGATACCAGCAGTGACGGGATTAAGACAAGCCGGGTTCTGTGTGAAAGCTCACCAGTAAAGGGATTTGATGTCCAGACGACCATCGATACCGGGCTTCAGACAGCCCTTTACGATCAGCTTGCCAGGGATAAAAGCGCCGCGGCCGCCATTGATCCGAAAAACGGCGCGGTGCTGGCCTTGGTCAGCACACCGTCCTATAATCCCAATGCTTTTATTCTTGGCATGAGTCATGCTGAAAAGGACAGCCTGAACAGCGATCCGGACAATCCGCTTCTTAACCGGTTTGTGAAAGTCTATGCGCCGGGTGAGCTTATCCAGCCAGCAACACTTGAGGCAGGCGTGAAAACCGGCGAGGAGTACGTCGAACAGCTCAAAAAGCTTGGCTTTGGAGAAGCACTGCCCTTTGATTTTACTATGGAAGTCTCCAAAATTTCAGAAAACGGTACAATTGACGGCGACCTGACGGCAGCGGGGAACGGCACAACGGGCATGGCCGCCAGTCCCCTGCATCTGGCGTTAATTTACTCTGCCCTTGTGAATGACGGTAATATGGTTCAACCCTATATCAAATATGATGCCAACCCGATGGTGAAGTACTGGAAAAAGAATGTGATTTCCCAGGAAAAGGCCGACAACATCAGAAAAAGCCTCGCGCAGGCAGAAAAAAGCTCAAAGGGAAGAGCCCTCGCGGGAAAAACAGGTACAGCGTTACAGAAAGGTTCAGCGGATGCCGCGAAAAATCAGGATACGGCTCTGTGCGCCATGTTTTATACAGACCCGGCAGCCGAGAATCCACTGCTGGTAGTCGCTGCGGCAGTGGATATTGAGGGCCGGGGCGGCGCCGGATATCTGGCAGAAAAGATACGCGCGGTTTTCTGAAAAAAGATGAGTTGTTCAGCCATTGTCCTGAGGGCTTTTCTTTTTAAAGACAAGGGACAGCAGAATTCCCAGGGCAATGCCGATGGCCGCGGGAATCAGCCAGCCCAGGCCAAGACTGTAAAGAGGAATTTTGGACGTCAGGCTGGTCAGCCAGGGTATGACCAGGCTTTTCAGATCCAGAGCATAGATAATGCTGACCACGCCGGTAAACAGGATGGCCGTAGGGTAGACCCAGGAAAAGCCACCGACCCATTTTTGCAGAAAAGCTAGCAGAATGAGCACAATGGCCACCGGATAAAGGCAGTTGAGCACTGGAATGGATACCTCCAGAATTTTGTTCAACCCCGCATTTGAGATAACCATACTGATAAAGGCAAAAAAGACCGCCCACTTTTTATAAGAGAACCGCGGAAAAAGACCGCTGAAATATTCGCTGCAGCAGCTGATCAGCCCCACGCAGGTGTTCAGACAGGCAATGAGAAAGATCAAAGCCAGAATGATGAGCCCGGCCGGGCCAAAAAGATGCATGACAATCTGAGTCAATGTCTGCGCGCCGTTGGCGGTAGCGCCAAAGCTGCCGCCAGATAAAGCGCCTACATGGGTCAGCGCCGCATAGACAGCCAGCAGAAGCCCGCCGGCAATCCAACCGGCCTTAATGGTTTCACGTACGACCAGCCTGTCCTCACCGATGCCGAAGGCCCTTATGTTTAAAGCAATAATAATGCCGAAGTTAAGCGCCGCGATGGTGTCCATTGTCTGGTAGCCGTCCAGAAAGCCCTGGACAAAGGAATTGGAGGCGTAGCTGCCAGTAGCAGCACCATAACTGCCCGGTGGGAAGAGCACACAGGCGGCAAAGATAATAAAAATCAAAGCCAGCAGGCAGGGCGTCAGTTTTTTGCCGAGCCGGTCTGTGAGCTTGTCTGGCTTGAGCGCCAGCAGCAGCGCCACGGCAAAAAAGACAATGGAGTAAAGAAACAATATAAGACTGCCGCCGCTGCCCTCGGGCAAAAACGGCAGCACAGCCATTTCAAAGGACGTGCTGGCCGTACGCGGAATGGCAAGGCAGGGGCCGATGGACAGGTAAATTAAAAAGGTAAATACCGCCGCGAAAACAGGGTGCACCCGGCCGGCCAGAGCACTCAATCCACCGGATTTTGCCACAGCCGCAACCCCCAGTATCGGAAGACCAATGGCACTGATGGCAAAGCCCGCAAAGGCAAGCCAGGCCAGGCTTCCTGCCTGTTCCCCCAGAAAGGGCGGAAATATTAAATTTCCCGCGCCAAAAAACATCGAGAAAAGCGTAATCCCGATGAGAAAAGTGTTTTTTCGTGATAATCTCTGCATAATGTCTCCCCTAAATACAATTAATAGGTGCATTATAGCATAAAATTAAAGGAAATAGTTGTATTATGGCAAGTATACATTAAAGGAGGAAAAGATGAAATTACTATTCAAACAGCGGCTGTTCTCCTGGTTTGACAGTTATGATATTTATGATGAGGCGGGAGAAACGGTTTTTACAGTTAAGGGCCGCCTGTCCTGGGGACATTGCCTTGAGATTTATGACCGCTTCGGCGAGCATGTGGGAACTGTAAAAGAGGAAGTGCTTACGCTGCTGCAGCGGTTCGCCCTGTACCAGAATGGCCGGGAGATTGGAGAGATTCAGAAAAAGTTTACTTTCTTCAGGCCGGCCTTCACCTTAAACTGTAACGACTGGAGTGTAGAAGGAGATCTCTTTGAGTGGGAATACGAGGTGGTGGACCGCCAAGGTCGTATGATTATGCAGGCGTCCAAGCAGCTGTTTAACCTTACCGACACCTATGTGATCGACATCACAGACCCGCAGGACATACTCTTATCGCTAATGATTGTCCTGGCCATTGACGCGGCCAAATGCTCGCAGAGAGACTGATCACCTTACCATCTCCTCATAAATACCGATTTTTGCATCGAGGTTTTTGAGATACTCATCCCATTTGCGGCGCTGTTCTTCGACGTATTCACGGTGCCTTCTAAGAATTTTCAAGCGCTCGGCGGCGGTATGGTCGCCTTCGTAACGGAGGTCGGCATAAATTTTAATATCTTTTAGCAGCATGCCGGTATCCTTCAGACGTTTGATGAAGCATACCCATTCGATATCTTTTTCCGTGTAAAAACGGCGGCCTTGTCCATCTCGAGGGACCCGGATAAGGCCCTTTTTTTCGTAGAAGCGCAGGGTATGCTCGCCGATACCCGTCTTTTTGGTAAGTTCACCGATGGTCATTTTAAGACTCCTTTACCTTTTGCTTGACTTTGACTATAGTCTAAGGACTACACTTTTATTATAAAAGAAACAGGAGGTAAGATCAAATGAATGACAAAAGATTTGATAAAGGCATGGAAATGCTACGCCAGATTGACGGCAATGCGGGTGAGGGTGTGATTGAGTCTTTGAAGGATATCGCGCCGGATCTGGGGCGTTATATTGTGGAATTTGCTTTTGGGGATATTTACCCCAGGGCCGGGCTTACACTGGAGGAGCGGGAGATCATCACCATTTCCAGTCTGCTGACATCAGGCGGCTGTGAGGCCCAGCTGAGGGTTCATATCAACGGCGCCTTAAATGTTGGGCTTTCCCGGGAAAAAATCATCGAGGTTTTTATCCAGTGTATCCCGTACGTGGGCTTTCCCAGGGTTTTAAACGCAGTAACTGCAGCAAAAACAGTTTTTAAGGAACGTAAAGTGAAAGGCTGAATTGAGCCTGCGCTTGACAGGGTGCTCTAAATGGCATATAGTGAATAAAAATAGAAATAAAGCCATAAAAAGGAGGAGCCATGGAAAGCGTTTATGACAAAAGAATTTTGTTGGTCGATGATGAGCCGGATATTACCGAATTAGTGGAAACAGCCCTCAGAAAAGAGGGCTTCCGCTGTGTTAACAGGGCGTTTACAGGAAGTGAAGCGCTTGCGGTTTGTGAGAAAAATGCGCCGGATGTGGTAATTCTTGACATCATGCTGCCAGACATGGACGGAATCGAGGTCTGCCGGGCAATCCGTGAATTTTCCTATTGTCCAGTACTGTTTTTATCTGCGAGGAACGATGATGTGGATAAAATTCTCGGGCTCGGCAGCGGAGGAGACGATTATATCACCAAGCCCTTCAGTCCAAAGGAACTGGTTTTTCGCGTCAAGGCCCAGCTCCGGCGGATGGAATACAATAAAACAGCAGATGCGGCCGCTGGCCGACGGATAAACGCTGGCGGGCTGGAGATTGACGTGGACGGCAGCCGTGTTTACCAGAATGGGCGGGAGCTTGAGCTGACTGCCCGGGAGTTCGGCATTCTTTTATATCTGGCCGAAAACGCGGGAAAGATTATCAGTAAAGACCGGCTTTATGAGCAGGTATGGGGTGAGCTGAGCGCAGTGTGTGACAATACCATTATGGTCCATATCCACCATCTTCGGGAAAAGATTGAGAAAGACCCTTCAAGTCCAGATCTTATCCTGACCGTTAAGGGACTGGGCTATCGGCTGGCTGTGGGGACAGGGCAATGAAACGGTCCGGCTATAAATCGGCTTTTCACATCTACGGGTTATTTTTAATCCTCATGATTCTTATTCTGGCCGCCGGGGCGGGCATGGTGGTCTATGCCGTGACTGTCCAGAAGTCAGATGGGGAAATTGTCCGCAGCGACTGGCCTGCTGAGTTTACCAGGGCTTTTTCAGAGGAGATCATTTTTTTAGAGGGTGAGCCGGTAATCACCCAGAGGGGGTTTGAAGCACTGAAGGATAACGGCCTCTGGCTTCAGATTCTGGACAGTACTGGCCGCGTGGTTAAGGGCGTCTCTGTGCCGGAAGGGCAGCCAGAGGAGTATTCCCCGGACAGGCTGCTAAACACTTTGGACAGTCGTGGAAGCAAAGCTGTTTTTTCTGGTGTGGCAGAGGATAGCGGTACGGGCTGGACTTATCTCATTGGCTTTCCCATGGATATTGCAAAAATCACGATGAATGTCAATGCTGGGCGTTTTTCCTCCGGGAAGTCCTATGCGCTGTTTGGTGCGGGCGCGGTGATTTTCCTGACCGCTGTTCTCGGGCTCGCCTATGGCTTTGCCGTTACCCGCAGGCTTTCAAAGATGACTGAAGCAGTGGATGAAATCGCCGGCCGCTGTTATATGCCAATACAGGAAAAAGGCGTCTTTCAGGATATTCATGTCAGTTTAAATACATTGGACAGGACCCTTCAAATGGCAGAGGAAGCCCGCAGGAAAGACGAGCAGCTGAGGAAAGAATGGATCGCCAATATTACACATGATCTTAAAACGCCGCTGTCGCCCATACGGGGCTATGCCGAACTGCTGGCCGCTTCAGATGATACGCCGGACAGCACCGAGCTTAAAAAATACAGCGCCGCGATTTTGAAGAATACCGCCTGCGCCGAGACGCTCATCAATGATCTGAAGCTTACCTATCAGCTTGAAAATGGCATGATGCCCCTTAATCTGCAAACCATGGACATCATCCGGTTTGTTCGGGAGCTGGTGATTGACTGTCTGAATGATCCCCGTCATGCCGGACGCACTGTAGAATTTGAGGCAGAGGGCAGTCAGATTTTAAACATTGACCCCGGACTTATGAAGCGGGCCCTTAATAACCTGCTCATCAATACACTTCTGTACAGCGGCGCCGATGCGAGGATCGGGGTAGAAATTATTTCAGGAGTTCCCTGTCAAATCCGGATATGGGATGAGGGAGAGGGGATGACTGAAGCGCAGATAAACCGGCTTTTTGACCGTTATTACCGGGGTGTCTCGGCCGGCGCAGACAGCGGAGGGACGGGCCTTGGCATGGCCATTGCCCGGGAGATCATCTCGCTGCACGGCGGAAAAATTTCGGTGGACAGCTGTCTGGGGGCCGGGACTACGTTTAAAGTCACGCTTCCTCAAAATTAAGATTAAAATAAGGTTTGTTGAAAGCAGACGTAAGGCCGGCGGTTTATTCTTAGAGTAAGCCGCCGGTTTTTTCGTGCGGCAAAACTCAGGAAAGCAGGTGAGATTTTGAAAATTATATTCAGGTATATTTTAAACAACGTTCGTGAGCGAAAGCTGCGGACAGCGGTGATGCTGCTGTCCATTGTACTCTCTGCTGTGCTGCTTTTTGTCTCGCTGTGCATCGGTGATTCTTATGAGGCCGCCCAGCGTAAAATGGCAAAAGGAATGGCTGGAAGTGCTTCAGTGTCTGTAACGGCTCATACGAGCGAGGGGGGAGCGGGAAAGATAAGTAAAGAGGAGCTTCCTGATTTGCCGGAGATCGGCAAAGCTGTGGGAATGCTTGAGGCAAAAGCTCTTTACAGCGAAGAGGGATACTACGAGAATTTTGATCTGTTTGCGGCTGATTTAGGGGATTTGTCCGCCATCAATGAACCGCGGCTGCTGGAAGGCGAAAAGTTCAGCCCACTTAATGAAGATGAGATTATTTTGCCGGAAAAATTTACCTCAAAATATCAGGTGAAGGCTGGTGACACCCTGAGACTTGAGCTTGGAGGGACGGAAAGAAATTTTCGAGTCGCGTCTGTCGCGGCTTATGACACGGTGTTTTTGAGAAATACGCGGGGCTTTAACGCGCTTGTCTCTGAGGAATGTCTGAGAGGGCTGGATGGAGTGGCAGAGGGCTATAACCGGATACTGGTGGCGCCAGAAGAGACCGTGTCGACAGGGCAGCTGGTCAATTCACTTTCCGAAGCCCTGCCAAATGCACAGTATACGGTTGAAAAAACGTACAATGAAGCGCAGGTTCAAGCTGATGCCCGGCAAAAATCCATGCCTTTTTTTCTGATCAGCTTTTTCTCCCTGGTTATGAGTGTATTTATTATTTTTAGCAGTTATCAGGTAATCACACTGGAACGGCTTCCAGTCATTGGGACCTTCAGGAGTATTGGCGCCACAAGGCGGGCAGTCACAGGAATATTGCTGATGGAAAGCCTGGTTTATGGCGTTTTTAGTGTTATCATTGCGGTTCCGGTTGGGGCAGTGGTATTGAGTCTGCTGCTCCAGGGCCTGGGAGAATCACTTTCCCAGGGAATCGTTATTCCCATGGTGGTGTCGCCGCTCAATGTGCTGCTGTCATCCGCTGTGGCAGTGCTAGTGCCGCTGCTCAGCGCATATATTCCCGCGCGCCGTGCCAGCGGGCTGCCAGTCAAGGAGGTGGTGCTCGGCAGTGTGACACAGAAGCGGGCGTCAACACGGGTACGGCTGGTTGTGGGTACATTAATGATGATGATCTCCATCGCCGCGCCGCGTCTGCTGCTCCTTGAGAATAATGGGCTGTTTCTTGTTGGAGGATTCTCGCTGCTGGGTATTCTTGCCGCGGCGATTTTGATGATCCCGCCGGTGGTGGACGGGACCGCCTGGGTTATGGAGAAATTATATGGCTGCTGCTTTGGAAACGAGGGAATGCTGGCAGCCCGAAACCTGAGAAAGAACCACAGCATCCATCAGAATATTGTCCTGCTTTTTATCAGCCTTTCGGCCATCATTGCCATCAGTGTGGTGGGGAGCTTTGTGAATCAGTATATCGGCGATGTATTTAATGGGGCAGCACTTGATGGTTTTGCCGACGCGCAGATGACACCAGCGTTTGTTAAAGAGGTGCAGGAGATTGACGGAGTCCATGAGGTTATGCCCATGTTTGTCATGAATAGCGAGATTGAAGGAGATGGTGTTCTCTTTGATCGTCTGGAGGCTGTGGAGGACCTGGGGCAGTACACTGCCATGCTTGCCATCAAATACTCTGATACAGCGGCGAAAAATTCCGCGCTATCTGGCTTTGGACAGGGCAGAGTGATCCTCTTAAATGCAGACACCATGAAGCAGCGAGGCCTTGGGGTCGGTGATACCATTGAGCTGTCAGCGAATGGCAGAGCTTTTGATTACAGGGTGATTGGCAGCATGGAATCCCGGGCGGATGACGCACAGGCAGTGATTCCGGCAGCCTGTGCCGCATCGGATTTTGGTCAGTCAGAATATGGATTTTTGGCCTACACAGCCGATGATCCCGATGCGGTGATGATCCATATCCGCAATCTTTTCGGCGAAAAGGAAAACTGGAGCCGGACCGTTGAGGAGTTTAACAAGGACGCCATGAGTTTGGTTAGCGCTTTTCTGTCGCCTATGCACAAGCTGACATATTTTATCCTTTTTCTGGCTGCCGTGGGAGTGATCAATAATCTGCTCATCAATTATTTGCAGAAGCGGCGTGCCATTGCCATGTATAAATCTGTCGGAATGAGTAATGGACAAAATATTAAAATGACCCTTCTGGAAGGCTTTTCCTCAGGTATTATCGGAGCGTTTATCGGTGTGCTGGTCTCATGGCTGCTAATTCAGACCATCTTTCTGGTGGCGGGACCGCAGATCGCCATGACGCCGACACTGGATATAAAGGTGTTTCTGGCCGCCGGACTTGCAGGAGTCCTCATCAATCTGGCAGGGGCAGTGGTTCCGGTGATCAAAGGGTCAAAGATAGAACTGGTTGAAGAAATTAAATGTGAGTAAAGGAGAAAAAATGAAGCATATGAAAAAAATAGCAGTGGAAGCTCGCCACATCATTAAAGATTACCAGATGGGTGAAGTGTCGACCTCGGTTCTGAAAAATATTTCCCTGGAAATATATCAGGGCGAATTTGTATCCATCATGGGGCCATCGGGCTCTGGGAAAAGCACGCTGCTCTATATTTTGGGAGGGCTTGATGAGCCCACAGACGGCAGTGTTATCCTGCAGGGACAGGATATTTCGCAGTGGGATGATAAACGGAAAAGCCTGTTGCGCCGCAGAAATATTGGTTTTGTCTTTCAGTTTTATAACTTGATACCAAATCTGACCGTTGAGGAAAATATTCTGCTGCCTGTGCTTTTGGACGGTAAAAGCCGCCGAGCCCTACAGCCCCGGCTCGACAATCTTCTGGAGATCGTGGGGCTTACGAACCGAAGAAAGCACACGCCGCGTGAGCTTTCTGGCGGTCAGCAGCAGCGTGTAGCCATAGCCCGGGCTTTGGTCAATGATCCGGAGATTCTGTTTGCCGACGAGCCTACCGGCAATCTCGACAGCAAGACCGGGGGAGAGATCATGACGCTTTTGCAGCGCATTAACCATGAAAACGGTGTGACAATTCTTATGGTCACACACTCTGCCGATTCGGCAGAGTGTGGCAGCCGGACGGTGGTAGTGAGGGACGGGCGGATTGTCTGAGATGATGTGAAACCAGAATTCAGGGTATATACCTTTTAAAAAAGGAGCGGTACCATGAACGATACACATCATAAAATGGAGCACAATCACAGCATGGAGGCAATGGGTGAAATGGACCATTCATCGATGCAAATGAGCGGTATGGATCACCACGCCATGATGGTTCAGGATTTTAAAAGACGGTTCTGGGTGTCCTTGGCTGTAATGATTCCCATTCTGGTTCTTTCACCCATGATCCAGATGTTTTTAGGCGTTGACTGGCGTTTCCCGGGGGATTCCTACATCTTGCTGGCCCTGTCAACGTTTTTGTTTTTCTACGGTGGATGGCCTTTTCTCAAAGGGGCGAAGGACGAGCTGAGACATAAATCTCCAGCCATGATGACGCTGATTGCACTGGCGATCATTGTCGCTTATGTTTATAGTGCAGCAACGGTGTTTGGCGTGCAGGGATCAGATTTTTTCTGGGAGCTGGCGAGTCTGATCGTCATTATGCTACTCGGCCATTGGATTGAGATGCGTTCGGTGATGGGTGCGTCTAAGGCTTTAGAGGAACTTGCCAAGCTCATGCCTGAAAGCGCTCATATGATTATGGACAACGGCGAGACCATGGAAATGCCGGTCAGCAGTCTGAAAGCAGGGCAGGCAGTGCTCGTGAAGCCTGGGGAGAAAATCCCCATTGACGGCGTTGTGTATGAAGGGGACTCAGAGGTCAACGAGGCCATGATTACCGGAGAAGCAGTACCTGTTGAAAAGGGGAAGGGAGATGAGGTGATCGGCGGCTCTGTAAACGGCGATGGGATTTTGAAATTTAAGGTAAGCCATGTTGGGGATGATACCTTTTTATCCCAGGTGATCCGTTTGGTGAGGGATGCCCAGGCCTCCAAATCCAATACTCAGCGGCTGGCGGACAGGGCGGCCAAATGGCTGTTTTATATCGCGCTGACTACAGGGATCATTACCTTTATCACCTGGATGGCGATTGAGGGAAACCTGAACTTTGCTGTTACCCGTGCAGTGACTGTTATTATCATCTGCTGTCCCCATGCCCTTGGCCTTGCCATGCCGCTGGTAACCTCGGTGTCGACCAGCCTCGCAGCAAAAAACGGACTGCTGATCCGCAACCGTGTCGCCTTTGAAAATGCCCGGAATCTGGATACGGTGGTGTTTGACAAAACCGGTACATTGACAGAAGGCAGTTTTGGCGTGACAGATATAAAGGCCGACAGCGTTTCGGAAGATGACCTCCTGGCTATCGCAGCTTCGGTTGAGGAAAATTCTGAGCACCCTATTGCCAGAGGAATTGTGGAAGCAGGAAAAAGTAGAGAGCTTGCGATGCTCAGGGTGACGGATTATCAGAATCTGACCGGTGAGGGGCTGCGGGCCAGCGTAGATGGACGGCCTGTCAAGATTGTCAGTCCTGGCTATCTGAAGCGTGAGGGCATTGCCTTTGATGAAAAATCCTATAGCAGCCTTGCCGGAGAGGGGAAAACCGTTGTATTTATTCTGCGCGAAAACAAGCTGCTGGGCTTTATTGCATTGTCTGATGTGGCGCGCCCGACAGCGAAGGAAGCTGTGGATGAGCTGAAACAGATGGAGGTCGCCTCCATTATGCTTACCGGCGATAACCAGCGGGCCGCGGACTATGTGGCTCGGCAGCTGGATATCAATCAGGTGTTTGCTGAGGTGCTCCCGGGCGATAAGGCGTCAAAGATTGATGAGCTTCACCGTGATGGGCGCAGGGTTGCCATGACCGGCGACGGTGTCAATGATGCGCCTTCACTTGCCAAGGCAGACCTGGGTATTGCCATCGGCGCCGGAACCAGCGTGGCCATTGAAA
This sequence comes from Eubacterium maltosivorans, assembly GCF_002441855.2. Classification (NCBI taxonomy): domain Bacteria; kingdom Bacillati; phylum Bacillota; class Clostridia; order Eubacteriales; family Eubacteriaceae; genus Eubacterium; species Eubacterium maltosivorans. The sequence goes on along the minus strand of NZ_CP029487.1, from coordinate 2,669,506 downwards.
CTGCTGACGTTATTCTGGTCAAGAGTGATCCTCTGGATGTAGTCGGCATCCTAAAGCTCTCGCGGGCAACCTTTAAAAAAATGGTACAGAATCTGATCTGGGCCACAGCTTATAATGTGGTAGCTCTGCCGCTGGCCGCGGGGGTACTCTATTACCAGGGAGTGGTTATCAGTCCGGCAGCAGGAGCGGTGCTGATGTCACTGAGCACCATTATTGTCGCCATTAACGCGCGTCTGTTGAAATTGCCGAAAAAATAGGTCAAAAGCTTAACAATAGACAAAGATTGGGGTTCATACTATAATAGAAATAAGATGTCCTCGTAAAGGCAGAGTGCCAAACGGCAGGGCAAATTTACTGACGAAGGGAGCAACACAAATGAAACTGAAAGCCGGAGATAAAGTTGGCATCGTGGCCTGTTCTAACGCGCAGCCTGCAGCCAACCGGACGCATGTGGAAAAATTACTTGAAACCCTGAGACAGGCAGGCCTGAACCCCGTCTGCAGTCCTTACATTTTTGAGAAATCACGTTTTTTCAGCGGAACGGCGCAGGAAAAGGCCAGAGCATTGATGGACTTTTACAATGACAATACGATCAGAGCTATTTTTGACCTGTCGGGTGGCGATCTCGCCAATGAGGTACTGGAATATCTGGACTACCAGGTTCTTAAGGACAATGCCAAGCCCTTTTTTGGCTATAGTGATGTGACGGCTGTGATCAATGCCATCTATAAAGAAACCGGCCATCCAGGCTATCTTTACCAGATCAGAAATCTGATCTATGATTTCCGAATCGAGCAGCTCAGCCGTTTTAAGGAATCCCTTTTTCAGGAAGGAGGAGCCCTGTTTGACTTCGACTATGAATTTCTGCAGGGCAGCCGTATGGAAGGCGTAGTGGTTGGGGGCAATATCCGCTGTTTTCTGAAGCTGGCAGGAACTCCCTATTTGCCGGATTTTTCAGAAAAATTGCTTTTCCTGGAGAGCTACAGCGGTGGCGCAGACCGGATGGTCTCCCTGCTCAACCAGTACCGCCAGATGGGGGTTTTTGACAAGATAAACGGAATTATTCTGGGAAGCTTCACAAAGATGGAGGAGGCGGAGGAAAAACCTGAGATTGGAGACATTATAAAGGAGGTTGTCCGCAACGAGGCCATGCCCATTGTCAAAACCAGAGAAATCGGCCACGGCCCGGATTCCAGAGCCATTGTGATCGGTATGCCGCTGACACTTAAAGCAGATTAAAAATTTTCGCAAATGCGGTCAAGAATCTCCTGGGGAGTAAGGCTATACTGGTAAAACGGAGGTGAGCTGATGAAACGGGAAGAAAAAGTGCTGGCAGTCCAGAGGATGCAGGATTATATCGAAAATCATATGACAGAAACCATCACACTGAAAGTGCTGTCTGATTGTGCGGGTTACTCGCCCTTCCACTGCTCCAGAATTTTTAAGGAGCTGACGGGTAAGGCGCCCTTTGACTACATCCGGGCCCTGCGCCTGAGCCAGGCAGCCCTTAAGCTGCGGGATGAGGAAAAGGTGAAGGTGGTGGATGTGGCACTGGATTTTGTCTTTGACAGCCACGAGGGGTTTACACGGGCTTTTTCACGGGCTTTTGGCATTACACCCCGCCGCTACAGCAAAAATCCTCCGCCGATCAGGCTGTTTATGCCAGATCCGGTAAAGGACTGGTATCTCACCATGAAGGAGGGAGAAGAACGCATGAAAATTTATGAAAAACAAATCGATACGGTTTTTGTCCAGGTCATTGAAAGGCCTGCCCGTAAGCTGATGGTTAAGTGGGCAAAATCGGCAGGGGAATACTTTGCCTATTGCGAGGAGGCTGGCTGTGATATCTGGGGTGTGCTGTGCAGTGTTAAGGAGGCTTTGTACGAGCCAGTGGGGGTGTGGGTGCCTGAGCGTTTCCGTCCTGCAGATACAGGGCGTTATGCACAGGGGGTAGAGCTTCCTGTGGATTATGACGGGCCGGTGGCCGAGGGCTTCGATTTGATTGAGCTGCCTCCCTGCAAAATGATGGTCTTTCAGGGGGAGCCTTTCGAGGATGAAAAGTTTTATCAGGCTGTCAAAGATATTGAGGCAGTAATCGACAGCTATGAGCCTGAACTCTACGGTTTCGAGTGGGCAGATAATGATGGCCCGCGTTTTCAGATGGAGCCCCAGGGATACCGTGGATATATTGAGGCCCGTCCGGTAAAGGCGATGGATAATTGAGAAAATGATCAGATTAAGCGGCTTTGGCCGCTTTTTTTATTGGGAAAGGCTGTGGATATGTGGAGGATTTTCAGCACTTTTGTGGATAAATCTGTTTTTCGCAAGCGCGGTCAAGCCTTTTCATTGCCTGTAATGTATAATTTTCTGGCAGAGATAAAAAGGAGGTGCAAAAATGGAAAAGGTTTTACAGGTGGAAAACCTGAGCAAAAGCTACGGAAATGTAAAGGCAGTAAGCGGCCTGAGCCTGAGCGTAGCCCGGGGAGAGGTCTTTGGACTTCTGGGTCCAAACGGCGCGGGAAAGAGCACCAGTATTGAGTGCATGCTGGGTGTGAAGAAGGCAAGTGCCGGAACTGTGGATATTTTGGGGATAAACCCATCGGAAGGGAGAAAAATACTTTTTGAACAGGTCGGCGTCCAGTTTCAGGAGACAGGCTATCAGGATAAAATCCGGGTGGATGAGGTCTGCCGGATGACGGCTGCTCTCTACAGACAGTCTGCAGACTGGCGGCGGCTGCTTGAAGTATTTGGTATACAGGGACTTGAAAAGCAGGAGGTAAGCCAGTTGTCCGGCGGTGAGCGTCAGCGTCTCTCTGTGCTGCTGGCCCTGCTTCCTAACCCGGAGCTGGTGTTTCTGGATGAGCTGACCACAGGGCTGGATACCCGGGCACGCCGCGAGGTCTGGCATTATCTGAAGGAATTGAAAAAGGGCGGGCTGACCATTGTGCTGACTTCCCATTTTATGGATGAAGTGGAAGTTTTGTGTGACCGGGCGTTAATTTTGAAAAAGGGGGAGACTCAGATCTGCGGAACCATTGAGGAGATAACAGCCAAAAGTCCTCGAAGCTGCTTTGAGGAGGCTTATCTCTGGTATACGGGAGGAGACGAAGATGCGCGCGTTTAAAAGTTTATTCTGGGTCGAGCTCAAGCTTTCTGTCAGAGCTATGAATTTGGTGCTTTTCGGCCTTTTTTCGCCGGCTGTTGTGGCTGTGATTATCGGTGTCATCTACGGAGCAAAGCCTGCCTTTGACGGAGCGGGGTACTCATTTATGGCACAGTCCTTCGGGGCGCTCTCAGGCATTGGCATTTGCGCCACAGGCCTGATGGGGCTGCCCCTGGCTTTGGCAGATTACCGTCACCGTAAAATACTTAAACGTTTCGAGGTAACGCCTGTAAGTCCGGGAATGCTGCTCTTTGTGCAAATGATTGTCAATTTTGTTTACGCCCTCGTGGCCATGATTATGGTTTATGGAATTTGCCGGATGTTTGGCGGCGGGTGGAAGGGGGGATCCCTCCTTTACTTTGGTTTGTCTTTTCTGCTTGTCACAGTCTCCATCTACAGCCTGGGAATGCTGGTAGCCAGCGTGGCTGGAAATATCAAGACCGCCAATCTGCTGTGTACTGTTTTGTATTTTCCAATGCTGATTTTTTCCGGCGCGACGCTCCCCTATGAGGTTATGCCCGCAGCGCTGCAGCGCGTAGCGGATATTATGCCTCTGACCCAGGGCGTAAAGCTCATGAAAAACGCCGCGCTGGGGCTGCCCATCGAAAATGCCGCGGTGCCGGTTGCGGTGATGGTTATCCTGGCAGTTATCTGCGTTATTGTATCCATCCGTTTTTTTAGATGGGAATAAAATCCTTAAGATTTATTGACAGACTAACGATCGTTCGTGTACAATAAGACTAACGATCGTTAGTTTTTATTGAGGAGAATAATGATGAATACCAAGGAAAGGATTGCCTGTGAAGCACTGACACTATTCAGTTCAAAAGGCTACAGCGCCGTATCCGTTCGGGATATCGCCCGGGCCGTCGGCATAAAGGAAAGCTCCATTTACAATCACTATAAGGGAAAGCAGGCTATTTTTGACGAGCTTGTGGAGACCTATGACGCCCGCGCGGACGCCTTCTTCGGCCAGTTTGCCTCGCCAGAACATCTTGAGGGAAATGTCATTGAGAATATGGCTTATATGAAGACCCTTGACGGTTTGGTTGATATGGTGCTGGTGTCGGTGGAGCAGTATCTCTGTGATGATTATTTTTTTAAGTTTTTCAGGATGCTGTCCATTGAGCGTTTTAACAACGAAAAGGTTCAGGCTATTTATCAGAAAATGTTTATTGACGGGGCTCTCGACTATCAGGCTCAGCTATTTGCCTGGATGATTGACAACGGCTATTTTGTCAGGGCAGATCCCCAAATGGCTGCAATGCAGTTTCACGGCCCAATCTATATGATCTTTAACCAGTTTGAGCCTGGGGTTACGGATATGAAAGCAGTGATGCAGACTCTGGAGAGACATGTCCGGCAGTTCGCAGCGCTTTATGATGTGCGGGAGAAAAGCCATGAAGCAGAATCGTGAGCTTACCTGTTATATGAACCGGGCCATTGAAAAGCTGGCGGCTGGCGTTGTGAGAGGAACCCTTAAGAATCCAAGGGAGACTGTTTTTATTCTGAAGCTTCGGGACAGGCTTAGGCGGGCCATGAAGAAACGTGAGGCAGCTGAGCAGCAGGGCCGCCATATTCCGCCGTTTCTGATCTCCAGCATTGCTACCGGATGCAATCTTCACTGCAAGGGCTGTTATGCCCGGGCAAACGGTATCTGCGGCTCTGGCGAAGAAAGGGAGCTAAGCGCAGAGGAATGGCAGAAAATATTTGAGGAAGCCGCCGGGCTGGGTGTTTCCTTCAACCTTCTGGCAGGAGGTGAACCGCTCATGCGGCGGGATGTTCTGGAGGCGGCTGCCCGTGCAAGGGAGATGGTCTTCCCGGTTTTTACCAATGGTCTGTTGATTGACGAGGACACGGCGGATTTTTTTGATAAAAACCGGCATATAATCCCCGTAATCAGCATTGAAGGCAACAGAGCACAGACTGACGCCCGCCGCGGCGATGGGACGTACAGCGCGATTCAGGAGATTATGGAACGTCTCAGGAGAAGAGGGGTCCTCTTTGGCGTGTCCATCACTGTTACCACCGGGAACCTTCATGCCGTTACCGATGACGCCTTTATCAGAATGCTCAACCGCCAGGGCTGCAGGATTGCCTTTTTTGTGGAGTATGTGCCGGTGGAGACGGGCAGCGAGCTGCTGGCGCCCTCAGAAGCCGAACGGACCGTTTTAGAGCAGCGGCAAACTGTGCTGAGAGAAGGCATGCCGGGGATGGTCTTTCTTTCATTCCCGGGAGATGAAAAGCATATGGGTGGGTGCCTGGCAGCCGGGCGGGGGTTTTTCCACATCAATGCTTATGGTGCGGCGGAGGCCTGCCCATTTTCACCTTATTCAGACAGAAGCCTGAGAGAGCATACTCTGCTGGAGGTGTTGGACTCACCGTTTTTTGCCAGGCTGCAGCAGGAATCGCTGGTAGGCGGCGAGCATGACGGCGGCTGTGCACTTTTCCAGAAGCGGGCCAAGGTTCAGGCTCTTTTAAAATAAGCTTAAAAGAAAGCAGCGGCTTCCTGGAAGCCCCTGCTTTCTTTATTTTTTGTCGTGTTAAGAAAGCGTTGCTTGCTTGTCAATTTTTGATATTATGCGTATAATAAACCATAATAAGCACAAAATTTTTAAAAAAGGCCCGTTAAAAAGGAGGGAAGCAGTATGACACAAAATACCATTGAAGCCATTCTTAATAACCTGAGTGGAACAGCGATCTATGTGATTCGTCAGGATAACCATCGAATATTATATTTTAATGACCGGGTAAAAGAAGTTACACCAGACGCCAGAATTGGATCGGTTTGCCATGAACTCTGGAATGGTACCTGTGCAAACTGCCCGCTCCCGGGACTTGAAGACAAAGAGCAGAACAGCACTATCAATTATAACGACCCTTTTGGTGAGGTGGTGGACATTTCTGCTTCAAAAATGATGTGGGAGGACAAAATCCCGGCTGTACTGATCTCGGTAACACCGCATATCTTAACTGAAACAGAGCGAAAGGCAGAGGAGAGAAGAGATTACCTTGCAGCGGCGGCACTCAGGGTTTATGAACTGATCATTTCTGTAGATTTGTGCCAGAATACCTATGAGATCATCGGCTGCGATGAGAGCAGCTGGTTTCCCGATGGAGAGTATGGCTGCTATGATGACCTGCTGGAGTATGGAATCCGGTCTACACATCCTTCCTACAGTAAGGCTTTGAGAGAAACCTTTGGCCGCGAAAACATTCTTAAAGCCTTTGGAGGCGGAAAGCGTGAGCTAAAGCTTGACCTCAGACAAAAAGATAAGGATGGCACATATCACTGGATGAATACGCTTCTGCTTCGCGTCGGCAGTGCCGCGGACAAAGGAAAGGCAATTTTGATGCTTTCCCAGATTGACAGCAGGAAACGCCTAGAGAAGGAATGGGAGGCTTTTAACGCGGGTGTTACCACGCTCTTTGGAGAGTGTATGCTCCTGAATCTGGAGGACGGCACTTATACAACCGCAAAGTTTGACAATTCCTTTCCAGAGTTCCCGGTGCAGGGGGATTTTGATTCTCAGAACATCGAGTATTGTAATGCCCTGATACACCCTGAAGATCGTGAAATGTTCCGGGAAGCCTTCTCGCTCGAGAGTATCCGAAAAAGCGTGGCGGCCGGGGAAAGGGTGATTGTCCGGGAATTGCGGCGGCTGTCGCCGGATGGGATTTACCGATGGACTGAGATGATTGGCGTTTTGGTAATAGGCGCGGCCGTAGAAGAGCAAACCGTGGTGCTGACCTTCCGGGATATGGACGATATCCGAAAGGAAGAGGAACGGAAGCGCGCTGCGCTTCTGGATGCCTTGAATCTGGCTGAGCAGGCCAACAACGCAAAATCAGATTTCCTCTCCAGAATGTCCCATGATATCCGGACGCCGATGAACGCCATTATCGGCATGGCCTCCATTGCCGAGGCCAATATTGGCGACACTGTAAAAACAGAGGACTGCATTCATAAAATTCAGGCTTCAGCCAATTTTCTGCTTGCTTTAATCAATGATATTTTGGATATGTCGAAGATTGAAAGCGGAAAAATGACCATCAACCGAGAGCCCTTTGACCTTTGTGGCCTTGTCAAGGAGCTGGAAGCTATCATCGACGAGCAGGCCAGAGAAAAGGGCCAGCGGTTCAGCGTGCTCGTGCCCGCGCATATGGAGTCAGAGTATTACGGTGACAGCCTGCGCCTTAACCAGATTTTGATGAACCTGCTCAGCAACGCAGTAAAGTACACACCCGATGGCGGCCAGATTACCCTCCGGATTAATGAAGACCGGAAAAAGGGTAAAAAGAGCGTGATGCGTTTTGAAGTTGAGGATAACGGCATTGGTATGTCTGAGGAATTTTTGGAGCATATATATGAACCCTTTAAGCAGGATGGAAACACAGGAGAAAAGAGACAGGAAGGAACAGGTCTGGGACTTTCAATTACCCGTAACCTTGTGCATCTGATGGGCGGGAGCATTTCCATCTCCAGCGAACCGGGCAAAGGAAGCTTATTTACAGTTGAACTGCCCTTTGTGCAGGAGGAGGGAAACTGGCCGGAGGCTTCCTCCGAAAAGAAAAAGACTGACGAGCTGGAAAAAACAAAAGGCGACTTTGTGGGGAAACGGCTTTTAATTGTAGAGGATAATCCGCTGAATCTGGAAATTGCTGAAATACTTTTCGGGATGGAAGGGTTTGATATTGAAGCTGAGGAGGATGGAGAAAGTGCAGTCCGCCGCTTTTCAATTTCGTCTGAAGGTTATTACGATATGATCCTGATGGATGTACGGATGCCGGTGATGGACGGGCTGGAAGCCACGAAGGCCATCCGGAAGCTGGACCGGCCAGACGCCGCTACAATCCCGATTTTAGCCATGACGGCCAATGCCTTTACGGAAGACATTAAGGCCACCCGGGAAGCCGGGATGAACGGCCATCTGGCGAAGCCGCTGGAAATGGAAGTCGTGCTTAGAGAAATACGGAAATTCATATAAGCCTTTCAAAAAGCGCTGCCTTTCAAGCAGCGCTTTTTTTACTTAAACATTAATTTAATAATTCTTAAGAAATTGAGTAGGTCTTTCTTTATTTTTGGAGCGTACAATAAAGCTATAAAACAAAGGAGGCCAAGACAATGATCCAGACATTAAAAAGAACCTTTAGATATTGGACCGCTTCGGAAGAGGCGGATAAGAGCGGCTTTGCCCAGGGACTGTGCTTTTACAAGCTGTTTTGGATTTTTCTGCTGGGGTGCGTTCTGGGTGTTGTTGTGGAAACCCTCTGGTGTTACTGGACACGATCCTGTATCGAGAGCCGCAGCGGTGTTCTCTACGGGCCTTTTAATCCGGTATATGGCTGTGGAGCTGTGGCACTGACGCTGGGGCTTCAACGGATTTCCCGAAAAGGGCCTGTGTGGATATTTTCAGGTAGTATGCTGCTGGGCGGCGGGGTTGAATATCTCTGCAGCCTGGTGCAGGAGATGAGCTTTGGGACACTGTCCTGGGAATACAGCGGCACTTTTATGAACCTAAACGGCAGAACAAATCTTATGTTTGCTTTTTTCTGGGGAGCCCTTGGGCTTTTATGGATACAGGTTTTTTATCCCCTGCTGTCAAAGGGCGTTGAACGAATCCCTAAAAAACCCGGTATCCGGCTGACCTGGGTATTGGTAATTTTTATGATCGTCAATATGACGGTTTCAGGCCTGGCGGTGGCGAGATGGTCTGAAAGAGTAAAAGGCGTGCCCGCGACAAACGCCGTAGCAGTTCTGATCGATCAGAAATATCCGGATCCGCTTATGAAGCGGGTTTATCCGAATATGTCTTTTCCGGCAGATCTTCAGGAGGGCGTATCCGCTGAGAGTACCGCATCCAGATAACTGCAATAGGTATCGGAAAGCCCTTCCAGTAAATTCATGCGGTACACCGGGGCTGCCCTGTTAAAACGGTTCCTTATTTCATCGGAAAAGCTTAACATTTCAGGAGTGGCGGCGTCGATTTTATTTTGGACGATGCCTTCCGCCAGAGGAAGAGACTCCTCGAGGAGCGGTTCCAGGATGGAGAGAAACATTTCGATCCGCAGAGGGTCGAGGATAGAGATGTGATGGATAGAGTCTTCCGTATAGCCGGCCTGACACAGGGGTTTATAAAGGGCTTTTGGGCTGGCGGTACCAGAGGGTTCCATAAGAATGGCGTCAAGGCTGTAGTGCTCATTTAAGTCCAGAACCATTTCTCTAAGATTTTGGGCCAGTGTACAGCAGATACAGCCGCCGAAAAGCTCTTTGACCGTATAGCCCTTTTTCTTCATATACAGGTTATCCACGCCGGTTTCTCCAGCCTCGTTGATGATCATGGCAATTTTATATCCTTTTTCAGTCAGATAACGGGCCGTACGGTTCAGCAGGGTCGTTTTTCCTGAACCCAGAAATCCTGAAAAAAGGAAAAGCTTCGGTAAAGTGTTCATGGTATTCTCCTTTTCTTTGTGCTTAGAATAGCATATTTTGAAAATGAATAAAAGCTTTAAGTAAAATCGGCTAAAAGAGTGCAAAAAAGCATAAAAGATTACAAAAATTGTGGTTTTTCTGAAAAAAGTATGGTGACCGAGTGTTTGAAATCGCTTGCTTTTTTACAAAAATACCGGTTTAAAAACAATACTTAAAAAAGCGCCAGGCTTATAATAATGTCATAAGGATTGTAGCTTTTATTTTTAAAACCCAAAAGAACAAGGAGAAATGTGAGAATGAATTCAAGAGAAAGAATGACGCTGACCCTTCAGCATAAGGAAGCCGACCATGTGCCCGTTTATCCCCTTATCAACAGCGCGTCGCGGCAAACCATTGGCTGTAATTATGAAGAATGGACAAAGGATGCGGATAAATGCGCGGAATCCATTATCAAAGCGACGGATCTGCTGGATGTGGACTGCATCTGCACGCTGGTAGACCTATCCGTGGAAGCAGCTGACTGGGGTATGAAGATGATCTATTACGAAGATCAGGCGGCCTGCCCGGACCACAATGATTTCTTTTTGAAATCTGAAAATGATTATGAAACGCTGCCGGTGATCAATCCAAGAGAAACGCCGCGCATGAGTGAGATGATCCGAATGACGAAAACACTTGTGGACGCCAGAGGAGAAACCAAACCGATTGTAGCTTTTGTTTTTGGCCCGCTGGGGATTCTCGGTATGCTTCGGGGACACGACTATATGTTTATGGATTTGATAATGTACCCCGAAAAAGTACACAAGGCGCTCAGAACCATTACAGATACACTCAAAGAATATTGTAAAGCATTAATCGAAGCCGGAGCAGACGCGATTATGTTTGACACCCTTTTCTCCTCAAAAACCATCATGCGCAAGGAGATGTGGGATGATTTTGAAGGGCCGTATATCGAAGAACTGGCTCAGCTGGTACACGATGCAGGCAAGATGGTAATGATCCACAATTGTGGTGACGGCATTTATTTCGATGTTCAGATCAAGCGGATGCACCCTGAGCTGATCTCCTTTCTGTATTTACCGGATGACTGCGAAAGCATGGAAGAGCTCAAAGAAAAATATGGGCACCAGACTACGCTGCTGGGTCATATTGACCCGGGAGAGCTGATGGTCACCAGCAAGGAAGATCTGATTAAACAATGTAAAGAACAGATTGACGCTTATAAAAAGGACGGGGGCTTTGTATTGGCGACCGGCTGTGAATATCCGGCTCAGATGGATTTTGAGCATGCGAAAACAATGGTTGAAGTTGCAAAGACATATGGTAAATATGAATAAAATTGAAAGCGGGCATTATGCCTGCTTTTTTATTGAAAGTAAAGATATTCAATTAAAGCAACAAAGTGGCATAATGAAAATCAAATTTTTTGAACCTAATATTGAATTTCTCAAAAAAATTGTTTATAATATAAAAAAAACAAGTAAGTAAAATGATTCATAATTCAACAAAGTGGGTTGAAACGAGTGCCTGGTGGAGCAGATGCACTCATTTTGATAGAGAGATTGGATACCTAATGAAAAGCGGCGGCCCAGGGGCAGTCGTTTTTTATTTCCGGGAATGAAATCAGAAAAATTTGTATTAAATAAAAGTATGATAAATAATAAACGCTTGCAAACGATCCGTTGAGAGTATATAATGATTTATAGGGAAAATTAAAATTAAGGGAGAGGAATCATATGAAAGAACTCAATCCTAAAGAGATTGGCCAACGGATTCGAAAGCAACGTACATTTTTAAATATGTCACGTGATGAGCTGGCCCGTAAAATTGGAATTACGCCAACCTTTTTGGCAGATATTGAACTCGGAACAAAGGGCTTTTCGCTGAAGAGCCTGAACCGGTTCTGCGATGTTTTGAAAATGTCTTCGGATGCTATTTTGTACGGCCCAAAAGAATACAAAGGCGTCAAATATACAGAGCTTCTGGAGCTTTTAGAACGCTGTTCGCCTGAGAAGGCCAAGTTCGCTCAGGAAATTTTAACGATCTATCTTCTGAGTCACGACCCAGTTGAATAAGAATGTGCCGGCGTAACGGATTACGCCGGCTTTTTTATTTTTTTGTTCCAGAAAGAATGTAGAAAGCCGCGGTATCGACAGTTATGTCAACATTGAAAGCAGAAGAAAAAATCTGGCTTTCGGACTGCGCATCTCTGAGGCCGGTCGAAACCTTTCGGACTGCTTGTCCGGAATGCCGGCCGTTGATGGTTTCTTTGCTTTCGCTATGGGCAATCATAAAACGGCCGCCGGATTTTAGACAGGCTGACAGCCGGCCGCAAAAAAGTGATTTATTCTCAAAATGCGGATAAGCGCTGTAAGCTATGGCAAAATCAAAGCCGTCAGATTCAAAGCCGTAGAAGTCAGCAGCCTGGAAATGGACTCGCGTGTCAGGATATTTTTTACTCGCTACAGAAAGCATCTGCTTTGAAAGATCGATGGCGACGATCTTTTGGGGATTTGTCTCCAGCAGACGGGGGATCAATACGCCTGTTCCAGTGGCGATATCCAGAATCCGGCTGTTTTCAGGCAGCTGGGCAAGGGTAATGATGGCGTCGATTTTTTTCGCGTCATGATGACACATGTTATCCCAGTTTTCCGCGAGATTGTCAAAATAATTTTTTGTTGCTTCGGTATTCATAAAGGCCCTACACTTTCATGAGTCCAGGGCTGGAAATAACCCTGCTTTTTTCCAGTACAATGACCAGAACCGGAACAATAAGAATCTGAAGGATAATTCCCGGAAGCCCTGTGACAAATGCGCCTGTCAGAAAGATCTGGAGACCATAGGCCTTGCCCGCCACACCGTAAAAAATGGCTGAGGCGAGACCAGAGACTACGCGTCCGCCAAGCATGGCGGCAATAAGTGAAAGATAGATATTTTGTCGGAATTTTCGGTACAGAAGGCCAGATAAGGCTCCGTAGGCGGCCAATTCAAAAACCATGGCGGTACCGGTGGGAAAGAGCGGCGGCATGCCAGTCATAACAGAGGAAAGAAGCGGTGTGACAGCCCCACAGATCAGGCCAAAAGGCCAGCCGAAGCACAGGCCGCACAGCAGCACTGGAATGTGCATGGGAAGAAAAACAGGACCGGCGCCGATGAGGTGAAAAACCTGGGGAAGGATGAGCCCAAGTGCAATGCAGAGGGCTGTGCCGACAAGATTTTTAGTTTGTGAGTGGTTCATGATATTACCTCCTGGAAAACAAAAAACCGGCAAAACAGAGATTTCCTTCAGGAAATCACCACCTTACCGGTTTGTTGTCCACTTTATTTGATTTGTTTTCATTCTATTATAAAAATGAAAAGAATGCAAGTGAAAAATAAAAAAACACAGCTTGACAATTAACGGACAATCCTGTATGATTTAAGTAAATGGATTACATGTATATACAAGACTGGATGAACCAGTCTGAACATAGCGGAAAGCTCTGTGGAGTTTTCCGTTTTTTGTTTTTTGAAGCAGGCATTCTGGAGAATGATGTGATTCATAAATTTATGGTAGCGTTTATACAGAACCATTAAAACTGGAGGAAAAAATGAATCAAGAATTGTGGAAAAAAGCAGTGGCGTTTCACGGACATGCCTGTCCGGGACTGGCCATTGGCGTTAAAGCGAGTGAGGCAGCTGTTTTAAAGCTTGGGATCGGCCAGTCTGAAGACGAGGAAATTGTCTGTGTAACGGAGAACGACGCCTGCGGCGTCGATGCGGTTCAGGCTATTCTCAGCTGCACGATAGGAAAAGGGAATCTTTTGTACCGCGGAACTGGAAAGCAGGCCTTTTCGTTTTTTAACCGGACAACCGGGGAAAAGGTACGGATGTGTATGAAGCCTAAAAACCATGAAATGGACAGGGAAGCTTACATGTACTATCTTCTGGATGCTCCGGTGGAGAAAATTTTTGAGTTTTCGGTACCGGACTTCGATTTGCCGGAAAAAGCCCGTATTTTCAGCACTATTTACTGTGACATCTGCGGAGAGGGCGCACCAGAGCATAAAATGCATTTGCAGGAAGGCAAAAAAGTCTGTGAGGACTGCTTTAAGCCTTACAACAGAGGCTGGTAGAGAGGGGGAAAGTAATGAAAATGAAAAAGAGACTGGGGCAGGCGGTACTTGGTGTACTGCTGGCGGTAATGCTTTTAGCGGGATGCAGCGGCGGAAACGCCGGGACCGGCGACGCGGAGGCCACACGGGAAATTACCGACGCGGCAGGGCGTGTGGTGACCATTCCCTCCGAGGTGAAAAAGGTGGCGCCCCTCGGTGTGGGCGCACTGCGCTATATTTTGTATGACGGCGGCGTGAACCAGCTGGCGGGCGTGGAGCAGAACGATCTGGACGTGCCAGTAACCAAGGCGGCCAGCTACGCTTATCAGGAAGAGCTTAAAAAGCTGCCAGTCATTGGAGACAGCGGAACACCTTACGAGGAAGAGCTCATGAAAGCCGCACCGGATGTGATCATTACCTCCAACGACGGCAAGGCCGCTGACGACCTGCAGAATAAAACCGGAATACCGGTTGTGACCATGCCGATTACCGATAAAGTTTTTGACGACGAGATTTACAATGCTCTGAATTTGGTAGGCGACGTTCTGGGGAAACAGGAGCGCAGCCAGGAGGTTGTGGACTATATGAAATCGGTGGCAGAGGAATTGAAGAGCCGTACAGAAAATATCCCGAAGGATAAAATACCGACAGCCTACTGCGGCGCTGTGTCCTTCAAGGGCGCGCACGGCATTGAGGGGACTGAGGCGGGTTATCCGCCGTTTTCGGCGCTCGGCATTACAAACGTAGCAGATGAAACCGGCAAAAAGGGCGCTTTTGACGTCGACCTTGAGCAGATTCTCAAGTGGAACTCGGATTATCTGTTTTTAGACGCGGGTAATCTTAAGCTGGTTAATGACGATTACGCGGTGAGACCGGATTTTTACAATGAGCTGAAGGCAGTGCAGGACAAAAAGGTGTATTCTCAGGTGGCCTACCGCTTTAACGGAACAAATACCGAGCTGGCTCTGGCCAACGCCTATTATGTGGGAACAGTGGTTTATCCAGAAGCCTTTGCGGATGTGGACATTACGAAAAAAACCGATGAAATCACAGAAAAAATGCTGGGTGTACCCTACAGCCAGAAGCTAAAGGATGCAGGCCTTAACTTCAGGTAAATTACACTGGGAGAATAATTGAAATGACCGGAGCGGAGAAAACAGAGCTTAAGGATTATCAGGCGCTTAAAAAAAAGAATATTATGGTTTTAGTGATTCTGGGCCTTATTCTGGCGCTGGCGATGCTGTTTTCATTGAGAGCGGGCTCCTCGGAGTTAAGCATGGGTGATATTCTAAAAGCCATTGGCGGACAGTCGACAAAGCAGAATAACATGGTTATGTGGAACATCCGTCTGCCGCGTATTATGACAGCCGTGCTTAGCGGAGTAGGCCTCGGTGTAACCGGAGCGGTGCTTCAGGGGATACTTAAGAACCCTCTGGCAGATACCACCACCCTGGGAATTTCCCAGGGCGCGGGTTTTGGGGCGGCCTTTGCCATTATTGTTTTGGGCGCCGGCGTGCAGGGGAGCAGTGCAGCTAACATGAGCTTTAACAATCCCTATCTTATCACTATCTGCGCCTTTGGAGGAAGCATTAGCGCTTCGGTTATGATTCTGGTGCTCTCACGCTTCCGGAGAATTACGCCAGAAGCTATGGTGCTCTGCGGCGTAGCGCTTAGCGCCATGTTTACCGGAGCGACGACACTGCTCCAGTATTTTGCCGACGATGTCCAGCTGGCCTCGGTGGTTTTCTGGACCTTTGGCGATCTGGGGCGCACAGGATGGAAGGAAGTGCGGATTATTGCAGTGGTGGTAGTCATCACACTGGTCTATTTTCTGTTCAACCGATGGCATTACAACGCCATGGAGAGCGGGGAACAGACAGCCGCCAGCCTTGGCGTCAACGTGGCGCGGTCCAGGATTATCAATATGCTGGTCTGTGCCCTGACCGCTGCGGTGATCGTGTCTTTTATCGGGATCATCAATTTTATCGGGCTGGTCGCGCCACATATTATGCGGCGGTTTTTGGGCAATAATTACTGCTGGCTGCTGCCGGCTTCCGCCATGGCCGGGGCTGTGCTGCTGCTTCTGGGCGATGTGCTGGCAAGGGTGATTATCGCGCCGGTCATTTTGCCCATCGGCGCCATCACTTCATTCCTCGGCGCACCGCTGTTTCTGTATCTTTTATTTAAGGGAGGCGCAAAGCGATGATACAGGTCAGGGATCTTGTTTTTGGTTATAATGCCAGCCAAAAAATTATTGATCAAATCTCATTTGATGTGGAGGACGGGCACTGCATTGCTATTCTCGGCAATAACGGAGCGGGAAAGAGCACGATGTTGAAATGTCTGAACCGTATCCTCTCGCCGGGCAAGGGGGTGGTGCATGTTGACGGGATGGAAATCACAGCCATGAAACAAGGGGAGATTGCCAGGCATATGGCCTTTGTAGCGCAGAAGAATGACAATAACCGTATCACTGTTTTTGAGGCAGTGATGCTGGGACGGATTCCCTTTATCAAATGGGGGGTCACCCCAGAGGATGAGGAGATCGTATCCAGTGTGATCAGCCAGATGCACCTTGAAAAATTTGCAGTTCGATATCTGGATGAACTGAGCGGCGGGGAGCTTCAAAAAGTGATGATTGCCCGGGCGCTGGCCCAGGAGCCTAAAGTTCTGCTCCTCGATGAGCCGACCAGCAGCCTGGATTTAAAAAACCAGCTGGAAGTGCTGGGGCTGGTACGGAAAATCTGCCATTCCAGAAATATTGCGGTCATCATCGTTATTCATGATCTGAACATGGCGCTGAGATACTGTGACCGCTTCCTGTTTTTAAAAGACGGCAATGTCCACGCCTACGGCGGGCAGGAGGTCATGACCTGCGAATGTATCGGTGAGGTCTACCAGATGCCGGTGTGTATCGGTACCATTAACGGCTATAAAATGGTGGTGCCGGAATAAAGCTTGTATCATCCCATATGGGATTTTATATAGAAGCCACCGCGCCGAAACACCAATATTTTCTCCAGAGTCCTCTCAAATCCTTCTAGAAATACGGCGCGGCGGCAATTTAAGAGTACATTTTCAAAAAACTGGTTTTACCTGTATATACTTGTTGACACCAAGTGCTTTTCATGATATATTAACCGTGCAAATCAATTAATCAAAATAACCGAGCCATGAAGGTTCGTTTTGCGCTGAAAGCGCGGACGGATTTCATGGTTTTTTTTGTTGTTGCTTTTTTATAGAGCGGAACGGGGGAGAGCAGGTATTGGAGTACGCTTAAGAAACAATCTAATTTATTTTTTTAAAAAAATGCTGCAGTTTGTGCTGGTAATATTTTTACTGTCATTGATTGTGTTTTACATGGCCCGGTTATCGCCGGGAGATCCGCTTCGGGCATATTATGGCGAGAGTGTTGAGCGCATGAGCGCTGAGCAGCAGGAAAAGGCCAGGGAAAAGCTGGGGTTGAATGAGCCGATCTGGGTTCAGTATGGCATCTGGGTTGGGGAGGCCTTTCACGGAGATTTTGGCATATCCTTCAAGTACAAGCAGGATGTCATGGGCGTCATTGAGGGGGTCTGGGCAAACACGCTGATTTTGGGAGGATTGTCCTATATTCTGACCTTTGCGTTTGCGCTGGTACTGGGCGTTTTCTGTTCCACCCACGAGGACTCGCCCATAGACCGGGTTATCTGCAAAGTTGGGACGATTACCAATTGTATCCCCTCTTTTTGGGTGGCGCTGGTTCTCATCCTGGTATTCAGTATTAATTTGGAGCTTCTGCCCTCCAGCGGGGCTTACGCCATGGGTCAGGCAGACAATGCCGCGAGCCGGGCCGCCCACCTGATTTTACCGTTGGCTGTTATGATCCTGGGGCATCTCTGGTATTACACCTATATGGTGCGAAACCGGATGCTGGAGGAGCTGCGTAAGGATTACGTGCTGCTGTGCAAGACAAAGGGAATGACCTGGCGGCAGATTGTATGGCGGCACTGCCTGCGCAACATCATGCCGACTTTCATCAGTATTATGGCTATCTCAGTACCTCATATTATCGGAGGGACCTACGTGGTCGAAAAGGTCTTTTCCTACCCGGGACTGGGGACGCTGAGCTTTGAAAGCGCGAAATACCACGACTACAACATGCTTATGGTGCTCTGTCTGCTGACCGGCATCGTGGTGGTATTTTCAAATATGGTCGCTCAGATTATTAATGATAAGATTGACCCGCGCATGAAGCACGAAAGGGGTGAGCTTTTGTGAAAAACGAAGCCTTTGAGCTGGTTGGGCCAGACTACAGACCCATGGAGAAGACGGACATAACTCTGGCCAGAGGGCGTCTGAAGCGATTGAAAGGTGTTCCCTTTGCGGCGGCTGGCCTGCTGGCTGTCATTGTGCTGGGATGCGTGTTCTGTGAGGCGGTTATGAACCATGATCCGACCTATATGGATCTGGCAAACCGTGCGGCGCCGCCAGACAGCCGGTTTTATTTTGGAACAGATATGATGGGCCGGGATATTTTTTCCATGATCTGGTACGGCGGCCGCATTTCCCTGTTCATTGGCCTGGCGGCGACGGCACTTTCAACGCTGATCGCTGTTGTTTACGGCAGCATCAGCGGCCTTTCAAGTGAGTGGGTCGACGATGGCATGATGCGTCTTACGGAGATTATTTTGAGCATTCCGTCTATCCTGATCGTCATCTTTATTCAGGCTATCATCGGTCAGACAGGCCCTTTGACCATCGCTTTTGTCATTGGCGTAACCAGCTGGATGAACATTTCAAAAATTGTGCGCAGCGAGGTCAGGCAGATCCGCAACGCGGATTATATCCTGGCGGCAAAAACGATGGACGGCGGTTTTTTCTACATTCTGAGGCGGCATCTGCTGCCAAATTTTGTATCGTCCATTATGTTTATGGTGGTGACAAACATCGGCGCTGCGATCGGGACAGAAGCAACGCTGAGCTTTTTGGGCATCGGCCTTCCCGTTGAGATTATTTCCTGGGGGAGTATGCTCTCGAACGCCGACCAGGCACTTTTGTCAAACGACTGGTGGATTATTCTGATACCAGGGCTTTTTCTGGTGGTGACACTGGTCTGTATTACGGATATCGGAAATTATATCCGTAAGCGCAATAACCGCGGTATGCGGGAAATTTAGTTTAAAACAGCGAAGTCTGTTATAAAAGTAAAAGGAGAAAGAAATGAAAAAAGTGAAAAAGCTGCTGGCGCTGGGTGTTGCCCTGGTGCTCACAGCAACAGTATTTGCAGGCTGCGGTAATAAGACAGCCGGCAAAGACGCAAAGGATGACAACACACTGGTGTATGGCAGCCAGGATTATACAGCGATCAATCCGGCACTGTATGAGCATGGCGAAATCAATCTGCTTTTGTTCGCTGGGCTGACAGCTCACGATGAAAATGACAAGGTGGTTCCGGGAATGGCAGAGAGCTGGGATTGGAACGCCGCTGATAACACCTACACCTTCCACATCCGGGATGGTATTACCTGGCAGGATGGTGAGAAATTCACTGCCAATGACGTCAAGTTTACACTGGAAGCAATTATGAATCCAGACAACGCGTCAGAAATCGCCTCAAACTATGAGGATATCACGAAAATTGAAGTGCCGGATGACCAGACTGTCAAAATTTCTCTCAAAGCGCCCAATGTTGCGATGCTGGACTATCTGACCATTGGTATTCTGCCGGCACACCTGCTGGAGGGCAAGGACCTGGCCACAGATGATTTTAACCGCAATCCCATTGGCACCGGCCCTTATAAGCTGGTATCCTGGGATGAAGGCCAGAGCATTACCATGGAAAAATTTGATAACTACTATGCAGGCGCGCCCAAAATCGATAAGGTTATCTTCAAAATTGTCGAGGATACCAAGGCCCGCGCCATGCAGCTGAAATCCGGCGAGCTGGATATGGCGCAGGTGCCGCCGAATGACGCCAGGCAGTTTGAGGGCAATGATGAATTTAAAATTTATGATATGAAGACAGCCGACTACCGGGGGATTCTGTATAATTTTAACAATGATCTGTTTAAAAACAACCGCGAGCTGCCAAACGCGCTGAGCTATGCCATTGACCGCCAGTCCATCATTGATTCCGTACTGCTTGGAGAAGGACAGCTGGCTTACTCGCCGCTTCAGGCAGGGCCTTATAACAACCCGGATATCGAGAAATTTGATTATAACCCGGCCAAAGCCCAGGAAATGCTGGAGGCCGCTGGATGGAAAAAAGGCAGCGACGGCGTCTATGAGAAGAACGGTACCCGTCTGGCCTTTAAAATTAATATTGCAGAGGGCGACCAGGTGCGTGTGGATATCGCCAATGTCGCGGCACAAAATCTGAAAGATATCGGGGTGGACGCAACGGTTTCCGTCAATGCTGAAACTGACTGGGCAGGCCAGGAAACTTATCTTATCGGCTGGGGAAGCCCCTTTGACCCGGACGATCACACCTACAAGGTTTTCGGAACAGACAAGGGCTCAAACTACAGTGGATACTCTAATCCCAAGGTGGACGAGCTGCTCCAGAAGGCCCGCGAAACCGATAATGACGCGCAGAGAATGGAATACTACAAGGCTTTCCAGGAAGAGCTGACAAAGGATATGCCTTATACTTTCATCGCCTATGTGGATGCTATCTATGTGGCTAAGGCCAATATTCAGGGGATTACCCCGGATACCATTTTAGGCCATCATGGCGTCGGTATTTTCTGGAATATCGCTGACTGGTCTTTAAATTAAGCTGAAATTGGAGAATTGAGGACACTTGAAAAAACCTCAGTTCTCCTTTCTGCATTTTCATTAAGGAGAATACACGATGACAACATTACTGGAGATTAAAAATCTGTCTGTCAATATTGCAACAGATCAGGGCGATGTTCACGCAGTGCGGGACGTGAGCCTGTCACTGAAGCCTGGGGAAACCCTGGCCATTGTGGGAGAATCGGGCTGTGGAAAGTCTGTGTTCTGCAAAAGTATTCTGGGGATTCTGCCGGCAAGAGCAAGGGTAGCCGGCGGTGAAATTCTTTTTAAAGGCAGGGATCTCGCAGGGCTTTCAGAGAAAGAGCTGGAAGCGGTTCGGGGAAAGGAAATCTCCATGATTTTCCAGGATCCTGTATCCTCCTTAAACCCGACCATGTCCATTGGCAGCCAGATTGTGGAGGCGGTAAAAGCGCACCAGAAGGTGGACAGGGCAGAGGCGAGAGCGCTGGCAGTTTCGCTGATGAAGCAGGTGGGCATCGACGCGGCGGAAAAACGCTTTGGCCAGTACCCCCATCATTTTTCCGGCGGCATGCTTCAGAGAAGTGTCATTGCCATGGCACTTGCCTGTGGCCCGGATGTTCTGATTGCCGATGAGCCGACAACCGCGCTGGATGTGACCATCCAGTCTCAGATACTGGAGCTGCTTAAGAAAATTCAAAAACGGACAGGCGTGGCAATCCTGTTTATCACCCATGATCTGGGGGTGGTGGCCAGAATGGCAGACCGGGTAGCCGTGATGTATGCCGGCAAGCTGGCAGAACTGGGAACCACAGATGATATTTTTTATGATCCACGCCATCCGTACACCTGGGGGCTGCTGTCATCGCTGCCCTCCACCGATGGTGATGAGGAAACCCTGAACCCCATTCCCGGTACGCCGCCGGATTTGATCAACCCGCCAAAAGGCGATGCCTTTGCGCCGCGAAACCCCTATGCGCTGGCCATTGACTATGAGGAAGCGCCTCCGATGTTTAAAATATCCGATACACACTATGCGGCAACCTGGCTGCTGGACCCGCGGGCGCCGAGAATTGAACCGCCTGTGCGGGTGGAAAATGGCCGGGTCATCAAGCGACAGGAGGTCTTTTGATGAATGAGAATAAGCTGATTGAAATCCGGGACCTTAAAAAATATTACAGACTGGACAAGCACACTGCCGTTAAGGCAGTGGACGGCGTTTCTTTTGATATTTACAAAGGTGAAATTTTTGGCCTGGTTGGTGAGAGCGGCTCAGGAAAATCGACGACAGGTAAAGCGCTGGTGCACCTTTTTGAACCCACCGGCGGCTCCGTCTGTTTTGATGGATTGGAAATTTCGGATAAATCCGTCTACAGGAAAAACCGCAGGCGTATCACTGGAGAGATGCAGATGATTTTTCAGGACGCGGCGTCAGCCGTCAATACCCGTATGACCATTGGTGAGATCATTGCCGAGCCCTTCAGGATACGCAGCAGAAAGGCGGGAAAAAGAGAGCTTCGGGAAAAAGCGGCTGAACTCATGGCGCTCACAGGCCTCAGCAGCAGTGTGATGGACCGCTATCCCTCCGAATTTTCCGGCGGTCAGCTTCAGCGGGCCTGCATCGCCCGGGCGCTGGCCTTAAATCCAAAACTGATCATCGCTGACGAGCCCATCGCCTCTCTCGATGTCTCCATTCAGGCACAGATTGTGAACCTTTTTAAAAAGCTGCAGGAGGAATGCGGCCTGACCTGTCTGTTTATCGCCCACGATCTTGCAATGGTGCGCTACATCAGTGACCGTATCGGCGTAATGCACCGCGGCAGGCTGGTGGAGCTGGCGCCCGGAAAAGAGCTGTTCAGCCATCCGGTACATCCCTATACCCAAAGCCTGATCGAGGCTATTCCAGTTCCAGACCCCAGAGCGGCGCAAGCCTACAGTCAAACGAGGTACCAGCCTGAGAGGGGTGAGGGAAAGGCGGTATGGCGTGAGGTGTCGCCAGGACACTTTGTTTTTATGGCCGAGTAAGAGGAATAATAAAACCAGCTGGTCAGACCATTGATTTTTGCAGCGTTTAGGGGTACACTATGGGTAATAATTGATCCAGAAAGAAGGAATTACCATGAATATTGTATTGTTAGAATCCCTGGCAGTTGACGACGAAACGCTGGAAGCGCTGGTAAAGCCCCTGACAGACGCGGGCCACAGCTTTAAGGCCTATGAGCGAAACGACGATCCACAGATTCTGATCGAGGAGGCAAAGGATGCTGACATTCTGATGCTTGCCAATATGCCGCTGAAGGGAGAGGTGATCGAAGCCTGTGACCATCTTAAATATATCGATGTTGCCTTTACTGGGGTAGACCATGTGGATCTGGAAGCCGCCAGAAAAAAGGGAGTGGCAGTCAGCAACGCATCGGGCTATTCTAATGAGTCGGTGGCTGAGCTGGCCATCGAAATGATGCTTTCCCTGTTACGCAATGTCCCTCAGATGGATGCCCGCGCCCGCGACGGGAAAACTAAGGACGGTCTGGTGGGCAGCGAGCTCAAAGGAAAAACGGTTGGAATTATCGGTACAGGAGCTATTGGAAGCCGCACCGCCGAACTGTGCCGTGCATTCGGCTGCCGGGTTATTGCCTACAATGGTTTTGGCAGCGGCAAAAACAAGCCGGATTACATCACATATATGCCTTTAAAGGAAATGCTTGAGCAGTCTGACATTGTCACGCTGCATTGCCCGCTGACAGATCAGTCGCGGGGGATGATCAACGCTGAGACCATCGCTTACATGAAGCCTACCGCTTATCTGATCAATGCCGCCAGAGGCCCGGTTGTTGATTCACAGGCACTGGCCGATGCGCTGAACAATGATAAAATCGCCGGAGCCGGCATCGACGTTCTGGAAATGGAACCGCCATTCCCGGCAGAGCATCCGCTGCTTAAGGCAAAACACACCATCATTACGCCGCACATCGCCTTTGCCAGCAAGGAGTCCATGAAAATCCGGGCGGATATTGTTTTCAAGAATATTGAAACCTGGATGGCAGGAGAACAGCAGAATATTATACTGTAAGAATAAAAAAACCGAGCCGCTGTTTTGCGGTTCGGTGTTTTTTTATCCGGGCATGAGCTGCTTATGCCGGAATCGCCAGTAGAGGAGCCCGGTAATATCGGCCAGAAACCAACCGATAGGGATGGCCCACCAGATGCCCAGGAGGCCGACGGCGGGAACCGGCGCCAGAAGGTAAGCCAGCGCGACTCGTGTGCCGAGAGAAATCACAGTCAGCACTACGGAAATGCCAGGGCGGCCGATACCCCGGTAAAGGCCGTAGAGCAGGAAAAGACAGCCGATACCGCAGTAGCAGGCCCCTTCGACTTTTAAATAGACGGTGCCGATGGCGATGATTTCCGTCTCCTCTGGTCTCACAAAAATCAGCATCAGGGAGCTGCCGAAAAAGAAGACAATAACAGAGATAAGGATGCAGAACACAAGCGCTGTCAATATTGCACAGCGGATTCCCTTCTGAATACGGTCAGCCTTTCCCGCGCCGTAATTCTGGGCGATATAGGTTGAGAAGGCATTGCCGAAGTCCTGCACTGGCATGTAGGCAAAGGAGTCGATCTTTACCGCCGCGGCAAAAGCCGCCATAACAGACACGCCGAAGCTGTTGACCAGCCCCTGAATCATGAGAATGCCAAAGTTCATGATGGACTGCTGGACACAGGTCAGCAGGGAATACTGTACAACGTCCTGTACAATGGCCTGGTTAAACCGGAGATGCGTACGTTTCAGCCGAAGCACCGGGATTTTCAGAAAACTGTAAATACCAATGGAAACGGCTGAGACCCCCTGGGCCGTTATGGTCGCCAGCGCCGCTCCGGAGACCCCCATATTAAAGCGCAGGATCAGAACAAGATCAAGAATAATGTTTAAAATTGCCGAGACAGCCAGAAAGACCAGCGGCACCACGGAGTTGCCAATACCCCGGAGCAGAGAGGCAAAGTAATTATAGATAAAGGTAAAACCAATGCCGCCGAAGATAATGAGCAGATAGGCTCGGGTATCTTTAAGGATAAGGGCGGGGATCTGCAGTACCCGCAGCAAAGGGTCGATGAAGGCAAAGGCCAGAGTGTTGATAACAAGGGTAACCCCCGCGATGAACACAAAGGCGATAAAAAAACTGGTTTTTAAATCATCCTCGCGTTTTGCGCCGTAGAGCATGGAAAAAACAACGCTGCTGCCCATACACAGTCCCAGGATAATGGAAGTTAAAAACACCATGAGGGTAAAGGAAGAGCCTACGGCCGCCAGTGGCCCCGCGCCGAGAAACTGGCCGACGATGAGGGTATCCGCCACATTATAAAGCTGCTGAAGCAGGTTGCCGAGAATCATGGGGCCGGCGAACAACAGCATTCCTTTTGTGACGCTTCCGGCAGTGAGGTCTCTTTGCATAACAATCTTATCCTTTCGATTCGAAATATAAAACTTACTATTTGTAAATATTATATTTCCTAAACAGCAAAAAGTCAAAGAAAATCTTACGGAAAGAAGGGGTTGCCTTTTGTTATGAAACGCGGTAAGATTAAATAAATATTTTGTGAGGGAGAACCATCATGTTTTTAAGCGGATTAGATGAAACAGATCAGCAGATTGTAAATCTGCTCATTAAGAACGCGCGGATGTCCTATTCGGATATCGGGGAAGCGGTCGGGCTGTCCCGGGTAGCGGTTAAGGCCAGGATCAGCGCCCTTGAAGACAGAGGAATTATAGAAGAGTATACGACCATTATCAACCCGCAGAAGATCAGCGGGGCCATCTCCTGTTATTTTGAACTGGAAATGGAGCCTGCTCGATTTGCAGAGGTGGTGAATATCCTGAATAAAAACGATCTGGTCACTCAGATTTATCAGGTATCGGGAAGGAGTAAGCTCCATGTCCACGCTGTGGCTGCAGGTAATGAGGAGATGGAAGAATTTTTAAACTGCGTGATTTATTCTCTGCCAGGCATCCGGGAGATGAGCTGTAATGTTATTTTATCACGTATTAAAGATATAAAGGGGCTGAGACTGTAGCCAAAGGCAGATACCTGTAACCGGGAATCTGCCTTTTTTTATTGACGGTAATCAGGTATAATTAAAAAAGATTAATGTAAAGGAGAAGCAATATGAAAAAAGGAGTGGTCTTTGTTCTGATAGCCGTGATAATGCTTGGGATATTCACAGCCTGTATGGCAAAAGATAATGGAAAAGCAGACGCGGGAAAGTCAACGCCGAGTGTGACGCCGACGCCTGCCCGCACGCCAGAGCCTATGCCCGGCATGCTGATTGGCAGCGGTGACGGATACAGTAATTTTGCGGCGGAGCTTTACGCTAAAAGCGCCGAAGCGGAGAAGGATAATTTTCTGATCTCTCCGGCATCAGCCTATTTCGCGCTGTCGATGGCGGCAAACGGCTCAGATGCTGAGACGCAGAAGGCTTTTGAGATAGTACTGGGTATGCCGGTAGACCAGATGAACGCTGCCTGTGAGCAGCTGATCCCGAAGCTCAGGATGCGCTCGGAAGATGGGGGAAGACTGGATATTGCCAACGCTGTCTGGCTCAATGAGACTTTGGAGGTCGGGGATAATTTTATCAATACGGCCAAAGAAATTTATGAAGCGGAAATATTTGAAGCGGCGCTCAGTGAGTCCGCAGACGACGTGAACAGCTGGGTATCTGAGAAAACCAATGGAATGATTCCACAGATGTTGGATGAGGAGCCTGGAAGCGATATCGCCATGCTTTTGCTCAATGCCCTGTATTTTAACGGTGTCTGGGATACACCCTTTGATGAGAGTCTTACAGAGGACCGGATATTTTACAGAGAAGACGGAACAACTGTGGAGCTCCCCTTTATGAACAAGCATGAGGACAGGACGCAGTACATTAAAACAGAGAACGCCGAAGGGGTCAGGCTTTTCTACAATGATTACAGGCAGTCCTTCGTTGCGCTTCGGCCAACAGATGGAAAAAGTATTCATGAGTTTGCCGCGGCTTTTGAGAAGGACACGCTGAAAAATGCTCTGTCCGCGGCAGAAATGCGGGATGTGGATCTGTCCATGCCAAAATTTGAACAGGAGGATGAAATTGACATGAGTGACCTGCTCAGAGATATGGAGCTCGGGATAATTTTTGATCAAAACCAGGCAGATTTTTCTAAAATGGGAACAATGAATGGATATCCGTTATTTGTTTCAAAGGTTATTCAGAAATCTGCTGTCAGGGTAGATGAGCGAGGAACGGAGGCCGCCGCTGCCACAGAGGTGGAAATGGAAATGGCAGCCCTGCCGATGGAAAACCAGAAGGGACCAGTAAAGCTGGTCTTGGACTCACCCTACGCCTACTTTATTATGGACAGTGAAAGTGGCATTCCACTTTTTATGGGCGTCATGGATGACCCTTCATGAACCAGGAACGCGCAGCTCTAATTTGGATAGTAGTTAATGACCATAAATTTGAGAAGGGTATCCAGCCGGTTGGTATAGGTATGGCCGATGGATGAATCAAAGACCAGAGAATCACCCTCCTGCAAAGTGTAATCGCCGTTCTCAGTATCGAGGACAAGCTCGCCCTTGATGATGTAAATATATTCCTGAGCTTTTTCGGAATGTCCGATGGATTTGTTGGAAGCTCCAGGGTCCAGCTCGACATAGAACAGCTCAAAGTTACGCACGGGTGTAGTTTTATAATAGCAGTACACCCGGTAAGCATCGGTTTCGCCGGTCTGGGCCTTTGGCTCAGACCGGCGGACGACCGTTGCCTCTTTCTCGACGCCATCGATCAGTCTTGTGTAGGGAACTTTCAGACCGTTTGCGATTTTCCAGATGGTGTTGATGGTGGGATTGCTGTTCCCTTTTTCAATATCCGAAAGCATGGCCTTGCTGATGCCGGATTCTTTTGAGAGCTGGCCCAGGCTTAAATTCCGTTCATTCCGCAGCTCTCTTAGATTAAATGCAATGATTTTGCCTAATTCCATAAAATTCTCCTTTTTGACTTGACAAATATATCGAACGGTCGTAAAATATACAAAACGATCGGTTGATATATCGAACGAATGTAAGATATGATAATGTTATTGTATTCAATTTTCCGTACAAAATCAAGGATAAATAAAAGGAGGCGTTGGTTAATGAAGATGAAAGCGTTCAAGGCAGCCCTGCCATATACTATACCAATTTGTGTGGGATTTCTTTTTCTGGGAATGTCCTATGGGTTTCTCATGAGGAGCAAGGGCTTTTCCTTTATTTATCCAACCTTGATGAGCCTGTTTATCTTCGCAGGCTCCATGGAATTTGTCACGGTCAATCTGCTGCTGTCGGCCTTTAATCCAGTGTATACTTTTTTTCTGACGCTTATGGTAAATGCCCGGCACCTGTTTTACGGCATATCCATGCTTGAAAAATATAAAAACTGTGGCTGGAAAAAGTTATATCTGGTCTTTGGGATGTGTGATGAATCTTTTTCCATCAACTGCACAGTGGCGCCGCCGCCAGGCATTGACCGCGGGTGGTTTATGTTCTTTGTAACGCTGCTTAACCATATTTACTGGGTATCGGGTGCGCTGCTGGGAAGTCTTTTGGGATATATCATTCACTTTAATACCAAGGGGATTGAGTTTGTCATGACAGCGCTGTTTGTAGTCATGCTCATCAACCAGTGGGAGGAAAACGCCGATCATCGACCTGTCCTTATCGGAATCGGCTGTTCTCTGGCCTGTCTGTTTTTATTCGGAAGTCAGAATTTTATGCTGCCAGCAATGGGGGCTATTATCCTCTGCTTTTCATTAAACCGGGAGCTCAGGAAAAAAGGGAAGGAGGTTCTTCGATGATGACAACAACACAAAGCATAATCACCATTTTGATCGTGGTGTTTGGCACGATATTAACCCGCGCTGTGCCGTTTTTCGTTTTCCCTGATGGTAAAACGCCGCCGGCTTATATCCGGTATCTCGGGACCGTACTACCCTACGCGGTCATCGGGCTGCTTGTTGTCTACTGTCTAAAGGATTCCTTCAGCGGGAGTTTTCACGGTCTTCCAGAGCTCATCGCGATTCTCTGCATTGCTGTAATTCATAAATGGAAGAAGAATACTCTTCTGAGCATAGGTGCAGGTACGGCGATCTATATGATGCTGGTACAGGTTTTGTTTTAATCTCCCTTCACAGAGTGGAGACGGTAGATTATATGGTTACATCCCTCTAAAATCTCTGCTGTCATACGCGATACAGCGCTTCTGTCTGCTTGGGTGTAAGCGTTTTTAGATTTTGCGGATACCTCCGGGCTAAGATTTTGTTTTTATATTTATGCATTATAGCATCTGCGGGATATTGCACAATGAAATTTGTCTTTTGGGCTTCAGCTTTGTTTCAGCGTTGAAAAGAAAAAGCTTTTATGCGATAATGAACCATAAACTTTGCGAGAGGAAAAGGAATGGAAGAAGTTAGAAAGGCAGATATTATAAGGGGCGGGGACGCGGTTCAGATCGTGAGAAAAACCCTTGGGCTGGTGGATGAGCGGCTGGTGAATCATGGGGAACGGGTTGGCTATATGCTGTATCAGATGCTCAGGGAGAGTGAACGCTACAGTGAAGAGGAAGCCTTTGACATTTTCAATCTTGGTGTTTTTCACGATATCGGCGCGTATAAAACGGACGAGATCGACAAAATGGTCAAATTTGAGGCAGACAACGTCTGGGAGCATTCAATTTACGGCTATCTGTTTTTAAAATATTTGTCGCCGCTGAAGGAACAGGCAGAGGCGATCCTGTTTCATCATCTGAACTATGACCGCTATGATAAAGTTGACAGCGACTTTAAAGACATTGCTCTGATGATCAAGCTGACAGACCGGGTGGATATCAGTATGCAGGGCCGCGGCGGAGCTTTTGATTTAAAGGAAATCAAAAGTGGGGCTGGCAGCCGCTTTAACCCGGAGCATGTGGATCTGTTTTTAAAAGCCGACGCGAAATACCATATTATCGAGGGCTTAAACAGCGGCGCCTACGAAAAGGAAATTGAGGGGATTCAGAAAAAGCTGGTACTGTCACCGGAAGATATCGACCTTTATCTCCAAATGCTGGCATATTCCATTGATTTCAGGAGTGAGTACACGGTTACCCATACGGTAACCACTGTGGGAATCAGCGTTGAGATTGCCAGGCTTCTGAACTATTCCCACGGAGACAGGGAAAGAATCTATTACGGCGCTCTGCTTCACGATGTAGGTAAAATTGCCATTCCTCTCGAGATACTGGAGTATCCCGGAAAGCTGAGCCCGCAGGCCATGAAGATTATGAAGACCCATGTGCAGATTTCGGAGGATATCCTGCGGGGAGCTGTAGCTGATGATATCTGCGAGATCGCAATACGGCACCACGAAAAGCTGGATGGCTCTGGATATCACAAGGGGCTGTCAGCAGCGGAATTGACAGAAGGCCAGCAGATTGTGGCCATTGCCGATGTGCTCAGCGCTCTTCGGCAGCGCAGGAGCTATAAGGAGGCCTTCCCCAAGGAAAAGATCATCGAGGTATTAAAGGAACAGAGTGAAAAAGGTAAGCTCTGCCCGGCAATCTGCAATCTGGTGATCGACCATTACGACGCCGTGATGGAAAACGCGGACAGCAGCTGTGAGGCTTTCTTAAGTGTATACGACAATCTGCTGCTTGAATATGAGCGTATCTACAATCTGGTCAGTAAGCTATAAAAAACAGGAGGCGGACTTTTTCCGCCACCTGTTTTTTATTATGCCTGCGCCTTGAGCCAGTCCTGGATTTCATGGAGGAAGTCTTCGCCGTAGCGCTCAAGCTTGGCCTTGCCCACGCCAGAAACCTCAAGGAATTCGCTGTTGTTTTTTGGCAGACGGCGGCACATATCGGTGAGGGCAGCGTTTGAAAAGACCACATAAGCCGGAACGTTCTGCTCCGCTGCGAGCCTGCCGCGCAGATTGCGCAGCCGGTCGAAAAGCCCGGGATTTTCCAAAGCTTCGGCGGACGCCTTCGTTTTGCCTCCTGTGGATTTTGGCGCGGGTTCTCTTTCCTTTGGCAGCTTCATTTCAATGCGCTCACCGCCGAAGAGCACATCGCGTGCCCGGGGCCCGAAGCGCATGACCGGGTACTCATCATCGGTGATGTGGATGAAGCCCTCCATGGCCAGATAATGGATTATATCCCGGATACGCTTCTCGCTGATGTCTGCCATGATATTATAGGTCGAGAGCTTATCAAAGCCGAGACCAAGAATACGCTGGTTTTTACTGCCGCGCAGGGTATCGACCACTACTTTAATGCCAAAACGCTGTCCGGTGCGTTTGATACAGGACAGAATTTTTTGAGCCTCGATGGTGATGTCCAGAATTTCAAACTGCGTCTGGCAATTTCCGCAGTGGTCACAGCAGACGGGCGCGTCCTCGCCAAAATATTTCAGCATATAGCCTCTCAGGCAGTCGTTGGTATGGCAGTAGAAGGTCATGTCCTTCAGACGCTGGCGGTCACGCTGTTTCAGAAGCGCGTTCGTTTCGGGATCTCCACCTTCCCGGTCAGAGTTCTCAATAAAGAATTGCTGGGTCCGTACATCCTGTCCGCTGTACAGGAGGATACAGTCTGCGGGCTCGCCGTCGCGGCCGGCCCGGCCGGCCTCCTGATAATAGCTCTCCATATCCCCAGGCATATTGTAATGCACCACAAAGGAAACATTGGATTTATCAATACCCATGCCAAAGGCGTTTGTGGCTACCACAATGGGTTTTTCGTCAAAAATGAACAGATCCTGATTTTTTTTTCGCACCGCGTCGGGAAGCCCCGCGTGATAGCAGACTGCAGGGTAACCCGCCGCGCAGATTTTTTCGCAGACCTCCTCGACATTTTTGCGGGTCGCGCAGTAGATAATCCCACTTTTATCAGGGTGGTCAGCCAGAATCGCCAGAAGGGCATCCAGCTTTTTAGGTGGCTTCTGAACCTCAAAGTAGAGATTTTTCCGGTCAAAGCCAGTTACCAGCACCTCAGGCTCATTTAAATCCAGAAGCCCTACGATATCGCGGCGCACCTGCTCGGTTGCTGTCGCCGTAAAAGCTGAGAGGATAGGGCGGCTGTCCAGGCTTTTGACAAAACGGTCGATTTCGAGATAGGAGGGGCGGAAATCCTGCCCCCACTGGGATACGCAGTGAGCCTCGTCAACGGTGACCATTGCGATATCCTGCTCCCGGATAAAGCTTAGAAAGCCTTCAGCCAAAAGGCGTTCCGGGGCAATGTAAAGAATTTTGCATTGACCCTGGCGGATATCAAAGAGCACTTCCCGGTATTCTGCGCTGCTCAGAGAGCTGTTGATAAAGGCAGCCGGGACGCCGGATTGGGTAAGCGCCCCTACCTGATCCTTCATAAGGGAGATCAGTGGAGAGACCACCAGTGTTATACCGTCCATCAGCATGGCAGGCACCTGGAAGCAGATGGATTTTCCCGCGCCTGTGGGCATGACGCCCACTGCGTCCTGTCCAGACAGGATTGTGTCGATGAGAAATTCCTGCCCCTCCCGGAAGGTGTCGTAGCCAAAGTATTGTTTTAAAACGGCGTGCTTGCTGCCTTGATCCATAAAGTTACCTCCAAACAAAAGTAATTTTATTATACCACAACCAAAAAATTTATTCCGTAATTTGCTTTTGGGTATATAATGATAAAAAGAAATTTTTATAGCAAGGAGAAAATAATGCTGAAAATTGCCGCTTTTGAAGTGCGAAGGGATGAAATAGAAGATTTTAAGAAAGCCGCAGAAAAATATAATGTTGAGCTGATTTTTACGGGTAAGCCCTTGAGTGTGGAGACCTTTGATTTTGCCAAAGGCTGCGGCGCAGTGACGAGCCTTGGGCATAGCCGCATCGACCGTGTGATCTTAAATCTTATGCGGGATGCGGGTATCCGTTTTTACTGTACCCGCACAGTGGGTTATAACCATATTAATCTTGAATATGCCAGGGAGCTGGGCATTCGAATCTGTAATGTCAGCTATCCGCCGACCGGGGTAGCGGAGTATACTGTTATGTTGATGCTTATGTCTCTGAGAAAGTATAAGCAGGCCATGTTCCGGGGAAACGTTAATGATTATTCGCTGGAAGGGCTGGAGGGCCGTGAACTCAAAAATATGACCGTGGGCGTTGTCGGGACCGGACGTATCGGCCGGACCGTCATTGAGATTCTGCAGGGCTTTGGCTGCCGGATTCTCGCCTATGACGCCTACCCAAACGGCTCCGTGGCCGATATGGCAAAATATGTGGAGCTGGATACCCTCTACGCCGAAAGTGATGTCATAACGCTGCATACGCCATTGTTGGAGAGCACCTACCACATGATCAACAGGGAGAGCATTGCGAAAATGAAGGACGGCGTGGTGCTCATCAATTGCGCCAGGGGTTCTCTGATGGATGTAGGCGATGTGATCGACGGCATTGAAAAGCAGAAGTTTGGCGCTCTTGGATTAGATGTTATCGAGCATGAGGATGGTATTTACCATGTCAATCATACTGTGGATATTATCAGCAACCGGGATATGGCTTATATCCGCCAGTTCCCCCATGTCACCATGACCCAGCATATGGCCTTTTATACCGAGGAGGCTGTCCGCAGCATGGTTTACGGCGCGGTAAAAAATCTGAGAGACCTGAGTAAAACAGGAAGCAGCGCTTTTGAGCTGTTTTAGCAGCAAGATCGAAGCACCCCGCTATAATGGGGTGCTTTCTTTGTGCCTGATATTCAAATAAAAAAGCTCAATTATTCAGCGGGTTGTCCGTAAAATAAAGACAACCGCCAATCATTGGAAGATAAATGTAACAAATCGGTTTCAACCTTGTAAAACAGTTGTTTTTTAGGAAAAACTTTATTATAGCACATTGATTTTTAGGTTGGGTGGCGTTATGATGTGTCCATAAAGTAAATACATTTTTTGTAGAGGGGTTAAAATGCAAGAAAGAATCGAACACGATTCGATTGGAGCGCTTCCTGTTCCAGTCGATGCCTATTACGGTGTACAAACCTTAAGGGCAAAACAGAATTTTTACATCACCGGAAAGCAGCTCCACCCGGATCTGATTGTCAGTCTGGTGCAGGTCAAAAAAGCTGCGGCCATGACGAATTATGAAACCGGTGAGTTAAATAAAGAAGTCGCTGACGCGATCATCGCGGCGTGTAATGATGTGATTTCAGGAAAATACCATGATCAGTTCATCGTCGATCCCATTCAGGGAGGCGCGGGAACCTCCTCCAATATGAACGCCAACGAGGTGGTGGCGAATATTGCCATCGAAAAGCTTGGCGGCATAAAGGGCGATTACAGCATTGTCCACCCCAACGACCATGTGAACATGTCACAGTCGACCAATGACGTGTACCCGACTGCGGGTAAGATTACTGCGCTTAAGCTTACTCAGAAGCTGCTGTTCCAGATGGAACGCCTGGGCGAGGCATTAAAGCAGAAATCCATTGAGTTCGACAATATTATTAAGGTAGGGCGTACCCAGCTTCAGGATGCGGTACCCATGCGTCTGGGTCAGGCTTTTAATGCTTACCGTTCCGCTATTGACCGGGATACCCTCCGGCTGAAGAAAACTCAGAATGAGCTTTGTATTGTGAACATGGGCGGTACAGCCATCGGTACAGCCATCAACGCCAACCCAGAATATCTGAAGCGGATTCCCGTGAACCTGAAAAAGACCACGAGCTTTAATATGGTGCTGGCTGCGGATTTGATCGACGCGACCCAGAACCTGGACGCCTTTGTGTCGGTTTCCGGCGCGTTAAAGGCAGCGGCAGTTACCCTGTCCAAAATGGCCAATGATTTCCGGCTGCTGTCCAGTGGCCCAAAAACTGGCTTTGCGGAGATTAATCTGCCGCCTAAACAGAACGGTTCATCTATTATGCCGGGTAAGATTAACCCGGTTATCCCAGAGGTTGTCTCTCAGGTGGCCTTCAATGTCATCGGCAATGACCTGACCATCACCATGGCGGCTGAAGCCGGACAGCTTGAGCTCAATGCCTTTGAGCCCGTGCTGTTTTATAATCTGTTTGAATCCATCGAAACCCTGACCAATGGGATTTCTACCTTTATCGATAACTGTATCACAGGGATTACCGCCAATGAAGACCGATGTGAGGAGCTGCTGGAACACAGCATTGTCACAGTTACAGCGCTTTGCCCATATATCGGTTATAAGGAAGCCTCCGACATTGCCAAGGAATCCATTTTGAGCGGCAAGCTGGTTTCTCAGATTGTCAGGGAAAAGGGACTGCTGAGCCAGGAAGAGCTGGAAACCATCCTTGACCCGTCGTTGATGACTGAGCCCATGGAGGAACAGCAGATTTCCTAAAAGAAAGACTCTGGCGCAGTTCGGAATTGCCTCTCTCATATGCAATTGCCAGCCGCGATAAAGCCTGTGCGATTGCATCGAGAGCGCCACTCGATTAAGACGCCGTTAAATGATAAATTTCATGAAGCTGCCTTCAGGCAGCTTTTTTAATTTGTACGTCTAAAGCTATGGTGATATAATAGACCCACACTAAAGCAGATTTTACAGGAGATTTTATGAAGCTTGTACTAGGAATTCTGGCCCATGTAGACGCCGGAAAAACGACCTTTTCAGAACAGCTGCTGTACCACACCCGGGCCATCAGAAAGCTTGGGCGTGTGGATCACCAGGACGCTTTTATGGACCATCACCCCATTGAACGTGAACGGGGCATTACCATTTTTTCGGATCAGGCAGTTTTTGAGATTGGGGGAGACACTTATTATCTGGTGGATACCCCGGGACATGTAGACTTTTTATCAGAAACCGAGCGGGCCATTCAGGTGATGGATGCGGCTGTGATCGTGGTATCCGGTGTAGAAGGAGTTCAGAGCCATACCGAAACGCTGTGGAAACTCTTGCGGCGATACGATGTGCCAACGTTGATTTTTATCAATAAAACAGACCGGGAAGGCGCAGATATTTCACGAGTCATGGAAGCGCTGAAAACAAAATGCAGTCCAGACTGCATTTTGTTTACCGGGCACTATGAGGATGCCCTCATGGACACAACTTTGGCAGAAGCTGTGGCGGAAAGGGATGAAGACCTGCTCGAGGCCTATCTGGATGGGGGCTATCAATCAGAAATATGGCAGGGCGCTCTGAGCCGGATGTTTAAAAAGACAGAAATTTTTCCGGTTTTTGCAGGTTCGGCCTTAAACGATAAGGGAATTGACGATTTTATCAAGGCCATGGCCGGTCTTTTCCATGAGGAGGAAAGCCAGGCTGAAAAGCCCTTCAGCGGACATGTTTATAAAATACTCCATGACAGTGCGGGCACCCGGCTAAGCTTTATCAAGGTGACTGCGGGAAAGCTGAAGGTCAAGGATGAGGTGCCGACCGGGAAGGACAGGGAAGGCAGGATGATCCGGCAAAAGATCAACGAAATCCGGATTTACAGCGGCGGGCGGTATACCACAGTGCCGGAAGCAGTGCCCGGGGATCTCTGTGCTGTGACAGGCCTCATTGCTACCCAGCCCGGCGACGGTATCGGGGAAAGGCTGTATCATGCGGGCTACACTACTGTGCCGCTGTTGACGGCCAGCGTCATCTATGATGAAGGCCTGAATGTAAGAACAGTGCTCGAGGCCTTTAAGGAGCTTGAGGACGAAGACCCCATGCTGGAGGTCGTCTGGAATGAAAGCCTTCAGGAGATGCATATCCATATCATGGGTGCGATTCAGCTGGAGGTGCTTGAGGCGATTGTCAGAGAACGCTTTGGCCTTGCTGTCCACTTCGGAGGCTGTGAGATTCTTTATAAGGAAACCATCGCGGCTCCGGTAACTGGCTACGGCCATTTTGAACCCCTGCGGCATTACGCAGAGGTACATCTCAGGCTGGAGCCCGCTGCGCCGGGCACAGGTATTACCTTTGACAGTGCATGCTCTGTGGATATTCTGGATACCAATTATCAGAATCTGATAAAGACCCATGTGTTTGAGCGTGAACACAGGGGTGTGCTGACCGGGTCGCCCATCACCGATATGCGTATCGTTCTGATCAACGGGCGGGCACATCTTAAGCATACCGAGGGCGGCGATTTCAGGCAGGCGGTTTACCGGGCGATTCGCCAGGGACTGGAGCAGGCAGAGTCCATTTTACTCGAGCCGGTCTACCGGTTTGAAATCGAGGTTCCCTCAGAGGCGATGGGGCGTGTCATGTCGGATATCCAGAAAATGGCCGGACGTCTTGAAGCACCCGAGCTCAAGGGCGACCAGACCCTGATTACCGGCTTTTGTCCGGTGGGCACGATGATGAACTACAGTCAGGAAATTCTGTCCTTTACCAAAGGGCGGGGGATACTCAGAACATCCTTTTTCGGTTATGAGCCCTGTCATAACGCGGAGGAGGTTATCGAGCGCGTCGGTTATGATAAAAAGCATGATGTGGAAAATACCTCGGATTCGGTTTTTTGTTCTCATGGCGCGGGTTTTAACGTTCCTTGGGATCAGGTGGCGGAATATATTCATTGTAAGTAAAGGCGGTGTAAAGAATGGAGCAGACGAAAATTTTAGTCGTTGAGGATGACCGGGAGATTAACAGCATGCTGTGTGAAATGCTGGATGAAAACGGCTATGCGGCAGAGGGTGCGTTTACAGGTATGGAGGGGTTGTCCAGACTGAGAAACGGAGGATATGATCTGTTGATACTGGATTTGATGCTGCCCTATAAAAGCGGCGACGCAGTGCTGCAGGAGCTCAGGAGCTTTTCCAGCTTACCGGCCATTGTTATTTCAGCCAAGGATACCGTACAGAACAAGCTTGACCTTTTTCACCTGGGCGCGGATGACTATTTGACAAAACCCTTTGATTTGGATGAGGTGCTGGTACGGGTCGAGGCTGTCCTCAGACGATGTGGCAGCGGCGGAGTCCAGAGAGCCCCGGAAATTTTAAAAGCCGGAAATTTGGCTGTGGATACGGAGGCAAAGACAGCCAGCGTCAATGGCCGGGAGTTGGTACTGACGGCCAAGGAATACGGTATCTTAGAGCTTTTGACGCGCTATCCCCACAAGGTTTTTTCAAAGGCCAACCTTTTTGAAAGTATCTGGAACGAGGAATATGCCTGTGAGGATAATACCTTGAACGTGCATATGAGCAACCTCAGGAATAAGCTGAAGGCGGCAGACCCGGAGACAGAGTATATCAAAACGGTCTGGGGTATGGGGTACCGGATGAATTAATTTAAGGTTTTCTTTAGAACTGGGTTAAGAACTTCTTTATTCTTGCGGCGTAAAATGAAAGCATCAAGGAAAAGGAGACACTAAAATGGACGAAGTTGTATTAAAAGCGACGGATTTGTGTAAAAATTATGGGAGCTTTAAAGCCCTTGACCATTTGAGTCTGACCATTGAGAAGGGGAAAACCTATGGCTTGATCGGCAAGAACGGCGCAGGAAAGACAACCTTTATAAGACAGGTGTGCGGACTCTCCTACCCGTCTGGCGGGGAGCTGACGCTCTTTGGTAAAAGCGACGAGAAAGGAATGCGCGAGGGAAGAAAGCGCATGGGCTGCCTGGTGGAGACGCCGGCGCTGTATCAGGGTATGACAGCAAGGCAAAATATGGAGGCACAGCGGATTCAGAGAGGAATCCCGGATAAGAAAGCCGCAGAGAGAACTCTGGAGCTGGTGGGGCTTACGGATACAGAGCGGAAAACGGTTAAGCATTTTTCTCTTGGGATGAAACAGCGGCTGGGGATTGCCATGGCCCTTATCAGCGATCCGGAATTTCTGATCCTCGATGAGCCCATCAACGGGCTGGACCCGGTGGGGATTGTGGAAATTCGTGAGCTTTTAAAACGGTTAAACACAGAGCGAGGTACCACACTGCTGATTTCAAGCCATATCCTCAGTGAGCTCTATCAGACGGTGGATCATTTTATTATTATCGACAGGGGGCATATCATTGAATCGCTGACCCAGGAAGAACTGGATGAGCGCTGCCGCCGCCACATCGCCATTGAGGTGGATGATGCGGCCAGAGCTGCCGCGGTCATTGAGGAAGCCCTTCACACTGATAATTACAGGGTTATGCCTGACGGTACCATTAAGCTTTACGACCATCTGGAGGAGATACGCGCTGTATCAGCAGCTTTATCTCAGAGTGGGCTGCTTCTGACAGGCATCAGCGTCCGGGGTGACAGTCTGGAGGACTACTTTCTGCAAAGCATCGGAGGCCGGGAAAATGGGTAATCTGCTTCGGCTGGAATGGTACAAGCTCTGGAGGGATAAAACTTTTTACGCAGTGTTTGGCGTGACTGTGCTTCTGGGAATCTGTATCAGCTTTGACGGTCACAGTGTGACCGGGCTGCAGGTTATGGGGGCGTCGCTTCATACAGCTAATCTGCTGATTCTGCCAGTCTGTGTGTTTCCTGGGCTGTTCATCGGACGCGAGTTTGGCGAAGGCACTATTTATCACGGAATTGAGAGCGGCCACAGCCGGTTTCAGGTATTTCTGGCTAAATCAGTGGTATTTTTTATCGGGTGTGAGGTACTTATGATGGCCTTTCCGGCTGCCAATGTGTTTTTTCACAGCCTGGTTTTTGGTTTTGGTAAAACCATGTCTGCTGAGATTGCCCTGTACCTGATAAAGGTGACCGGGATTGTGGTAGTGCTCAACGCAGCTTCAATGGCAACAGGCCTTCTTTTGGGTTTTTTATGCCGGGACGTCGCAAAGACTATTGGTATCAGCCTGTTTGTTTTTGGGATTTTGACTTTTGTTTTAAATCTTTACGGCGCAAAACTGAGTTTTTTGAGTTTCCTGATTCCCATGGCCGCTGAACGTCTGCTCATGACTGAGATTCTCCCAGCAGCGTCGCTGTGGTTAATTTTAGGATCAGGCGCAGTGTGGATTGCAGTGCTGGGGGCAGGAGCATTTTTCTGTTTTGCCAGACGTGCTCTGCAGTAGAGGTGTACCATGATTAACTTGATGAAGATGGAATGGTACAGGCTCAGGCACAGCAGGCTTTTCGGGGGACTGTTGTTGGGTATTTTTATTGCTGGATTGTTCATCGGCGCGTCCGAAACAGAGGGACAGGTTGTAGCAAGCGCTGCCGCCAAAGGAAATGGAGGTGTGCAGCTGATCCAGCAGATGATGTCAGAAGCGGTTCCGATGGGGTTTCTTGCTTCGATTTTTGGCGTTATTTATCTGGGACAGGGATTTGCAGAACGCACACCAAATCTTGCAGTTGAGAGCGGCTCCGGCAGAAATGCTGTTTTTTTGAGTAAAATACTGATTTACCTCATGGTTATTTCGTTGGCTATGATGGTTTACATATTGGCGGGCGTGATGGTCGCAGTTGTTACCCTGAACTTCACCGGGGGGCTTTCAAGATTTAATGGACTTGAAATAGCAGTGGCTTTTTTTATGACAGGTTATGCAATGTGTGGAATGGCGCCGCTGTTTCTGGCAATATTCAGAGACGCGGCAAAAACAACACTGTTTTCAATTCTGGCGTTGATGCTGCACATTTTTCTGGCAGTATCTGGCAATGTATTAACAGAAGTGCAGTGGTGTATGCCTTTAAATCAAATGCAGGCTTCAGAACTGGGGATGGCAGAGTGGCTGACAGCTATGGGGATCGATTTTGCTTTTCTGGTGATTCCTTCTTTCCTGGCCTGTCTGATTTTTTCAAAGCGTGAGTTGAAGTAGAGGAGATGACGAAATGCTTGTTTTAATCAAAATGGAGTTTTATCAGCTTGTCCGTAACAGGCTGTTTTATCTGATGGCTGGAATCAGTATTATTTTCGGGGCCTTGATGAGTTCGGGATATATTGGAGATACAAATCCCTTTGGTATCCCGATGGCAGATGGATTATCTGTATTTGGAGGAATGGTCTATGATTCTACCATGTGGCTCATTGTCATTGGGGCGATGAGCGCTCTGATGCTCGGGCAGAGCGCCTCGGATAAAACGCTGGCGCTGGCTGTATCCGCGGGACACAGCCGCGCTTCAGTTTATTTTTGCAAGGCGCTTGTGTTTTTGCTGACTGTCAATATTGTCATGTTTCTTTATCCCTTCGCGGGACTCATTGTCACTGGTGCGGCGCACGGGTTTGACAAAGGCATTATTACAGAGCCTTTTGCCCAGTATCTTCTCAGGGTTACCGGTATGGTTTTTCTGGCAAACTGCGCGGTTTTCAGCGTTTCAATCCTGTTAATGGCCGTTTTTCAGGACGCGGCCAAGACAACGGCCTGCGCAACGCTGGCCATTATTCTGGAATCCTTTGGGATGATATTTTTTCTGTCAAGGAGGATGTCGCCGCTTTGGCTTCCGCCTTATATGGCGAGGGCAGCAGTTTTCACACCTTTGAATATATCCCAGGTTATCCTGATTTTGACAGCCTGTCTTGGTTTTACGGCTTTACTCCTGGGCGCTGGATATTTTGTGTTCAGGAAGAGAGAGATAAAATAAAACAAAACAGAAAGCGTGGGGTCAATGTTTGGAATCATCGTGGTTTTAGCTGTGGCTGTGGCGGTATTAGCGGTTCGGACAGCGGTTATGCGGCGGGAGATAAGGCGTATGAGCCGCCAGCTGGAGGACTTATCCGCCGGACGGACTGAGAAGAAGATCAGTCTGACCTTAGTGGATGCCCGGCTAAACGAGCTGGCAGCTCAGATCAATGAGAATATGGAGCTTCAGAAGCAGCTGCGCATTGACACGCGAAAAAGAGAGCAGCGGCTAAAGGATTCCATCGCGGGTGTTTCCCATGATTTGCGGACACCATTGACAGCGATCATCGGTTACGTTCAGATGCTTGAGCGCAGCGGACTGAGCGGGGAGCAGCAGGAAAAAGCTGCAGTGATTTTAAAAAAAGCCGACGCCATGCGGGAGTTGGTTG
Organism: Eubacterium maltosivorans; assembly: GCF_002441855.2. Classification (NCBI taxonomy): domain Bacteria; kingdom Bacillati; phylum Bacillota; class Clostridia; order Eubacteriales; family Eubacteriaceae; genus Eubacterium; species Eubacterium maltosivorans. The sequence continues at coordinate 2,628,161 of NZ_CP029487.1, read as the reverse complement.
AAAGCTTTTTTGAACTCTCTGTCATGGAATCGGGTCAGTCGGAGCTCGCGGAAGAACCGGTTAATTTTACCAATATAGTCTCAGAAGCGGTGGTGGATTTTATCCCGCGGTTTGAAGCGGCAGAGCTAAAACCCGATATTGACCTTGGAGGTAAAAGCCTGTATATGGCGGGGGACAGAACTGCTCTGCGGCGCATTGTCCAGAACCTTTTGTCTAACGCCCTTAAATACACCGCAGGCAGGGTAGAGGTTACCCTTGAGGAAAGAGATGGAGAAATAATCCTGACGGTTGCCAACGAGGTAAGGCCTGACGCCTCTCCGGATATGGAAAGACTTTTTGAGCGCTTTTACACAGCGGATGATTCCAGAAACAGCGGAGGTGCCGGACTGGGGCTGTACATTGTGAAATTGTTGGCGGAAAAAATGCAGGGTGCGGTGAGTGCCTCTCTTGAGAATAAAACACTGTCGATTTATGTTGTATTCCAAGAAGAAAAAAACAAACAGGCTTGAAGCGGTTGTCTTCAAGCCTGTTTGTTATATCTGCCCATAATACAGAATCTGGTTTCTGGCATAGTCAAAGTATTCTTCCAGCAGCCGGTCGGTGTGGTCGTAGGCCCCATCAGTGATGGACTGGTTGAGCTGATGAATAAAGCCGACGGTGGTCTGTGTTTTCTTCGGGATAGCTGTGGGATGTGTCATTTTGTTGTAAACAGACGTGCTGATTACGCGTTCCCAGGAGGTGTTGTAGACAACGCTCAGCTGGCTGTTGCCCGCGCTGGCGATAAAGCAGCTGTTGTACTGATGGGTTTTTTCAATATAGGACGCGTATTGGCGTTCATTCCGCAGGACCTGGGCCTCATCGCCGAGGCGCTTTAAGGCGGCAATATCAAAGATGGTTTCGCCGTTTTTGACTTTTTTGACAGCGCTGTGTTCAAACAGGATCATCATTTCCAGAATATCCACCATTTCACGGCTGGAAGTTTCCCGGATGGAGATGCCCCGGTTTTTATGATAGGTAATAAAACCCTCGTACTCCAGCTGTTTCAAAGCATAGCGCACCGGTGTGCGGCTCATGCCGAGCCCCTGGGACAGGGAGGCCTCGGATAAAATATCCCCTGGAATCAGCTCGCCGGCCAGGATTTTTTCCTTGAGCTGTCTGTGGGCGTCTTCTTCTCTGTTTTGAATTTTCATAGTCCTTTTCTCCATTAACCGATTATTAACGTTAAATTAACGGGTTTGTGATATTTCATATCGAATACGAGTAGTATACTACAGGTGTCCGACACGGTAAGTTTGGTATTATCATATAATAATTACGGTAAAAAAACAAGTATTCAAGTCGATAAATATCTGAAAAGGAGAAAATGATGAAGACAATCACTTTCGCACATCTTTCCGATCTGCACATTCTAAAGGACTATGGCAACTCGATGTTTAAGGACATGGTAGGCCATATGGAAAAAAAGCCCTGCGAGGTTCTTGAAGGAATTGCCGGCTGGCTCAGGGATAACGCCGGAAAACTGGATTTTGTTCTTTTGACAGGCGACCTGGTTCATGAGGGTGGCGCAGATGAATACTGTTACCTGAAAATGCTTCTGGAAGAATATTTTGACGGCACGCCGGTCTGTCCGGTTCTTGGAAATCATGACAGAGTGGCAGCTTTCCATGAGGGCTATGAAAACAGTGAGCCGGGTACAGAACCTGTATACTACGCGAGAGAATTTGACGGGCTCCAGCTCATTGTGCTGGACTCCAGCGTTGGCTGTGATGCCACGCATCATTCCGGGCGCTTTGACGAGGCGCAGTTTGTATTCCTTGAAAAGGCACTGGAAAAGAAGATGCCCCGCGGGCATATTGTCGCTTTTCACCACCCGGCCTTTGACGAGTGGGCAGATGAACGGGTCAGCGCCTTTGGTGTGGAAGGCTCCGAACGGCTTGGAGAGATTATCAGCGGAAAAAATGTCCTGGCACTGCTGAGCGGACACACGCATGAGAATATCAATACCACCTTTTACGGCGTACCAGCCTATACAGCTGAGAGCACTGCTTTTGGTGTGGCCATCAATGAAAAGGGGATGTACATGACCCCGGCAGCAGGCTTTAATCTCTGCACGGTAACAGACCGTACGCTTCGGGTTGAGACCTTGTCTTATCCGCCGAATGACCAACCTATTACAGAGCCTATCCCTCTGGAAGCGCTTGGACAGATGATGAAAAACGCGTAAGCGGCATAAAGAAAAGGAGCAATGCAATGAATAAATTTGTTAAGGGCATTTTAGGCGTTATTTTGTCGGCAGCGGTCGCAGGCACAACCCTGGCAGGCTGCAGCAGTACAGGTACTGGAGGAGCCGGAAGCGATTCAGCGGTCAACGCATCATCAGGAAAGCTTGATCCTGACAATCCCACCGAGATTACCTTTTATTCTTACAGCCTGGGATACCCAACCATGAAGTCTGGCATGGAGCATTTGATCAGCAGCTTTAATGAGACAGTCGGTAAGGAAAAGGGTGTTGTCGTTAAGGGCGTTGTGGACAACAACATGAGCCAGAACAGCGCGGATATCGCCGCGGGTATGGAGGTGGATATTGTCCAGCACGCTTTTGGAATGCTGGACGCTTCCCGGCTGAACCTTGGCTTTAAATCTTATGAAGAGCTGTTTCCTGCGGATGAGCTGGCAGAGCATACAGGTCAGATGATTCCAAATGCTCTGGAACTCGGGAAAATTGACGGGCAGATGTACGGGCTGGCCTTTACCTTCAGCACACCGATCCTCTACATCAACAAAGGGCTTTTTGAACAGGCGGGCCTGGATACAACAAATCTGCCAAAAACCTGGGATGACGTCTATAAAGCAGCGGTACAGATCAAGGAAAAAACCGGTAAAGATGGCTTTGGCCTCGCGCCGGATAATGGCTGGATCAGCGAGGGACTGATCTTTTCAAACGGGGGTGAGGTGTTGAACAGCAATAAAACCGAGGCGAAGTTTGACAGCCCGGAAGCTGTTGAGGCTTATGAAATGTGGAATAAGCTCTACAGCAGTGGCGCAGCGGTAAAAGGCAGCGACAAGGATGTCATGGATGCTTTTATGGCTGGCAACGTGGCCATGAATCTCCAGTCCACTTCCCTGCTCAGCGGTTACCAGAGCGCGGCAAAGGCCGGCGGCTGGGAGCTGTTAGGTGCAGAAATGCCGCAGTTTGGTGATAAAGCCTCTGTTCCGGTAAATTCCGGGAGTTGCCTGGCAGTCCGTTCAGATGATCCGACCAAGTCTGCAGCCGAATGGGAGTTTATCAAGTATGCTACCGGAAAGGAAGGATACACCATCATCACTTCTGAAATCGGCTATCTGCCGCTGAGAATGGATATTACCGAAGATCCGGCGTATCTCAAGGATTTTGTGGACGCGAACCCCATTGTCAAAACAAACCTGAAGCAACTTGAAAGAATCAAACCGGTGACCATCTGGCCAGGAACTGGAGCAAAGGAAGAGTATCAGGTATTCCTTGACGCTACTGTCAAGTCCATCACTGAAGGCAATGTTCAGAATGTTTTATCGGACGCGGCTAAACAGATGAATGACCTTCTAAAGAACAATTAACAATAAGGTGATGAACAGATGAAAAAATTTTTAAAGCTTCCGGCCCAGGTTTATACCCTGGCGCCGGATATTGAAAGGGCAGGGGAACGGATAAAGCCAAGGCCGAAATTTAAGTTTAACTATAAACCCTGGCTGTTTCTGCTGCCCGCTCTTGTGCTCATTGCTTTCTGGCTCTACAGGCCTCTGGCTGAGACTGTCTACTACGCCTTTCATAGCTGGGGCATGGTGCCGGGAACCATTCCGAGGTTTGTAGGTATCTCCAATTTTACCAAGCTGTTGACCAGCAAGGATTTCTTTACCTCCATTGGAAACACCGTCTTTTATATCGTTGGCCTGCTGCCCTTCTCAGTGATTATTCCGTTGTTTCTGGCGTCTGCCACCAACGACCTTCCGTCAAAAGCCAAGAATTTTTACCGCGCCCTGTTCTTTATTCCCATGATTATGGCGCCGGTTGCCACAGCCACCATCTGGCGCTGGCTGCTGAACCCCAGCAGCGGACTCATTAATCAGCTCATCGTGGGTCTGGGAATCAGTGATACCAACATCTCCTTTTTCCTGACAGAAGGCGTGGCGCGCATGACGATTCTGCTCATTACAGGCTGGAAAATGATTGGTTTCAGCACCTTGATGTTTTCGGCGGCACTGACAGGGATTAACCGGGATTACTTTGAGGCAGCCCGTCTTGACGGAGCCTCCAAGCTGCGCCAGTTTACGACTATTACCCTGCCGCTGATCTCGCCCACTGTCATTTTTATGCTGATGATGAGCATTCTCTTTGCCAGCCAATGGACCTTCGCCTACATTGATCTGCTGACGCAGGGAGGCCCATACGGTACCACCACCAATATTTATTATGAGATGTACAAGTATGGCTTTTCATCCCTGAACGTGGGCATGAGCTCAGCCTCAGCGGTAATCTTTTTCATTATTTTCGGGATCATCGCCCTGCTGTTAAACCGGCTTTCGGCCAGGTTTGTATTTTATGATAATTAGGAGGCCTCTATGAAAGCAACAACCATAAAAGCCAGCCGCAAGGCCTCGGCCGGAGTAAAGCACGCGCTGCTGATCCTGCTCAGCTTTATCGCGGTGTTTCCCCTGTACTGGATGATTGTCTCCTCCTTTAAAAATGAAGCGGAGATTTTTGGCTCGGCACTGCTGCCCGCAGCGCCGACCTTCAACAATTATATCTACGCCTTTCAGAGCATGCCCATCTGGCGGATGCTTGGCAATTCCATTGTCATGTCGGTCTTGATGACGACGCTGCAGCTGTGCACCAGCCTGCTGGCGGCCTATGCGCTGACACGTTGGGACTTCAAAGGTAAAAAGCTGATCTACGGGCTGCTGAGCCTATGCTGGCTCATACCTGTTCAGGCCATCATGATTCCCAATTATGTGACCATTGTCAATATGGGGCTGAAAGAAAACCTGCTGGGAATTGTGCTGCCGACGGCGGCCACAGCCTTTGCGATTCTGAATCTCTTTCAGGTTTTTGAGGCCTTTCCCAAAGCGCTCATCGACGCGGCCCGCATGGACGGCGACAGTGAGTGGGGAATCCTGACCCGCGTTATCCTACCAAATATTAAGGCTTCCGTGGCCTCCCTGGGAATTTTACTGTTCATCAATTCCTGGAACGATTATATGTGGCCTATGCTCATTACATCAAAGCTGGAGAATGCCCCAATACAGATTGGCCTGCGGACTTTTGTCAGCTCAGACACCAATATGTGGGGGGCTTTGATGGCAGCCACTACAATTTCATGTATTCCCATTCTGCTGCTCTATCTTTTTATGCAACGGCAGATTGTTGACTCTTTTGTGAAATGGGGGATTAAGTAAAAAATGCTTGACTATAAAGAATACCAGATCGAATTGGATGGATGTCATAATTTTCGAGATCTCGGCGGTTTTCCAGGGACAGACGGCGCTACATGTTATGAGGTAGCCTACCGGGCGGACGCTTTGGGTGAGCTGTCTGAGCGGGATGTTACCTGCATGAAGGATTTGGGAATATCCACAGTCATTGACCTGAGAACACCAGAGGAGCGGAGTGCAGTGCCGGACGTGATAGCTTCAGATGCGGATTTTGACTATATTACACTGTCCCTTATGAACCAGAGCGCGGCTGATTTAGAGGATATCACACAACTGTCAACACTGACGGAATTATACATTGACCTGCTGGAAAACCAGCCCGCCGGATTTAAAAAAATTGGTCAGATTATTTTAAATGCGCCCGGCGGCGTGGTGTTCCACTGCACTGCGGGCAAAGACCGAACCGGAGTGACCGCAGCGCTGCTGCTGGGACTTGCGGGCGTAGACCGGCGGCTCATAGTGGACAGCTACGCTAAAAGTGCGGAACTCATGCGTGAAAAATTCCGGCGGATGCAGCCTCCGGGGCTTCCGAAAAGTGAGGCGATGGACCTGGTGGCAGCGCGGCTTTTGGGGTCAGAACCCGAATATATGGAAAAAACGCTGGACTATCTGGAACGGTATTTCAAAAGCGCCAGGCAGTATTTTCTGGAAGCCGGCCTTTCTGCCGGAGAGACAGAAGACCTGAAGGAAAGGCTTGTGAGAGGAGTATAAAACATGGGAAAAATAGCGATAGAGCATCTCGTGAAGGATTTTAACAAAACCAAGGTATTAAAGGATATCTCTCTGGAAATAGAGGATGGCTCCTTTACAATTCTGCTGGGGCCATCGGGCTGCGGAAAATCAACGCTGCTCCGGATTATCGCAGGTCTTGAGACGCCTACCTCCGGCGGGCTTTTCATCGATGATAAAGATGTGACCGACAGCGAGCCGAAGGACCGGGAGATTGCCATGGTCTTTCAGAATTATGCCCTTTATCCCCATATGAGCGTTTTTAAAAATGTTGAGTATGGTCTGAAGATTAAGAAAATTCCAAAGGAGGAACGCCGAAAAATGGTGGACGACGTCTTGAAGATGGTTGATCTGTCGGACCAGGCAGAAAAACTGCCTGCCCAGATGTCCGGCGGACAGCGGCAGCGTGTGGCGCTGGCCCGGGCCATTGTCAAAGATCCCCGGGTTTTTCTCATGGATGAGCCTTTGTCCAATCTGGACGCTAAGCTCAGAACTCAGATGCGCTTTGAGCTCATCGAAATGTATAAAAAGGTCAAGAACACCTTTTTATACGTCACCCACGACCAGGTTGAGGCAATGTCCATGGGAACTTATATCGTGGTCATGAACCAGGGGGAGATTATGCAGAAGGGAACCCCGAAGGAGATATACACCAACCCTGCCAATCTCTTTGTGGCGCAGTTTATCGGCGCGCCGCCCACCAATATCATTGATATGAATCACTTTTATCTTGGAGTACGTCCGGAAAATATTAAAATCAGAAGTGCCGGAAGGGAGGATGCCTTCCGGCTGCCAGCCTCTGTTCTGTCAAAGGAAGAGCTGGGCGGAGAGTCTATCTATCATCTTGAGACGCGCTTTGGCAAGGTTAATGTCAAGACGCCGACTTGCTGGAATACCCTGCCGCCACAGGTCGATCTGGCCTTTGATCGCAGTGACGCCATGCTGTTCGGCAAAGACGGTAGCCGCATGGGCGTGACGGGTGACGAGGTACAGGCGCTTGAGAATATGCTGGTGTCTTAGTAAAAAAGCTTAACATACATTTCTTTTCCTTATTTCAAGAGGTAGTCCCGGTGAACCGGTGGCGGCCTCTTATTTTTGTATTAAATTTTTTAAGAAAAACCATTTGTAGAAGGCGTAAAAAGTCCTCAATATTTGTATATTTTTTCAAATTATGGTAAACTTATAAAGATTTCTAAGGAAATTTAAAGGTGAGAGAAGTGTTTAAGCCTGTTGAGAACAGCACAGAAAATTTAATAGCCCATACGCGTAATATGAAATACCTCCTGGCGATGGAGGGGATTTTTGTCGGTATGATCGCAGGCGGTATCGCGATTATCTACCGGCTGGCCCTGAACTTTTCAGAAAAAAATATGAGTTTTATTTTATCTTACGCGGGTGAACACCACTGGGCCATTGCGGCATGGTTTGCCGCCCTTATCGTGATGGCGGTAATTGTCGGGAGGATGGTCAAGTGGGAGCCGATGATCTCTGGAAGCGGGATTCCCCAGGTAGAAGGGGAGCTTCAGGGATATTTTGAAGAGCCCTGGCTCAAGGTTATCATCGGAAAATTAGTAGGGGGGATTCTCTGCATTATCGGGGGGTTGTCCCTGGGGCGTGAAGGCCCGTCTGTACAGCTTGGCGCCATGGGCGGCAAGGGCTTTTCGAGGATTTTTAAACGCCTTAACATTGAAGAACGCTATCTGATGACCTGCGGGGCAAGCGCGGGGCTGGCAGCGGCATTTAACGCGCCGCTGGCAGGCATTATGTTTGCTCTGGAGGAGGTTCATAAAAATTTCTCTGCAACTGTGCTTTTTTCCGCTATGACGGCTTCCGTCACTGCGGACTTTGTTTCAAAATATGTTTTTGGGTTGGGTTCGGTATTTCAGTTTCGGGTAGACTCCTCGATTCCGCTGAAATACTATGGCTTTATCATTCTTTTGGGAATTATTCTGGGAGCAGGCGGCGCTTTTTACAATAAGGTGCTGGCAGGTACCCAGGATTTATACGCCAGGATGACCTTTTTAAAAGCTGAATTCCGTCCGGTTATCCCCTTTTTAATGGCTGGGATTCTGGGCTTTACGCTGCCCCAGGTATTGGGCGGCGGACACATGATGATCGAGCTTCTGGCGCCGGGTAATCTGCCCCTGACCATGATCCTGCTGCTGCTGGTGGTGAAGTTTATCTTCTCCATGTTTAGCTTTGGTTCCGGCGCGCCGGGCGGTATCTTTTTTCCGCTTTTAGTTTTGGGCGCGTATATCGGTGGATTTTATGGCATGGTCGTTGTCCGCGGAATGGGGATGGATCCGCAGCTCATCAATAATTTTATCATTCTGGCAATGGCCGGCTATTTTACCGCCATTGTCCGTGCGCCTATTACAGGAATCGTCCTGATTTCTGAGATGACGGGCTCCTTTACGCATCTGCTGTCTTTATCGGTTGTTGCCATCACTGCGGAGATCACTGCGGCGGCACTTAAATCTGAGCCGGTCTATGAAATGCTGCTTGACCGCATTGTCGCGAGACGCGGGGAAGAACCTTTGCCTGAAACCAGCAACAAAACGCTGATCGCCGTCTCTGTGCATCACAGCTGCGGTCTGGTCGGTAAGCGTATCTGGGAAATTCAGTGGCCGGAGAACTGCCTGCTGGTGGCTATCCGAAGGGGAGAAAAAGAACTGATCCCCAAGGGTGATACTAAAATAAGGCCAAGCGATACCATTGTGGCTCTGGCAAATGAGACCGACCTGAACAGGATAAATACAGAGCTGCACGCTCTTTGTGAGGAAGCGTCTGCCGCCGGCAACAGCTGATTTTTCAGGCGGGCGTTATATATAAAGTCTAACATTGATATCAATACTATCTGAAGTGATTGAGGAGGTAAACTATGAACAAATCAGCAAAGGTTCTCGCAGTGGCTGCGGGCCTGGCGCTTGTGCTTATCATTATGGTCAGCGTGGCTCTGGCGTATGCCGGAAGAGACATTACGCTGCTGCAGGACAGAATTGTTCACATCAGCGTGAACGGCTATGCGGTGGAAATTCCGCTGAACGAGGATGGAGCAACCTATGATATCCCCAGCCTTACAACGGAACATGAGAACGAGTTTATTCTGATGAATGATGCCGGAGCGTCCATTGAGGTCAATGAGGCAAAGCTTCAGACCAATAAAAAGGCAAAGGTAACGGTCAAGAAAATCGACAGTAATGAAGTGCTGGAGATGGTCGTAACCAATGGTAAAGATACCCGCACGATTTATTTGAGAACTCTTTCCAAGCAGCTCCCGGAAATGCTGGCGACTGGACAAAGCCCTTACGAAGGTGATTTTTATGTGACAGATACCGAGAAGGCCGCCATGTACAAGCTGGACCAGAACGGGAATGTTACCTGGTATGTTGCCCTGACCCCGGAACAGGCTGACGGCAAAATTTTTACAGATTTCAGACAGCATAAGCTGGAGAACGGTGATATCCGCTACAGCTACCAGATTGTTGACCCGGATGTCAGCACAATGGGCCTGACAGACTATCTGCCGGGAACGCGTGTGGTTCTTGATGAAAAATACAAGGAAGTCAAACGCGACGGCGCCCGTATCTCTTTGCTGGACCCTAATGAAACCAATCATGATAAAAAGGTCATGGGTGATCCGGTCGATGGGCATGACTTTGTTCTTCTTGGGGATAAAAACTGGATTACGGAATCCTATGTGGCAGAAACTGTGGATAATATTCCAGCGGAATTAAATCCCAATCCTCTCGGATCAAAAGTAGTAGCTGCGGTTATTCAGGAAGTGAAGGATGGAAAACCGGTCTTCACATGGAAATCCACTGACCATCCGGAGCTGTACGCGCTCAGCGAAAAAGGCAATGATTTTGCGAACAGCAATATGAAACCTCAGGACTATCTGCATATCAACGCTATGATACTCGATCCGTCAGACAATAATCTGATCGTATCCTTTAAAAACGCCAACACCATTGTGAAGATTGACCGCAGCACCGGGGACATTCTCTGGAAGCTCTCCGGAAAGGGTGATGAATTTGGCCTGGCCGATCATCAGAAAACCTCTGGTCAGAGCAGCCTATCCTTAACGGATGATGGCTACCTGGTCGTCTTTGACAATGGCCAGGGCACTGGAAAAACCCGTGTGCTGAAGTATAAGCTTGATGAAAAAAACAAGACAGTCATTGATTTTAAAGAATACAGCATGGACGGTTACACTTCCTCCGAATTTGGAAGCGCCCAGAAGGTTGACAACGAGAAAGACGCCTATATCATTGGATGGGGTGTTAATGGAGCGAACCAGCCCGTACTCACTGAAATGAATTTTACCGACAATAAAAAGCTTTTGGAAGTCGTGTTCCCCAACGGTGAGCATACCTTTAAGGTTCAGAAGTTTGACAAAGTAAAAAACTGATAAAAAGCAGGCGTCAGCCTGCTTTTTTAATGGCAGTTTTTTCTGCCATGCCTTATTCTGAAAAGGTTTGATGTAAACTGGCAACGGTTTTCAGATGCTTTTTAAGGAAAATCGGCTTCTTATTATCATGGAAAAGTGATAGAATCATGATGGAATAAAAATCAAGGAGAACAAAGCGATGGGAATTAAATTAGTAGCATTGGATATGGATGGCACCACGCTTCAGAGTGACATCACACTGGCGCGTGAGACAATCGTGACCATTGAAAAAGCCGTCAGCCAGGGAATCATTGTCGTGCCGACGACTGGGCGTGTGTTTGGAGAGCTGCCCGAAGAAATTACAGACATCGATGGAGTCTCCTACGCCATTACATCAAACGGCGCACAGGTAACCGACCTGAGCCGCAAAATAACGCTTTACGAAAATCCCCTGACAAAACAGGATCTAGATACAGTTCTGAAGGTGCTCAGGCAATATGATTTGATGATCGAAGCCTATGTGGAAGGAAAAACCATTGTGATCGAGGACTGCATGAAGGACTTGAGCAGGTTTCATGTACCCCGGGCTTACTGGGATTTCTTCAGGGAAACCCGACACACCATAGCCGACCCGGAAGACTATTTTGACTTTTTATACACACATTCTGTTGAAAAGTTTAATATCTTTTTCAGCCAGATGGAAAACCGGAGCGAGCTTAAAGCTGTTCTCGAGAACACTACGGATCTGACCATCACGTCCGCGGTGGAAAACAATCTGGAGATCAACAACCCGACAGCCAATAAATGGGACGGGTTAAAGCATTTGTGCCGTCATCTAAATATTCAAAGCACAGAGGTCATGGCCATGGGCGATAGCAACAATGACTATGAAATGCTCAAGCACGCCGGGCTGGCCGTAGCCATGGAAAACGGCATTGACCGTGTTAAGGAAATTTCGGATTTTATTACAAAAACCAATGATGAACACGGCGTAGCCTATGCGCTGGAAAAGTTTATTCTTAACCCAAAAGCAGATAAACGCCAGGAACTGGCCAGCTGAAGTTGACAAAACACCGAATTGGGAGTATAATCAATACCGTTCGATTTTAGCGAAGGGAATTTTTATCATGACACTTACAATTGCAAAGGCTCCGAATAAATGGATAACGATGAGACATTGTGCGGAGCTTAATCCGGAGGCGTAGCCTCCATCAGTTCATCGGTCAAAAGTGTTTGCAGGCGGCCTCAGGCGGCTTTGTTTCGTACGCGCTTTTTACCGGAGGACAGCAATTTGGGATAACGGGCTGTGGATGATGTTTTCATCCGCAGCCTTTTTGTTTGGAGCGGGAGAACCCTCCTCAGGCAGAGAGCGCTGTGCGCTCTTTTTTATTGGAATTTTTAGATTTGAAAGGAATGATAACAATGAGTTTACTGGAAGTAAAAGATCTGTCTCACAGCTATGGAGACAAGGTATTATATCATGACGCCTCCTTTGAGCTGTACAATGGGGAGCATATGGGGCTGGTCGGACAAAATGGTGCGGGAAAGAGTACCCTGATCAAAACCCTGATTGGGGAAGTCATCCCGGATGACGGCCTGATCAAATGGTTTCCAAAGGCATCTGTAGGGCATCTGGACCAGTATGCCCAGGTGGATGCGGGCATCACTGTCTTTGAGTATCTGAAGCAGGCTTACGCCGATTTATACAGGATGGAGGAGCGGCTGAACGGGCTGTATGAAAAAATGGCAGAGGATACCAGCGAAAAGCTGATCAATCAGGCCGCCAATTTGCAGGAAACCCTGGAGGACCGGGATTTTTATAGCATCGAGAGCCATATTTACCGTGTGGCCGCCGGCCTTGGCATTACAGCCATCGGCATGGACAAGGTTCTTGAAAAGCTGAGCGGCGGACAGCGCGCAAAGGTGATCCTGGCAAAGCTTCTCCTCGAAAAGCCAGAAGTGCTGCTGCTGGATGAGCCCACCAACTTTTTGGACAAAGAACATGTAGAGTGGCTGTCGAAATATCTTACAGGCTTTGAGGGTGCCTTTATTCTTGTATCCCATGATTTTGATTTTCTGGATCAGGTAACGACCTGTATTGGGGATATTGAGTTTGGCACCATTACCAAGTATCATGGTAATTACAGCGCCTTTCTAAAACAGAAGGGACAGAAACGGGAAGAATATATCAGGCAGTATGAAAGTCAGAAAAAACTTATCGAACGGACTGAAGAATATATTGCGAAGAATAAAGTGCGCGCCTCCACCGCGGCCATGGCCAAAAGCCGCCAGAAAAAATTGGATAAAATCGAACGTATGGCGCCGCCGACTGGTCTTACAAAGCCGATGATCCGCTTTAAATCCACTGGAATCACCGCGCAGAGGGTTCTCGAGGTTAAGGATCTGGAAGTGGGGTATTACTATCCCTTACTGCCAAAACTGCACTTTGTGCTGGAGCAGAACCAGCGCGTGGTGATCACCGGCTTTAACGGTATCGGAAAATCGACCCTGTTAAAAACCCTGATTGGTGAAATTCCGCCTATTTCCGGGAGGTTTGAGTTCGCCAGAAATGTGGTCATTGGCTATTATGAACAGGATTTGAAATGGGAGAGAGAAGGACAGACACCACTGGAAATTATTACGGAAGCTTTTCCGAAACTATCACAGAAGCAGACGCGCTCAGCTCTGTCACGATGCGGTGTTAAAGCTGAGCATGTGCTGCAGCCCATCACCACCCTGAGTGGCGGTGAGCAGTCCCGGGTAAAGCTGTGCAAGCTTACACTGTCACCCTGCAATCTGCTGATTCTCGACGAGCCTACCAACCATTTGGATTATCTGGCAAAAGAAAGCCTTCAGGAAGCATTGCAGGATTTTGACGGCACCGTTATTCTGGTATCTCACGAAGCCGCCTTTTATCGGGATTGGGCCGATAAGGTGCTGGAGATTGAGAAGATGGGTTTTTAAGAAACTTGACAAATTCTAAATTGCGCGTATAATTGAAAGTAGTAATTTACTAAATTTAGTAAATTACTAAATAAAATTTAAGGACAAACAAAATGAAGATACCAACACATTTAAAACATAAGCCTGTTATTGAGGTTGAAAACTATGAGGAAATTGATGGAAGAAAGGCCTACGACAGTGATGCCAAGGGGCTTTCGCTGGGGCTGGCCCAGTGGAATGACCGTGGGCGCGTGGACGCTTCGGCCAAGGTATGGCGTTACACGGGCGAAAAGTGGTCGCGTCAGTCCGAGGAGCTGCCTCTGCACCGGGTTATTGACCTGGCCATATTGATCTGCCGGGCAGAGCAGTATTTCAGAGAAGATTCCTACCGCCACGATAAGCTTTATGACCCGGAAAATCCGGTGATCGACCGGGTGGGGCTCCAGGGAGACGCCATGACCATCGCGGTCGATACAGACAATGAAATGATTGATGAGGACATTAAACTTTTTGCGCAGGCACTGGCGGAAGACGGTGAGCTTTTAGGCGAGCGGCTGGCCGCTCTGTCACGCATTTTAAAGGAAATGGGGTATTAAAATGAATATGGATCGTAAAAAGGAATTAAAAGAAGCATACAAAAATTACCGTCCGGAAATGGGAATATTTGTTATCCGCCATATTGAGACGGGAAAGACATTTTTAGAAGCGACAAACAATATTAAGGGAAAAATCAACAGTGATGTTTTTCAGCTGAATATGGAAACCTTTATGCGTAACCGTGACCTGAATAAGGACTGGAAACGCCTTGGGAAAGACGCCTTTGAGGTAGTAATCCTGGAAAAGCTGGAATACGACGAGGATGATCAGGGCAGTAAAGACTACGGCGACGAGCTGGAAATGCTTTATGGCGAGTGGCAGCGCAAGCTTCGCTCAGAGGGAACGGAGCTATACTGAAATGATTCGCAAAATGACCGAAGCAGACCTTGAACGGGTCATGGAAATCTGGCTGAATGCCAGCGTTAGGGGGCAGTCCTTTATTTCGGAAAATTATTGGAGAGGCCATGCCAAAGTAGTAAAAAAGGAATATATTCCCCAATCCGAAGTCTATGTAAATGAACAGGATCGTAAGATCAACGGTTTTATCGCCGTGGTCGGGGGCCGTCATATCGGCGCTCTGTTCGTTGATCCAGACTGCTGGCATCAGGGCATTGGCCGCGGTCTGATGGAGTATGCGCTTAACCGCTATAAAGGAATGATTACGCTGGCCGCCTATGTGGAAAATATCCGCGCCGTAAATTTTTACAAACGGCTGGGATTTGAAGTCAAAGAAGAAGAAACGGAAGCCGAAAGCGGACACCGTGAGTATATTATGCAAGGAGAAAGTAAATGAAACCAATTTTTTTATGTTACCCTAAATGCTCGACCTGTCAGAAAGCTAAACGCTTTTTAGAAGACAACAATGTGGACTATGAGCTGCGGGATATTGTGAAGGAAAACCCTAAAAAAGAAGAATTGTTAAAGTGGATGGAGCTATACGGCGGAGAGCCCAGAAAATTCTTTAATGTGAGTGGTATGGCTTACCGAGAGCTGGGGCTGAAGGATAAGGTAAAAACTATGACCCGGGAAGAAATGGCGGAGGTACTGTCCACCAATGGTATGCTTGTCAAGAGGCCGGAGTTGATCTTTGAGGATAAAGTGCTTGTAGGCTTTAAAGAAGAAGAATGGGCTGCTGCGCTGGAGCTTTAAGATGAAGTTTGAAGAACGCTACAGCTGCCTGCCTGAGGACGCCCTGCCCCAGGAGATCGTTCTGCTTATGGGCCGGGGGTGCTTCTGGAAAAAGTGCAGCTTCTGCGATTACCATATGGACAGTGGCCCGGATTCGGTATCCGTTTCATTGAACAACAAGGTTTTGAAACAGGTGACAGGTGAGTTTGGCCGCCTTGTGGTACTTAATTCAGGCTCATACTTTGAATTGCCAGAGGAAACGAAAAAACAGGTTCTTGAGATTTGCCGTCAAAGGAATATCTGCCATCTGCATATGGAGAGCCACTGGCTTCTTCGCGAAAAAACCCGGGTCTTAAAAGAGAAAATGGACAAAGAGGGGATATGTCTTCATCCGCGCATTGGTATCGAGACCTTTGACGAGCAATACCGGGAAGAGATCATGCTCAAGGGGATGGGCTATAACCAGGCACCTTCCGCCATCGCCGAAATTTATGATGAGTGCTGCCTGCTTTTCGGCATGACCGGCCAGTCGCCGGAACAGTTTGAGAAAGATATGAGCACAGCCCTAAAGTATTTCTCGCGTGTCTATGTCAATATTTTCAATGATAACAGCACCGCTGTAAAGGCCGACCCGGAGCTGATCCGCTGGTTCACCGTACACAGCCTGCCAAAACTACAAAAAGACCCCAGAATCTGTGTTCTGATGAACAACACCGATCTTGGGGTGGGTGATTAAATTATTCCTGAATCAGCTCAACAGGTGCCACAAAAGTCATCAACATCCGTTTAAAAACGGCGTCGTCTTCCGGCGTCCGTTTTTTTATTTTGGCAGCGTGTCCTGCCTGGCGCTGCTTTTGATTTAAAAAGCGCTGGTAGAGCAGCTCGTCAATATTAGCGGTGCTGTAGACAAAGCCCGAGGGGCTGAGAACCGCTGTGACCTTTTCCAGGACAAGGGCAGCCAAGCCATAGTCATGGGTTATGATAATGTCTTGAGGCTCAGCCATGCCGACGATTTTATAATCGCTGGCGTCCCGGCCCTGGTCCACTCGGATAATCTCGCAGTCGTCGTCGCCCTCAAGATCATGGGAGGTGTCGGCGACCATCAGCAGTGGGATTTTATAAGAAGCGGCGGTCTCCTCACAGATCGTCCGTACACCCTTAGGGCAGGCATCTCCGTCAATAATTATGCGCATATTTCATTCCTCCTTTTTCTTAAACGCAGACAGCTCTACAGATAAATCCGATGGGGCGCGCGTCTTGAAGTTCCAGATATTCATATTGAAGTAATAGTAATTAATGTATTCGGCGATTGAGAAAAATAACAGGATCAGCCCAAAAAGGTTAAAGGGAACAAACAGTGCGCCCCGGTCTGCGAACAGCAGTACCAATAAAAACAGAGGATAAAGCCCAATCACAAAGGGCGTGACCTTCTTGAGAAGGGAAAAAATCCGAAGAACAGCCGTCTGATTGACCGCTTTTCCAGAGGCGGCCTGGTCACGGTACAGCCAGTAGCCACAGCCCTGAAGCAGGGTGAAAATTAAAACCCCCCCCGGCAGAATGAGACGTACATCAAGGCCGCCCTCTAACGTGGTGGAAAGAAGGTATACCAGATAGCCGCAGACCACCATGGTTGCCAGTTCGCTGAGAAACAGCCGGTGACATTGCTTGGCATCTTTATTGTCCATATTTAAGAATGATCTCCTTTTTGTTTTTTACTGTTCTCCAGATAGGTCTCCATCCGTTTTTTGTTAAAAATCAACACGCCGGCAAAAATGCCATACAGTCCAAGGACAATAATCAGACGGACAGGGTTATCCTGCATGATGCCTGCGCCCATGAGCGTTGTCATCAAAAAGCCCGGAGTGCGCCCCAGAAGGGCAATGAGTATAAAGGTTTTAAAGTTCATCCTGGTAAGCCCGGCCAGATAACAGAAAATATCATCAGGAAAGCCGGGAAACAGAAAGATTAAAAATAAAACCATGTTCAGCCGGGATTCGCGTATATTATCCAGCTTATCTGTCCATTTTGAAGGAACCCATTTAAAAATAACTGGACGCCCCAGTTTTTTCGCAATACCAAAGGCGGCGGCAGTTCCGATCATAATGCCTGCTTCACTGAGCAGAAAGCCCTTTATCCAGCCGAAAAGCGCACCACCCACCAGAGTGGTCGTACCGCCAGGGATCGGCGCAATAATGACCTGGAGAATCTGAAATAAAAAATAAATAAACGGTGTCCAGCCGCCAAAGCTGAGCAGCCACTGCTTGACAGCATCCACCGAGTCTAAGTATTCGAGCATTTCACTGTCCTTTAATTGTATTTTACCATAATTATCCGCCTGCTGTCTTTATTTAATCTAAATTTGTCGGCTGCCAACTATTTTTGAAAAAATTAGAGAAATAAGGATTGACAAATGCTTGCTTTGCCATTATAATTATTAAATGTGCTTACAATAAAATAGCGTCTCAAAGAGAGAGCAGCTGCATCTGCGGACAGGTGTCTGAGCTGGTTGAAGGAGCACGCCTGGAAAGCGTGTGTACGTGAATAGCGTACCGAGGGTTCGAATCCCTCCCTGTCCGCCATAATATGAAAATAAGAGCGAAAGCTCTTTTTTTATTTTTTGTAGAGATAATCAGACTCGTTTAACAGATGAGGATGGGTTTTAAATAATTGTTTTGTGGCCTGATCCGATTTGTGGATCAAGGTATCAACCATATCCGATTTATCTGGAAGATGCAGGGCGAACAGCAGAATTTCAATCATATACCGAAAATACTCGTCATAGCTAAGTTCCATGCTTTCATTGATTAATCGCTGGATCGTACGTTGTGTGCCGTATACCGTTGCCAAAACCAGCTTTAGCTGGGTCTCTGGATTTTCTGAAGTAGAGCTGTTTTTTTTCAAAAGTTTTAAATATTCTTCTTTTTGGTTAACAAAAGCGAACTCCTCAAGTAAATCCTCCTGCATAACATCAGAAATAAAACGTCTGGCTTTTGGGTCGTGCTTTCGAATTTGAAAGGTGACATTCATAAAGGTGACAATATACATCAAAGGATCATCTTCAGGTGTCATAAAATACTTTAAATAGCCAGAAAGAATATAGTAGTCTTCTGTTAATACAGCAAGGGCTATATTTTTTTTGCTTTTAAAATAATAGGTGATCAGTCCCTGGTTAATGCCGGATTCCTCCGAGAGACGTTTGTTGGAAATATTAAAATAGCCATGCTCAATGTAGAGCCGTTTTGCGGTTTCATAAATCTTTTGTTTAGTATTGCCGTTTTCTTTGTGTTTCACTGTACTTTACCTCCGACTAATTAAATATTAAAACATAATTTTGAACATGTTGCAAATTAATATTGACAACTTTCTAAAAATTTGATATATTTACTCACAGGTAATTACTTGCAAGTAAATACAAACAATAAGGGGAAAAATATGAATAATCAAAAAAGAACAGCAGAAAAAAATCAACTGTTCGAAGATGTCTTTAATGGAAAAACACCAAAAAGAGTTCCAATTCTTAGTTCAGGAGATAATTCTTTTTGTCTTGGCTATGTTGGATTTGATTTAAGAAGAGAACAATACAGCATTGAAAAGAATTTAGAGGCCATTGAAAAAACGACGAAAGATTTTGACACAGACTCAATTTTTGCAACAATGGTACGTATCCCCCAGATGTATAAAATACTGGGAGCAAAAAATTTTGTCATGGGGGGAGATGGATTTTTACAACATCCAGAGGTGACCAGTCTAAATGAAAATGACTATGAGGACTTAGTTGCAGATCCGTTCAAGACCATTTGTGACAAAGCATTGCCGCAAATTTATAGTGAGTTTGGTAAAGAAGGTTTTGAGGGAAAGTCTGCTTTTGCGAAGGGGATGTTTACCTTTTATTCAGTAATGGAACAGCTTGATAAGGGATACTTGAAAATTGCGGAAAAACACGGAAAGGCCGTCTATAATATGGCTTGTACGGCCGCCTGTACACCTTTTGATGTCTTGTCTGACCAGCTTCGTTCTTTTACTGGTATCAGCAAAGATATGAGACGCTGTCCAGATAAGGTGGAAGCGGCCTGTGAAGCGCTGCTGCCTTGTATGGTGAAAGCAGGAATCAAGCCAAATTCTAATCGATATCAGAGAACATTTATACCTTTGCATATGGCGCCATATATGCGTACAAAGGATTTTGAGCGCTTTTATTGGCCGACCTTTAAAAGATACGTAGAGGCACTGGATGAAGCAGGAGTGGGCGCGACGATCTTTGTTGAACAGGACTGGTCCCGTTATTATGATTATCTCTTTGAATTGCCAGAAAATACAATGATGATTTTTGAGGAGGGGAATCCATCAGAAGTCAAAGAAAAACTTGGAAAAAAACATATTTTGGCTGGCTTTTATCCTATGGGCGTGTTAAAAACAGGAACAGAGCAGGAATGTCTGGATAAAGCTAAGGAAATCGTAGATATTCTGGCTCCTGGTGGGAAGTATATTTTTACACTGGACAAAAATTTATTAACGATTCGGGATATTAATCCGGAGAATTTAAAAACAGTGCTCCGATTTGTCAAGGAATACGCTGTTTATGCATAGGGGGAAAAGATGAAATCAGAATACTATAGAAATCCGTCAGAAACGCTTGAAAAATATGAAATAGCAGAAGCAGATGCGGGTTATGCTATGGACAGTCTTCAGGGAATGGAAGAGCTTGTTTACAGCTATGTGTTTTTTTTAATCAGCTAAGGGGAGAAATAATGAATGAAAATACCAGCTATTTGTTAAAAATGAGTTTAGTATCTGGAGTGCTGGCCGGACTGGTCCTTGGAATTTATCAAATTGGGCCTTTTGGAAATCTTATGTGGCCTATTTTTATCGGATTAGGAGTTACATTTGCATCTGGAGCAGAGCTTAAAAAAACGCCGAATTATTTATGCTGTATGGTATGCGGGGTTATATGGGCATTAATTTATCTGCAAATGGATAATTTTTTAAGAAGTACTGGCATAAACATTGGTGTGGTGACAGGTGTGTGCACTCTGGTTATCACTTTTGTGGTTTGTGCTGTGCACATGATCCCCCTGGCAAAGACCTGGTTCAACGTAGTTCCGCTTGTCTTTGCTGGTTTGACAGTAACGTTCTCCCAGGGAGGGCAGAACCTAGTTGGTGTAATTTTGGGATTGTCCTGCGGTATCTTGGTTGCTGTAGCCATTGAGCCGGTCACGGAGATGTTCATGAAAAAAGAAAATGCAGAAAAAAAGAGACAAAAATCTCTATTAGAAGAAAAAATGTAAAAAAAGCCCCGGTTTTCGGGGCTTTTTTAGGTGAAGGTAACTTTTGATTTGACCATGCCGACAGGGAAATACAGGGGCAATTCTTGTTTCTGCTTAAAGCCCTTGACAGTAAAGAGGTTGTTCTGTATAATATGAAATATTGTAGATTCACTGCGTATTCGCAGTAAACATACTTAATCACACTAGGCGGGGAACTAGCGGTGCCCTGTAACCTGCAATCCGCTACAGCAGGGCTGAATTCCCCAAAGAGGTGCCAGAATTTGGAGTCTGCCGCGGATAAGTGGTGTTGACGGTTGGACCCTTCGCAATATGAACTTATGAACCCTGTCAGGTCCGGAAGGAAGCAGCAGTAAGTAAGATCTCGTATGTGCCGGAGGACTCTCTGACAAGAGCTGGCTGTCCGCGTAACGTTTGGAGACTGGTTATCAATGCGGGGTGTGTGATTAAGTATGTTTTATTTTTTTGATAAATGCTGAAAAAGAGGCCAGACGGCCTCTTTTTTTAATCCAGCTCAAACTGTCCGGTATAAAGCTGGTAATATTTCCCCTTTTGTTTTAATAGTTCTTCGTGGTCGCCGCGCTCGATAATCCGGCCGTGTTCCAGTACCATGATGGCGTCGGCGTTTCGGACGGTGGACAGGCGGTGGGCGATGACAAAAACAGTACGGCCTTCCATGAGCTGATCCATACCGCGCTCAATAAGGGCCTCGGTACGGGTGTCGATGGAGCTGGTGGCTTCATCGAGGATAAGTACCGGCGGATTGGCGACAGCGGCCCGGGCGATGGCCAGCAGCTGGCGCTGCCCCTGGCTCAGGTTGGCTCCGTCGGAGGTCAGCATGGTATCATAGCCCTGAGGGAGATGGCGGATAAAGAAGTCGGCGTTGGCCAGCTCAGCGGCAGCGTGGACTTCCTCATCGGTGGCATTGAGACGGCCGTAACGGATATTATCGGCTACAGTACCAGTGAACAGGTGGGTATCCTGAAGGACCATTGCGAGGGAATGCCGCAGGTCGACTTTCCGGATTTTTTTAATGTTGATACCATCATAGGTGATCTTGCCTTCCTGAACCTCATAAAATCGGTTGATAAGATTGGTGATCGTGGTTTTGCCTGCGCCTGTTGAGCCTACAAAGGCGATCTTCTGGCCGGGCTTGGCAAAAAGAGAAACATTGTGCAGCACCATTTTGTCATCGCTGTAGCCAAAGGTAACATCATGGAAACGCACATCCCCCCTGAGCTTTTCATAGGTCAGGGTGCCATCGTGATGCGGATGTTTCCAGGCCCAGGTATTAGTAACTTCCTTACATTCGGTCAGAGTGCCGTCTGCGGATTCGCAGACATTGACGAGGGTTACATAACCATCGTCTTTTTCAGGCTCAGCGTCAATGACTTCAAAGATTCGTTCAGCCCCGGCAAGAGCGGTCAGCAGCGCGTTAAACTGTTGGGAAATCTGGGTGATGGGCTGTGAGAAGGAGCGTGTGTACTGTAAAAAGGAAGCGATGGAGCCTAAGTCCATGCTGCCAAAAATAACAAGTACTGCACCGAAAGCGGCTGTCAAAGCGTACTGCACATAGGAGAGGTTTCCCATGATAGGCATGAGCACATTGGCGTAGGTATGGGCTTGAGTAGAAGCGCTTCTCAGCTTGTCGTTGAGCTCGGCAAAATCATTTTTGACAATGTCCTCATGGCAGAAAACCTTGATAACTTTTTGTCCCTCGATCATTTCCTCGATATAGCCGTTAGTTTCACCGAGCGCCTTCTGCTGCGCTTTAAAGCCCCGGGCACTTCGGCTTCCCACAGTTTTTATCACAAAGTACATGATCACAAGCATGCCGATGACGATCAAAGTCAGCAGCGGGCTTAAGATCAGCATCATGATAAAGGTTCCCACCACCGTGACGGTGGCGGTCAGCATTTGCGGAAGGCTCATGGCAATGGCTTCGCGCAGAGTATCAACATCGTTGGTATAGCGGCTCATGAGTTCGCCGTGTGTATGGGTGTCAAAATATTTGATGGGGAGATCTTCCATGCTGTTAAAAAGGTCTCGCCGCACGGCGTTGAGGGTTCCGTTGGAGATGACGATCATCATCCGGTTATAGGCATAAGCACAGGCCGCCCCGGCCAGATAGATTCCCCCCATTAGCAGCAGCATCTGGATAAAGGGCATGAGCGCGCCGGGGGTGAGGGGTTTTCCGATAAGAGGCACAATGCCCTGGTTGATGATGGGCTTTAGGAAATATGTGCCGGCCACGGTGGCGCCGGAGCTGATAAAGACAAAGAGTATGACAAGTATAAGCAGCAATCTGCGTTTTGCCATGTAGCCAAAAATACGAAGCAGTGTCTTTTTGATATTTTTGGGCTTTTGAACGCTTTTTTTCTTTGGCATTATTCCTCAACTCCTTTCTGCTGTGAATGAAAGACCTCACGGTAAATCGCATTGTTTTCCAGGAGATTTTCATGGGTATCGATAGCGTCGATACGGCCCTCGTCCAGCACGATGATCTTGTCCGCATCGCTAACCGAAGAAATACGCTGGGCGATAATGATGGCGGTAGTATCTTTTAGATTCTGACGGAAGCCTTCGCGAATGGCCGCGTCGGTAGCGGTATCCACCGCGCTGGTGCTGTCATCCAGAATGATGATTTTGGGCTTTTTCAGGAGTGCTCTGGCAATGCAGAGACGCTGCTTCTGGCCGCCGGATACGTTGACGCCGCCCTGGCCAAGATAGGTGTCATAGCCCTCTGGGAAAGACATGATAAAATCATGGGCACAGGCTGCTTTGGCGGCGGCGATAACTTCTTCGTCTGTGGCGTTTTCATCGCCCCATTTCAGATTGTCTTTGATTGTGCCTGAGAACAGGACGTTTTTCTGAAGGACCATGGCGACAACCGATCGCAGGTGGTCCAGGGTATAGTCCCGAACATCATGGCCGCCGACCAGCACCTGCCCGTCTGTTACATCATAAAGCCTTGGAATAAGCTGAACCAGCGTAGTTTTTGCCGAGCCAGTTCCTCCGATGATACCGACGGTTTCGCCGGAGGCGATGGAGAAATCAATGCCGGTCAGGATATTTTCCGCCGCGTCCTCCTGATATTTGAAGGAAACGTTCCGGTATTCGATGCTGCCGTCGTCAGCTGTGAGGGATGGAGCGGCCGTTTCATCAGTAATGCTGATGGGTTCTTCCAGCACCTCGATAATACGTGATACAGAGGAACGGGAGAGAACAATCATAATAAAAACCTGGGCGATCATCATCAGAGACATAAGAATCTGCGTCACATAGGAAATAAAACTGATGAGTTCTCCTGTCAGCAGTGTGCCGCCGATGATCATGTTGCCTCCGAACCACAGGATGGCGATAATGGTGGCATACATGGTTAGCATCATGATGGGCATGCCGAGGATAATGATTTTTTCAGCGGCAAGAGATGCCTGCATGAGGCTATCGTTGGCTTCGGCAAATTTTTTCTTCTCGTAACGTGCCCGTACAAAGGCTTTGACAACGCGGATGGCGATGAGGTTTTCCTGAACCTGCGCGTTGAGCCCGTCGTATTTTTTCAACATGGCGTTAAAACGCGGAAAGGCCAGGGTGGACATGGTGGCCAGGGCAATGGCCAGTATGGGAATGACAATGAGAAAAACGCGGACAAGGTCGCCGTTGATGGCGGCCGCCATGATGGTGGCGCTGACCAGCATAACGGGTGCGCGTACCAGAACGCGGATGACCATCATGTAGGCCATTTGAGTATTGGTAATATCCGTGGTCAGACGTGTGACCAGTGACGGAGTGCTGAAACGGTCGATGTTCGCAAAAGAAAATTCCTGGATTTTGTCGAAAACGGCTTTGCGGAGCTCACTGCCAAAACCCATGGCACCCTTGGCGGCAAAACGACCGGAAAGAACGCCGAAAAGCAATGAACAGAGGGCCACCAGCACCATGATGGCGCCAATTTGAAAAACGTAGTTCAGGTCACGCGTTGTGATACCCTGATCCACGATTTTAGCCATTAAAAAAGGAATCTGGATTTCCAGAAGAACCTCGACGATAACCGTGAGTGGCGCCAATATCGACGGAAGGCGGTATTTCGCGAGGTAGGGCTTTAGCTGTTTAATCATGGGATGCTCCTTCTTAATTAGTAGTATTTATGCATGATACATACCCTTATTTTCTGTTTTTCTAAATAAGAAATAGGGGTAATCCCAGTGTATCGGAACGGAAAATTAATGTCAAGTAAAACCAAAATGCTTTTCAAGATAAAAACTTAAAGAAAAAGCTTTGTTAAACTTTTGTCGGACAGATACATACTGGTTCATTTACAACAAAATTTTGCGATTGCCTTTCCGCTCATCAAAAAACTTGATATAATACAAATTGACGAATTATGTAAACTATTGAGCGAATATACTAAGGAGGGTAATATGAGCAAATTGAATGATATACGGTTTTTTCAGGTAAAACCGGCCATTTACTATGGCATTGGCGCCATAGAACAGGTTGGAAACCACGACTTTAAGCAGGTCTGCATTGTAACGGATGAAGGGATGGTCAAATTTGGCCTGCTGAAAATGCTGACAGACGTGTTGGATAAACATAACATCAAATACCATGTTTTTTCTGACGTTGAACCAGACCCGTCTACAGAAATTGTTGAAAAGGGACTGACACATATCCTGATGGAAAAACCAGATGCTTTAATTGCCCTTGGCGGCGGATCAGCCATCGATTCAGCAAAGGCCATTATCTATTACTGCTACAATTTCAAAAAAATGTTCTTTGAGGAAGACTACATTAAAAAACCATACTTTATCGCTATGCCGACAACCGCCGGCACAGGTTCTGAAGTAACGGAATACGCGGTTATTACCGACAAGAAAAACAATACTAAGATTCCGCTTACCGACATTCTTATGATGCCGGACGCCGCGATTCTTGAACCAAAATTGATCGAGAGCGTTCCGCCAGCAGCGACGGCGGCCACAGGAATGGACGTTTTAACTCATGCGGTGGAAGCCTACGTTTCCACCAATAATAACCCGTTTTCACGCTGCTATGCGGCAAAGGCCGCGGAGCTGGTTTTTAAGAGCCTGTATGAATGCTATGTGAATGGTGGTAATCTGGAAGCTAAGGCCAGTATGCAGATTGCATCCTGTATGGCCGGGATAGCCTTTAACAGCGCAGGTCTGGGCATCACTCACAGTATTGCCCATGCAGTTGGCGCACAGTGGCATTTGCCCCACGGTTTAGCCAACGCTATCGGTCTGCCATATGTTGTACGCTTTAATGGGCAGTGCGGCAGAGCTCAGCATTTATATAACCGTCTCCTGAGTGCCATTGGTATTCCAAATGTCAGCGGAGATGCCGCAGAAATGCTGTACAACAGCATCATTACCCTTTGTAAGGAAATCAATATTCCAACATCCCTTAAAGAACAGGGCATTGATGAGGCAGATTTTAAGGCCAGCAAGGACATTATTATTGGAAAAGCTATGAAAGATGTCTGCACTCAGACCAATCCGCTGTCACCGACCAAAGAACAGTTCAGCGAGCTTCTGGATCAGATTTATTACGGCGCATAAGCCGTCAGAATAGACCTTTAGAGCACTCCTCCGGGGTGCTCTTTTTTAGTACACAAAATACGCTTGCACTTTTAGATTTAAAAGATTAAAATAAAGAAGATGGTGCATTTGTTGAAAAAATTAAAAGTAAAAATGACTTAAATGGAGAATATGCCACCGTTTTGTTTTAAAAATACCATTTAGTGTATATAAATAAGTAGATTATAATAATTATAAAAGGAGGAAAGGAAATGGCAAAGAAACCCGCTACGCCGCTGGCTTACTTGATGGATATGCTTTATATTCAGGGTTCGCAGCTGGCAAGAACTGTCCATGTTGACCGAACCATTATCAGCCGGTGGAGAAATGGACGTGTTGAGCTGGGGCCTAAATCACCTTATTTTGAAGAAATTATTCGTGCCATCGTAAAAGTTAACAGAGAACAGGGATTGAATACATTGGAACGGTTCTTTTCCTCGCTGGAACCGGGGATCGCTGTAGACACAGAACAGGATTTGGAAAGCTGTGTATCCCGGTGGCTGGTCGATAAAGAATTTGAAGCAAAATATGCAGATAAGGAAAGAGGGAATAGTCTCTATACCGCAACCTATAAAATTTATAAGGGCATCACTGGTAAAATGGATGCTCTGGACGATATGTTTGACACACTGGCGTCACTGCCAAAGGGAGAAATCTTCTGGGGCTATGATGCAGATTCAAGAATCTTTAAACAAAGCAATAATGATACACGAAAAATACAAAAGCGCTTTCTGGAGGCGGAAAAAAATAAGACAAAGCTCATGACCATGTTCTATTTAAACCGCTCACAGGAAGAGATTTATAACATGTTTGAATACTGGCTGCCCATACTGCTTTCCACAAATGCTGAAGCTTACTATACCTATGATGTGGAGCGTCCCTTCTATGATTATATTTTCAGCATTAAGGGAAAACAGACATTGGTGGGAATAAACGGGACAAATGGCGATACTTATTCCGCCATTTACACCGACCCTATGAGCCAGCGACAGTTTGATAATTTTCTAAAAAGGCATCTGGAGAATTTCCAGCCGCTGACTAAAAATTTAGGAAGCCGCGTGGTCTGCAGCGATTTCACCCGGGAAAATATGGAAGGCTTTAACCGCAATGACACCGATCAGTATGTTATTGCCACATCCATGTCTTTTCTCTCTTCAGGGAGAAGTATTATTGAAGGGATTTTAATGGATCTGTGCCTGAGCAGTGAGGAAGAGCATAGCCTCATCGACTATTACGACAATTGCCGGGTAGGCCTTGGACAGTTTTTATCTGAGGAGAAATATACCCGGATTATTTTGAGTCTCGATTATATCAAAAGTCTTGCACAGCGCCCCGTGATTGAGGTGCCAGTTTTTTCCGCGTTGCTGAAGCGTAAGGTGGAGGTTGCGGGGAAGCATATTATCAAAGAGCTGGTCTCTTTTCTGAAATTTGTGAAAAGTGATCCTAAGGTCCAGATTGCTTTGAGGCCATCGGCATCACCAGAGTTAATTGAAAATCTGAATATCTGGGTAAAGGAGGGTGCTGCCGCCTACTTCCATTTTGACAATGATCTTTCTACCCGTATAGTGACTGAGGAGTTCGCGGCGGTCAATACCTTTTATACGATGGTTGATAAATACTGGGAGCAGCTCCCTTATGACAGCAAAGACAAGGAATGGGTTTATGACCAGATCAGTAAAATCAGCGGGGAAAAGCTTTGAGTGTCACATATGTGTCAACTTAGTAACGTGAATGTTTTTCCGATGGGTTTAAAAACCAGAGCCAAAGCGCTATAATAAAGAAGCCGAATGTATCAATGAGCTCTCCAAAGAACTACACAAAAAAGTAGTACCACTGGATACCGAGCGCCACGGTGCCAGTGACAATGTTCTCATTAATGCAAAAAAAGATGTGCTGAAAAGCACATCTTTTTTTGTTCTACTGAATATTCATTTCCATAGTGTGCAGGAGATTACGGCAGAGAGCGAGAATGATCAGAGCGACTAGTACATTGACAGCGCAGTCTGCAAACAGTCCGGCAGCCAGGCTTCCGGCGATGAGGCCGACCGCTACACCGGCGATAACGCCTGGGATCAGCAGGATAACAAGGATCAGATAATAGAGCATTACGACCAGAACCTTGCTCTGCATATTGCCGAGAATACGTTCGATTAAAATATTACCGGCGGATAAAAGGGTAGCCAGTCCCACACGGGCGGCGATGACCGCAATGATCTCAGCGGCTGGAGCGCCCAGAATCAAGCCACAGGGGATAAAAATAATCAAACCACTGACAAAGCTGTCCACCACAGATTCCAGACTGGCAAAAACCAGCTTTTTAAACGGGTTCTGGGGAATCATGTAAATGTAGGGCAGAGTCAGTTCTTTGACCCACCGTCCCATGGCCCCTGTTAACACCTGAAGGTAGCACAGCATGCCGAAGATCAGCACCAGACTGATATGCTCCTTTACCAGCAGACTGGCAAGAATAGCCACCACGGTGCAGATAAGGGTAAACTGGTTTAAGAACAGGTAACCCGAGCGGCGGTTTTCCAGCAGATGCTTGAAAAAGAAAACTGAGGCTCCATGGCCGTGGCCGATACCGGTTTTTTTACGGCTGATTTTGGAGGCGTCCTTGGTATCGCTGATGCGTCCGTCCTTGGCGGCGGCTTTGGTGGTATAGGTTTTTTCAGCGGATTGAAGCACATCCTCGTAATAATCGGATTCGCTCCGGCAGATATACAGGATGATCAGGCCGATCAGAGCGATGAGCAGCACCAGAAAGACAAGTGCCTTCAGGAAATTTCCCGCAATCAAACCCATGGTGAAGGCTTTTGTCCAGCCAAGGACAGGGATGTATTCCATCAGATTGGAATCTGCCGTGCTGAGCAGTGCCTCATAAAAATTCTGGGTTTTAAAAAGTGTCGTCAAAAAGAGGGCGGCCATCAGGAAGCCAAAACAATAAAGCACTGCCCTTACCACGCGGCGGCGCTTGTCCTCTCCTCTGGTGTAAGAATAAATGGCAAGCGCAAGGATTTCGCCGACCACCAGAAACAAACAGTAGCCCGCGAACAGGGCAATGAGTCCAGGAGTGCCGACACCAAAGAATGACCGGAGAGTCGTTCCCTGAAACAAAATGAAGAAACCCAGTAGCAGTGACATGCCTACTTGTTTAGCCAAGCCATAGGCCAGGATCTTTCTCGGGGAAACCGGCGCCAGAAAAAGCAGATTGACATCTGCCATGGTAAAAAAGCTGCCTCCGGAGGAAAGTCCCTTTTGAATCTGGGTGACCAGAAGGAACAGAAAAAGGCCGATGAGGATTGCGCCCAGCAGTGGCAGATTCTGGCCTTGCGACAGAGGCATATCCTCTCCTGGTGTAAAAACTGTTGTCACAAGGGCAAAGCCGAAAAACAGAACCATAAGAATGGTCACAACCAGATGGCTGGGATGGTTCTTCAGGTCAAGAAGCCGGTTTTTGAAGGTGGTTTTCCAAAGATAGAAAATACTGGACATCTTAAGCCTCCCCCTCGGTAATGCTGAAGAAAAGCGCCTCCAGGGATTCGTCAGTTTCGGTGAGCTCTTCTGGCCGCCTGGTTGCCCGGATCTCGCCATCCATCATAATATGGGCCACATCCCAATAATCCTCCACCGAGTCGATCATATGGGTGCTGATGAGGAGAGAAACACCCTGATCTCTGAGCTCAGAAAAAATCAGCTTCAGCTCTTTGATGGCATGGGGGTCAAGGCCTACCATGGGCTCGTCAAAGATGATGACCTTTGGCTCAAACAGCAGGGCACAGCAGATGCTGACCTTTTGCTGCATTCCCTTAGACAGCTCCTTACCGAGCTTTTTGCGCTTGTCGTCAAGCTCGAAGCGTTCGATGAGGGCGTCCGCTTTTGCTTCCCAGTCCGCAAGGCCATAGGCACGGGCGATAAACTCCAGATGCTCCTCGATCGTCAGCATATCGTAAAGGGCAGGAAGCTCAGGGATATAGCCAAGCTGGCGTTTAGCCTCAAGAGAACGGCAGGGTGCGCCGTTAATTTCAATGGCGCCTTTAAACCGGAGCAGCCCACAGATACATTTGATAATGGTCGATTTTCCAGCGCCGTTTGGTCCAAGAAGTATGGCGATTTCGCCATCTCCGACGGTAAAAGTGAGGTCGTTGTTGGCTTTTGTTTTTCCGTACTTTTTCGTGACGTTGTTTATTGTGATCATGGTTATTTCCTTTCGGTTCCGGTTTGTCAGCGATTTGGATATCGGGTATAATAGAGAAACCAGAGAATTAATTTGACAAGAATTCTTGTCAAAAAGTATATCATTGACAAGGAAAGTTGTCAAGCTGAGAAATTTAAAGTCGTAAGAAGGAAAGAATATGAAGCATAAGAAGTTAAAACAAGCTCTTGCCGGCGTTGGGCTGGCACTGCTGCTTTTATTACCAGCGGGAGGAATTGCGGTCAACTGTATGACTTATCAGCCGGAAGCGGCAGCACAGCAGGCCTTAAGAGGGGACAGCCACGTGGTGGTAAAGGATGGAGGAACCATTGCCTTTGAACCGGAAAACCAAAAGGGAGAGACTGGCGTCATTTTTTATCCCGGCGCTTTTGTATCGCCTGAAGCCTATGCCCCTCTGGCTCTGGAAATTGCGGAGCAGGGGTATCCTGTTTATATTGTCAGAATGCCCATGAATCTGGCAGTACTCTCGCCAGAACGGGGAAGTGAGATAATGGCGCTGCACCCGGAAATTGAAAACTGGGCGGTTGGTGGACACTCCCTGGGCGGAGCTATGGCGCCGGAGCTGGCAAAGACTCATAACAAAGTAAAAGGAATCTTTTTTCTGGCCGCCTATCCGGCGGATGACGGCATAAAGGATGCGGAGGTTCAGGTGGTTTCGCTCTGGGGAAGTGATGACGGCGTCGCTGATTTAGATAAAGTGAGGACAGCGGAAGCTCTTTATCCAGAAACAGCGGTCATGAC
Organism: Eubacterium maltosivorans; assembly: GCF_002441855.2. NCBI lineage: Bacteria > Bacillati > Bacillota > Clostridia > Eubacteriales > Eubacteriaceae > Eubacterium > Eubacterium maltosivorans. The sequence continues at coordinate 2,597,075 of NZ_CP029487.1, read as the reverse complement.
AGAGATTGAAGGTGGAAATCATGCAGGCTTTGCCGATTATGGTGCACAGAAGGGGGATAATCAGGCGGTCATTTTAAATACGGAACAAATGCATCAGGCAGCAGAGGGAATTCTTGGACTGCTTGAGAAAATCAGCTAGCGATGGAAAATCTGGACGCCTTTATGAAAAAGTACCGATTGCAGCTAAATGCCCAGCAGCGTGAGGCTGTTGGCAGGATTTCTGGAGCTACGCTGCTCCTGGCTGTGCCAGGCAGTGGGAAAACAACGGTGGTCATTTGCCGTATTGCCTATATGATCCGAGTAAAAAAAATATCTCCCGAGTCTATTTTAACGCTGACCTTCAGCAAAGCCGGCGCCCGTGACCTGAGCCGGCGTTATCTGAAAATTTTTGGCGAAAAGGGAGCAGAAGGCCTTCGCTTCAGCACGATTCACAGTTTTGCCCTGTCGGTTATCCGAAATTATGAACGTTTATATCACCGCCGTGCTTTTCAGATTGTTGAGAGTAGCGGAAGTATTATCAGAGAGCTGTTTCGGGAACTTTTTAAGAGCCATCCGGCAGAAAATGACATTGTGGATATTGTATCGGCTATTACCTACTGTAAAAATATGCTGCTTTCTGAGGAAGAAATCGAAGAAATGAAAGTGGGTGATGTGGAGTTTCCTAAACTGTTCAAGGCCTATGAAGCGTACAAACGCAGACATCATCTGATGGATTTTGATGATATGCTCAAATATGCCTGGCTGCTCTTAAAGAAGACCCCTGAGCTGCTGAAGATTTTTACCGGCCAGTACAAGTATATCAATATTGATGAAGCCCAGGATACTTCGAAAATCCAATATGAAATTATCCGGCTTCTGGCGGGAGAGGACGGCAATGTCTTTATGGTGGGTGACGAGGACCAGAGCATCTATGGGTTTCGAGGAGCTTATCCAGATGGGCTGTTGAGCTTTAAGGAAACTTATCCCTGCGGTGAGGTGCTGCTCATGGAGACGAACCACCGCAGCACACAGCAGATTGTGAACGCAGCCAACCGTTTTATCCGGCTTAACAAGGAGCGCTATGTTAAAAATATGCGGACAGATAACGAAAAAGGGGTGCCAGCAGTTCATGAATATGTAAAATCTGTGGAGGATCAGTACTGGTTTATCCTTAAATCCGTTAAAAACGAGGGCAAGGAAACCGCTGTGCTCTACCGCAACAACGAGTCGGTTATCCCGCTGGTAGATCTTTTTGAGCGGGAGGGCGTGCCTTATGCGGTTAAAGAACATAATCCTCTCTTCTTTACACATTTTATCGTGCAGGATATCAGAAGTTTTGTGACTCTGGCCGCAGATCTGTCGGATTTTGAAACCTTTGAGAAAATATATTATAAAATGAACTGCAACATTTCCAGAAAAAATGTATTGGAGGCAGGAAAGTTAAGACAGCCTGGGCAGGATGTTTTCGAGGCTTTGCTGTCCCTTGATGAAATTCCTGAATGGCTTGTAGAAAAGGTGAAAAATATCCGGACGGCATTTAAGCGGCTGTCGGCCATGAGCGCTCAGGAGGGACTCGACTTTATCGTCTGGAATATGGGCTATCGGGAACATCTGGATTATCGGATTTCCTGCGGCTATCGGGAGGAGCAGCTGAATCAGAAGCTGGATATTCTAAAAACGCTGGCGGGAAGGGAGAGTACCATGGACGCTTTCCTGAAACGTCTGGACACACTGCAGGAGGCCCTGCGGGGGTCAGCTTTGCCTCGGAAGGCAGACGTGACCTTTTCGACAATCCATTCCAGCAAGGGGCTAGAGTTTGAAAAGGTCTTTATCATTGACGCGGTGGAGGGGGAATTCCCATCAATGGCAGCTCTTGATGACAGCGAGGAGGGTCGTCGGCTTTTCTGCGAGGAGGTTCGCCTTTTTTACGTAGGTGTGACACGCGCGAAACGGGAGCTGGAGTTTATTTCGGTGGGAAAAAAGAACGGCCGGCATAACAGACGGCCAGTATCACAGTTTGTCCGCATTTTTCTGGGGGAAAAGCCTCCGGCGGCGCGCAGAAAAAGCACTGGCAGCGTGATTGCAGGAGGGTCCTTGGCCCAGGGAAAGGGCTTCGGCATTTTTGATGTATCCATTGTCAGAAAGGCAGAGATGAAAGACGTGGACTGTTCTGCGTATGTTCCTGGGGCGGCAGTGCTGCATCAGGGCTTTGGTGAAGGTGTTATTCTGGAGATTAAGAAGGATATGGCCACCATTGATTTTGAGGGCTGCGGTCGTAAAAAGCTGAATATAAAGGTCTGTGTCACCAATAAAATTATCCGATTGCAGGATTAAACTTGACAAGAAACAGGCCGAACGGTATACTGTAAACAAATGTAAAACCGTTGAAGATGGAGTAAAGCGTGTGACGTATTAACAGAGAGCCGGGGAGCTGGAAGCCGGTAATAAACGAGCATGGCATAATGGGCATCTGAGGGTGTGATGAAAGAGTAATCGAGTATTTCACAACGTTTCGAGGGCGTTAACCGGAGAAGGTGTGTTGGCATCTTGGACAAAGTGCGCAGCAATGCGAAAAAAGGTGGTACCGTGGGTTATAACAGACTCATCCTTTATAAGATAAGGATGGGTCTTTTTTATTTGTAGAACGAGCAAGGAGATAAAGATGATCAGAGAACCCTTAGAAGAATTAAAAAGTTTAGTCAGCCGGCTGGAAGCATCCAGTCCCTTTTACCAGAGAAAATTTAAGGAATGCGGCGTAGAGGCCGGAGATATCAAAACCATGGAAGATTTCAGAAAGCTGCCCTTCAGCGATAAAGATGAGCTCAGAAAGGCGTATCCCCTGGGAATTCAGGCTGTACCGGATGAAGAGGTAGTCCGTATCCATTCATCTTCCGGCACCACTGGACAGCCGGTCATTATCCCTTATACCAGAAAGGATGTGGAGGACTGGGCCATTATGTTTGAGCGCTGCTACCGCTACGCGGGTATGGACAACAAAGACCGTATCCAGATAACGCCGGGCTATGGTCTGTGGACAGCGGGGATTGGTTTCCAGGCAGGGGCGGAGCGCCTTGGAGCAATGGTTATCCCTATGGGGCCGGGGAATACACAGAAGCAGCTGAAAATGTTAGTGGATATGCAGACCACTGTTCTGGCCAGTACTTCCTCATATGCTCTGGTGCTGGCAGAGGAAGTGGCTAAACAGGGATTGCAGGATAAAATTAACCTGAAGCGGGGAATTATTGGCTCAGAACGCTGGGGTGATAAAATGCGTAAGCGTATTGTGGATGAGCTGGGAATTGAGATCTTTGACATTTACGGCCTGACCGAAATTTACGGGCCGGGTATCTCCATTGACTGTCATCATCACTGTGGTATGCATTACTGGGATGATTACCTGTTTATGGAAATCATCGACCCCGATACGCTAAAGCCGGTGGAGGAGGGTGCCTATGGAGAAATGGTGCTCACGACCCTGCACAAGGAAGGCGGGCCGCTGCTGCGTTATCGCACCCATGACATCACCCGTTTTATCCCAGGGCCATGCCCGTGTGGCTCAGACCATCCAAGACACGACCGTATTGTGGGAAGAACTGACGATATGGTCAAAGTGAAGGCGGTTAATATTTATCCGGGGCAGATCGATGAGCTGCTAAAGGAAATCGACGGCGTCAGTTCAGAATATCAGGCCATCGTGGCAAATGAAAACGGCAAGGATGTTGTGCATCTGCGGTTTGAGGTGGAGAACGGTGTCGATAAGGAGGAAATCCAGAAGGAAGTCAATTATCAGTTTAAGTCTAAAATTGGCATTACAGTTATCCCCGAAGCAGGATTTATCGGTTCACTGCCGCGTTCAGAAAAGAAATCCGTGAGAATCATCGATAACCGGTTTGAATAGGCGCTGCAGGTTTAAGTTTCGCTTAAGCACCTGTGAATAACCGGTAAAATTTCAGAAAAATCTCGAAAAAGAAGAGAGACTCTGATATAATATTAAAAAATGTAAGGAGTGTGCAAAAAACTCAAGATGAAAAATAAAAAGAATAAGTCAAACCGTTTTAAGGTTATTTTACATGAAGTATCCGACGATGGCGCGGGAACGAAGATCATAGAAGATACAGAGACTGGTATTACTTATCTTTACTGTTATGGTGAAGGCGGCGCAGGGTTAACCGTTCTGCTGGACGAAGAGGGAGAGCCGGCTGTGGCCCCCGAGAGATAACAGGACTATTTTAAATAGACGATCCTCCTGTATGGGCAGGAGGATTTTTTTGGTGAAAAAGTTAGCCAAAAATAACAAAATTAATGATAATCAAAGAAAAAGTGGGTATAATTAAAGATAGCGAAATAGGAAACCAATACAGGAGGAAAAAGAATGAGTACATATATTGAAGATATTATGGCACGTGAGGTGCTGGATTCAAGAGGAAATCCGACCATCGAGGTGGATGTTTACCTGGAAGATGGTTCCATGGGCAGAAGCATGGTACCTTCCGGCGCATCGACCGGTGCCTTTGAAGCGGTAGAGTTGCGCGACGGTGATGACAGCCGCTACATGGGAAAGGGCGTTTTAAAAGCAGTTGAGAATGTTAATTATATGGCGGAACATCTGGTAGGGATGGATGCTTTAGATCAGGTTGCGCTGGATGAAGCCATGATCGCCATTGACGGGACCCCCAATAAGGGGAAAATGGGTGCAAATGCCATTTTGGGAATCTCCATGGCCAATGCGTATGCGGCTGCGGAATCTCTGGGACTGCCTTTGTTCAGATATTTAGGTGGTGTCAATGGCAAGACATTGCCAACCCCGATGATGAACATCTTAAACGGCGGCGAACACGCCGACAACAATGTGGATATTCAGGAGTTTATGATTATGCCCGTAGGCGCAAAAAGCTTTTCCGAAGCACTGCGCATGGGTTCAGAAATCTTTCATAACCTGAAAAAGGTACTCCAGAAAAAAGGACTGGTAACTAGCGTTGGCGATGAAGGCGGATTTGCGCCAAATCTTGAATCCAACGAGGAAGCTCTTGAAGCCATCATCGAAGGTATCCAGGCAGCCGGCTACCGTCCAGGCGACGATGTGCGTCTGGCAATGGACGTTGCGGCCTCTGAAATGTACAATAAGGAAAGCGGAAAATATATATTAAAGGGTGAGGGTAAAGAGCTGACAACAGAAGAAATGATTGACTTTTACGAACGCCTGATTACCAAATATCCTATTATTTCCATCGAAGACGGCCTGGACGAAGAAGACTGGGCAGGATGGAAGATTATGACAGAGCGCCTTGGAAAAAGAATCCAGCTGGTTGGCGATGACCTCTTTGTCACAAATACAGAGCGCCTGAAGAAAGGGATTGACCTTGGTGTTGCAAACTCCATTCTCATTAAGGTAAATCAGATTGGGACTTTGACCGAAACACTGGACGCCATTGAAATGGCAAAACGCGCTGGATACACTGCCATCGTTTCACACCGTTCCGGTGAAACAGAGGATGTGACCATTGCAGACCTGGTAGTGGCCATGAACGCCGGCCAGATTAAAACCGGTGCGCCGTCCCGGACAGACCGTGTGGCAAAATATAACCAGCTGCTTCGTATTGAAGAATATTTGGGACAGACAGCCATTTACGGCGGGATCAATTCCTTCTATAATTTGAAAAATGTTTAAGTTAGAATTAAGGGCGGGGGCGTATCATTAGCATTGTAAGAGAATCCCCCTCTCTTTTACAAGAACAATCGAATAGCGACAGAACAAGGCCGGGAATTACAGCAGTGTAATTCCCGGCCTTTTGTGGTCTGACGATGATTTACCCACATTTTATCCACAATATCTTCTATGTTTGTGGATAAGATGTGTAATATTACTTTTTTAGTTATGCACAGATTGTGCATAACTAAGGTTAAAGCTGTGGGTGCTTTTCAAAAATGACATCAAAATGTGTCATTTCCAAATTGGAACCACATGGAAGAGCCCGGTCATAGCATTTGTTTCCGTACATTTCGTGAACCTCGGAAACTGTGACTTTGTCGTTAATGAGGAAGTTATCCATCATGTTGATTTTGCGCACGGTGTCATCGACGGCCTGTTTGAAAAGCTGTGGATAACTGTCAGTGAAGGTTTCCCCAGTGCATGGGTGCTGCCAGGGTTCTTCTGCTATGTTAAGCACAAGATATTCATTTGTATACAGTGGGTAAAAGACTCGTGTTACCAGCCGTTCTTCCTGGATCAGTTTTTCGATGGGCTGAAGGAAATGCTTTTTCCGGTTTTTGGGGTCAGAGAAGAGTCTGGCCAGCTGGGCAGTATCTGCTACTGTGTCTTTTATGCAGTCTCGGGGCGTGGTTTCGCCATAAATATATTTCATAATAAAAGTGAAAAACTGTTCCAGTGCGTTGAGCGTTCTTGGACTGGGTGTAAAAAGCTTTTCGAGGGGAAAGAAGCAGCCAAGCTTCTGATATTCATACTGGTAATGGGCAACATCCAGGAGAACCTCAAAGTATTTATGGTAATAAGAATAGATTCGGCTTCCGGGAACCGTGCTGTCGCAATGACCGGTTTTATAAAAGATATATGGATGGGTGGCTACGTCCAGGGAGTGATGACAGCTGAAGCCGGCAAGATAGCTCAGAATAATATCCCGGTCCCGCTCATTGGTAAAGGCGTACTTAAAGCCATAGTAAAAAAAGGCGTCGACCCTTTTCTTGTGGATGAGATTACCATAGCGGTGCAAAGGCTTTGTGCCTTTCCAGGGCATAGGATGGTGGTAATAAAAGAAGTCCGGGCCCTGAGTACCCAGACGATATGCGTCGTAATGGTTAAGGATAATGGCGTTCATGGCGCTGTGTTCCGGAAGCGTGTTCAGTGCTTCACGTCCGCAGCAGTAATGGTTCAACATGTCTGACATAAAAGGTTTAACCTCCTTGTTGGTCATTTTAATAAAGTTATTTTACCATAAACAGCATTAAAATTCCTTGATAAAAATAAAGAGTTGTGAGGAAGTGACGGGTTGGTTATAATGTTTTTATAAATAAAGAAAATTCATAAAATAATATAGAAGGAGAAGTATTATATGTATTTAAAAGGAATCGGAATCGCGTCACATCCGCCGGTGATTATACCTGAGATTGGCGGCGGCAGAGAACTGATGGCAGAAAAGACTATACGCGGAATGCGTGATCTGGCGTTAAAGATAGCAGAAATCAAACCAAAAGTGATTATTTGTATTACACCTCATGGAAATGTGTTTCAGGATGGTGTCAGTGTCATTTATGAAACCAAGCTTGAAGGAGATATGGCAGCGTACGGCGCACCGGAAATCCGACTGGAAAAACGATGTGATATGGGGCTTCTGGAGGAAATGAACCGCCGATTTGCTCAGTCAGACTGTCAGAGCATTTTTTTAAACCAGAAAACAGCTGAAGAATTCGACATTGAGCGGAAACTGGATCATGGTTGTATGGTTCCGCTTTATTATATCGAAAAGTATTATCAGGATTACAAGCTGGTTCACCTTACCATTGGAGAACTCAGTCTCATTGAGCTTTTCAGAACCGGACGCGTTCTGCGTGAAGCCATCGAAGCCTACGGGAAGGATACGCTGATCCTGGCCAGCGCGGACTTGTCCCATTGCCTTAAAGATGAAGGACCTTACCATTTTAATGCCATGGGCCCGGTGTTTGACGAAAGGGTCACCCAGGGGATAGAGCGGAAGGATTACTATTCCATCTTAACCTTGTCGCCTAAAATTTATGAGCCTGCCAGTCAATGTGGACTCCGTCCGATCGTTATGGCTCTTGGGGCAACCGACAGCATAAAAACCCACTCGAGACTCTTTTCTTATGAAGGGCCTTTTGGCGTCGGCTACCTGAGCGCCTTCATCGATTTTGCTTTAGAGGAAAAAGACCCGATTAACGAAAGCCTTATTACCCGATACGAGCAGGACATGGTCAGACAGCATGAGAAAAGACTAAAGGCAGAGGACGCTTATCTGGCGCTGGCGCGTCTGACCATTGATACCTGGGTAGAGGAAGGACGCAAATTTGACTGGAAACAATATCTGGATGAGGTGAAAGATCAGAAAGCAAAGACAGCCCTTGAAAATCAGCAGGGCGGTGTTTTTGTCTCTATCTATAAAGCCGGTGAGCTGCGGGGCTGTATGGGAACATCCCAGGCCGTAACAGAAAATATCGCGGAAGAAATTGTGCGCAATGCCATCGAAGCCTGTGCCTATGACCCGCGTTTTCTGCCCGTTGAGCCCCAGGAGCTTTATCAACTGGAAATCTCTGTGGATATTTTGGGAAGACCGGAATATATTGAGGCTTTAAACGAGCTGGACCCGTATCGTTACGGTATTATCGTGGAAAAGGGGGTGAACCGCGCTTTGCTGCTGCCGAATCTGCCAGGTATTGAAACAGTTGAGCAGCAGGTAGAGATCGCCAAAGAAAAAGCAGGCATCATTGATATGCAGGATGATTTCGAGCGGGTGGTCATAGAGCGGTTTGAAGTAGAACGCCACCAAACCGATATTGCATTTTAAAAATTAAGGAGGCAGAGCATGGGGCTGAGAGACTGGTCCATACGAAAAAAGCTGATTCTCTCCAATATAATGATGATTGTCATTCCGGTTGTTTTAATTCTGATCATTATCGGCGGTACAGTGTTTGGTCTTCTGATGATCATGCTTCCGGAAAACCAGGCCAATATGCTGTTTAAGGTAGACGGCACTGTGTCGACCTATCAGTTACAGCTGGCCTTTGATTCCATGTGTGAGAAAATTTCAGGAAAGGATAAAGAGGATGGGAACGATCTGACCGCTTTGACGAATGCTTTGGAAAAGCTTGGAGCATCAATCGCTGTAACCGGGGGAGAGCTGCCTTATCTCACCGATGGTGTCACCGTCGATGAAATCGAGACGGAGGCCAGGGAAATCGCAGGGGCTACAGATCTCGAAAATCAGCCGTTGTTTCTTCGGAATGACCGGGGACTCGTGTACCTCATGCCAGTTACCAACCAGACTGGTGAGAAAATACGTCTGCTCGTTGTCAGCAGTGAGATGGATTTTGAAGAAAGCTCCTCATACGCGATCTGGGATAACTGGGATAAGATCAAGCTCATCATTAAAATCAGCGCGGCAGTGGTCGCGGGTATTGCGGTGGTCATCGTAGTGCTGACTGGACTGGTATTGGCGGGGAAGCTTTACAAAACCATGATCTATCCCATTAAAAGTATCCGAGACGGCGCCCGGGAGATTCGAGACGGCGTACTGGACCATCCGGTAGAGGTCTACAGTAAAGATGAGCTTGGCGAAGTGTGTGATGATTTTGAAGAAATGCGGATTCGCCTTAAGGAGTCCGTTGAGCTGCAGCAGCGTTATGAGAGCTCCAGAAAAGAATTGATTGCAGGAATATCCCACGACCTGTCAACGCCGCTTACCTCCATTAAAGGGTATGCCGGAGGTCTTTTGGACGGTGTAGCCAACACCCCGGAAAAGCAAAAGCATTATCTGCGAACCATTTACGATACTGCCTGTGATATGGAGGGGCTTGTAGATAATCTCTTTCTGTTTTCTAAGCTGGATATGGGTAAAATGGATTTTCAAATGGAAAGTATCCCGATAAAAGCGTATCTTACAGATTTTTGTGCAGAGGCAGGTTTAAAGATACAGGGACGTTCAGTGGAGATTCAATTGGATAATCAGCTAAAAGACAAAAAGTTTGTGAGTATTGACCAGACACAGTTTGGGCGGGTGCTCTGGAATTTACTTGAAAACAGTCTCAAATACGCCGAAGAAAAAAATGTGAAAATAACAATAACCCTGGCCGAAGAAGCAGAAAAAGTGGTGCTGCGCTTTGAAGATAACGGACCAGGCGTGGAGCAGGAAGCGCTCGAAAAAATTTTTGACAGCTTTTATCGGACAGATCCTGCCAGAAGCAGCTTGAAAAAAGGCAGCGGGTTAGGGCTTTCTGTTGCCCGTGAGATTATTGAGGGCTTTAGCGGGAGAATCTATGCAGAGGCTTCAAAACTGGGTGGGCTGGCGATAGTTATAGTGCTGCCGATAGCGGAGGATTAAAATGAAAAAAATTCTGATTATAGAAGACGATCTGAAAATCGCAGAGCTGGAACGAGACTACCTGGAAATTAACGGTTTCCGGGTAGAACTTGCGGCCGATGGCGGCACCGGACTTTCATCTGCTGTGAATGATGACTTTGATTTGATTGTATTGGATTTAATGCTGCCTGGTATAGACGGCTTTACAATTTGCAGGAGCATCCGTGAAGAAAAGGAAACTCCGATTATAATGGTCTCAGCCAAAAGAGATGATGTCGATAAAGTAAGAGGACTCGGTTTAGGCGCTGATGACTATATGGTCAAACCTTTCAGCCCTGCGGAGCTGGTAGCCCGTGTTAAGGCGCATATTGCCAGGTTTGAGCGGCTGACCAGCCAGGAAAAAAGAGAGCGGCACCATATAATAGAAATAAACCGCCTTCAAATTGATAAGGACGCCAGAAGGGTTTATCTTAGAGAAAAGGAAGTAACCCTGACTAACAGGGAATTTGATCTTCTTTTGTTTATGGCAGAAAATCCCAACATTGTTTTTAATAAAGAAACTTTGTTTGAGAGAGTGTGGGGACTGGATGCAGTGGGAGATACCACGACAGTCACCGTTCATGTGAACCGGCTTCGCGAAAAAATTGAAATAGACAACCGTGAGCCGCATTATATCGAGACCGTTTGGGGAGCAGGTTATCGTTTTAAAATATAAATTGAAAAAACAAAAAAAGTGCTTGACAAAAGCGTATTATAAAACTATAATAATAAAAGTCTCGTGATGATGGCAAAGGGGAAACACCTGTTTACATACCGAACACAGAAGTAAAGCCCTTTAGCGCTGAAAGTACTTGGCGGGCAACTGCCTGGGAGGATAGGACATCGCGGGGCTTTTTTATGCCTTTTATTTTCAATGAAAATAAAAGATGTAAAAAAGATTAAAAAAGTGCTTGACAGTAAGAGCGACGAGCGCTATAATAATTAAGCTGTCTTGAGAGAGCAGCAGCCACAACGCTTTTAAAGTTTCGACAAAATGAAATTTAAAAATAAATTTCAGAAAATGCTTGACAGACGAAGGTGCTTGATGGTATACTATAAAAGTTCTCTCGCGAGAAAAGTACTTGCGGGAAAACATATAATTTTCCGAAAAGAAATATATTTTGGAAAAAGGGTCATAGAAAAGAGAATAGTACCATAAAACCTGAAATTCCAGCTGATGGAAATCAGCAAAGGATAAAAAACGCAAGTGCGATGAACACTTCAAAAAAATCATCACATGAACCAGATCAAGAAGCCGAAAGGCAAACGATAAACTTTTTATTGAGAGTTTGATCCTGGCTCAGGACGAACGCTGGCGGTATGCTTAACACATGCAAGTCGAACGAGAAGATCAGTTAAGAACCTTCGGGGGAATAAGTGATTGGAAAGTGGCGAACGGGTGAGTAACGCGTGGGTAACCTGCCCTATGGAAAGGAATAGCCTCGGGAAACTGGGAGTAAAGCCTTATATTATGGAGAGATCGCATGGTCATTTCATGAAAACTCCGGTGCCATAGGATGGACCCGCGTCCCATTAGCTAGTTGGTGAGATAACAGCCCACCAAGGCGACGATGGGTAACCGGTCTGAGAGGGCGAACGGTCACACTGGAACTGAGACACGGTCCAGACTCCTACGGGAGGCAGCAGTGGGGAATATTGCGCAATGGGGGCAACCCTGACGCAGCAATACCGCGTGAGTGAAGAAGGTTTTCGGATCGTAAAGCTCTGTTATTGGGGAAGAAAACATGACGGTACCCAATGAGGAAGTCCCGGCTAACTACGTGCCAGCAGCCGCGGTAATACGTAGGGGACAAGCGTTGTCCGGAATGACTGGGCGTAAAGGGCGCGTAGGCGGTCTGATAAGTCAGATGTGAAAGGTACCGGCTCAACCGGTGACGTGCATTTGAAACTGTCAGACTTGAGTATTGGAGAGGCAAGTGGAATTCCTAGTGTAGCGGTGAAATGCGTAGATATTAGGAGGAACACCAGTGGCGAAGGCGGCTTGCTGGACAAATACTGACGCTGAGGTGCGAAAGCGTGGGGAGCGAACAGGATTAGATACCCTGGTAGTCCACGCCGTAAACGATGAATGCTAGGTGTTGGGGAAACTCAGTGCCGCAGTTAACACAATAAGCATTCCGCCTGGGGAGTACGACCGCAAGGTTGAAACTCAAAGGAATTGACGGGGACCCGCACAAGCAGCGGAGCATGTGGTTTAATTCGAAGCAACGCGAAGAACCTTACCAGGTCTTGACATCCTCTGACAATCCCAGAGATGGGACGTTTCCTTCGGGAACAGAGAGACAGGTGGTGCATGGTTGTCGTCAGCTCGTGTCGTGAGATGTTGGGTTAAGTCCCGCAACGAGCGCAACCCCTGCCTTTAGTTGCCAGCATTGAGTTGGGCACTCTAGAGGGACTGCCGTAGACAATACGGAGGAAGGTGGGGATGACGTCAAATCATCATGCCCCTTATGACCTGGGCTACACACGTGCTACAATGGTCTGAACAGAGGGCCGCGAAACCGCGAGGTGAAGCAAATCCCTTAAAACAGATCCCAGTTCGGATTGCAGGCTGCAACTCGCCTGCATGAAGTTGGAGTTGCTAGTAATCGCGGATCAGAATGCCGCGGTGAATGCGTTCCCGGGTCTTGTACACACCGCCCGTCACACCACGAGAGTTGGCAACACCCGAAGCCCGTGAGAGAACCGTAAGGACTCAGCGGTCGAAGGTGGGGCTAGTAATTGGGGTGAAGTCGTAACAAGGTAGCCGTATCGGAAGGTGCGGCTGGATCACCTCCTTTCTAGGGAACAGGAAGTCATGGTACTATTTTCTTTTGTATGACCCAAAGTCATACAATGGTCATTGAAAACAACATAAAGAAAAAAGAGTAAAGAGCAAATATTAAACAAAGTAAAACTTCTTAATAAATGCAATTTCAAAAAACAACATTCTTTTGAGCTCAGAAAGAGAACAAAAGAAAAACGAAATGCGAAAGCATTCGTGGAGATCAAGAAACAAAGAGCACAGGGCGAATGCCTTGGCACTGGGAGCCGAAGAAGGACGCGACAAGCTGCGAAAAGCCACGTTTAGGAGCACATATCCGACGAGACGTGGATGTCCGAATGGGGAAACCCGGCGGTTAGAAGAACCGTCACCGTTAAGTGAATCCATAGCATAACGGAGGGAACCCGGGGAACTGAAACATCTTAGTACCCGGAGGAAAAGAAAGAAACATCGATTCCTTAAGTAGCGGCGAGCGAACGAGGAAAAGCCCAGAATCCAACAATCATTTCCGTTTAGCAGAAGGGCATGGGAAGGCCCCGCAAAGAGCGTAAGACGCGCGTAAGCGAAAAGCCGAAATGAGGAGATTCAACGAGTACCACGGGACACGTGAAACCCTGTGGGAAGATGGGGGGCCCACCCCCCAAGGCTAAATACTACCCAGTGACCGATAGCGGAAAGTACCGTGAGGGAAAGGTGAAAAGAACCCCGGGAGGGGAGTGAAATAGAAACTGAAACCCTGTGCTTACAAGCAGCTGGAGCGCAAGTGACAGTGTGCTTTTTGTAGAACGGGCCAACGAGTTACGGTATGTAGCGAGGTTAAGCACTTCAGGTGCGGAGCCGAAGCGAAAGCGAGTCTTAAGAGGGCGACGAGTTGCATGCTGTAGACCCGAAACCGTGTGATCTATCCATGACCAGGGTGAAGCTTGGGTAAAACCAAGTGGAGGCCCGAACCAGTGTCTGTTGAAAAAGGCTTGGATGAGTTGTGGATAGGGGTGAAATTCCAATCGAACACGGAGATAGCTGGTTCTCCCCGAAATAGCTTTAGGGCTAGCGTTCTGTGATGAATGACGGAGGTAGAGCACTGAATTGGGTAGGGGGCGTCAAGCTTACCGAACCATATCAAACTCCGAATGCCGTCCATTTTAACAGGGCAGTCAGACAGTGGGAGATAAGTTTCATTGTCAAAAGGGAAACAGCCCAGACCATCCGCTAAGGTCCCCAAGTACTGATTAAGTGGGAAAGGATGTGTCACTGCACAAACAACCAGGATGTTGGCTTAGAAGCAGCCATACATTTAAAGAGTGCGTAATAGCTCACTGGTCGAGTGGTGGTGCGCCGAAAATGAACGGGGCTAAAATCAGGCACCGAAGCGATGGATTGTGCCGTAAGGTACAGTGGTAGGGGAGCAATCTCTTAGGGGCGAAGCTTAATCGAAAGGTTCAGTGGACTTAAGAGAAGAGAGAATGTTGGCATGAGTAGCGAAAGTGAAGTGAGAATCTTCACCATCGAAAGCCCAAGGTTTCCTGAGGAAGGCTCGTCCGCTCAGGGTTAGTCGGGGCCTAAGCCGAGGTCGAACGACGTAGGCGATGGACAACTGGTTGAAATTCCAGTACTACCTCAATGCGTTTGAGAGATGGAGTGACACAGAAGGATAAGCGAACCCGGCCATTGGAAGAGCCGGGGCAAGCAGTGAGACTGGAAAGAGAGGCAAATCCCTTTTTCCCCAAGGTCAAGCTGTGATGCGGAACGAAAAATAAGTAGGGAAGTCGCCGATTTCACGCTGTCAAGAAAAGCTTCTATCGAGCAAAGAGGTACCCGTACCGTAAACCGACACAGGTAGGCGAGGAGAGAATCCTAAGATGAGCGGGAGAAGTGTTGTTAAGGAACTCGGCAAAATGACTCCGTAACTTCGGGAGAAGGAGTGCCCCCTCGGGGGCCGCAGAGAAGAGGCTCAAGCGACTGTTTAGCAAAAACACAGGTCTCTGCTAAATCGAAAGATGACGTATAGGGGCTGACGCCTGCCCGGTGCTGGAAGGTTAAGGGGAGTGCTTAGCGCAAGCGAAGGTGCGAACTTAAGCCCCAGTAAACGGCGGCCGTAACTATAACGGTCCTAAGGTAGCGAAATTCCTTGTCAGGTAAGTTCTGACCCGCACGAAAGGCGTAACGATTTGAGCGCTGTCTCGACAACACACCCGGTGAAATTGTAGTACTCGTGAAGATGCGAGTTACCCGCGACAGGACGGAAAGACCCCGTAGAGCTTTACTGTAGTCTGGCATTGAGTTTTGATATAACATGTACAGGATAGGTGGGAGGCAGAGAAGCATGCACGCCAGTGTGTGCCGAGCCATTGTTGGGATACCACTCTTGTTATATTGGAATTCTAACGCGTTGCCGTCAACCGGCAAGCGGACAGTGTCAGATGGGCAGTTTGACTGGGGCGGTCGCCTCCTAAAAAGTATCGGAGGCGCCCAAAGTTACCCTCAGGATGGTTGGAAACCATCTGTAAGAGTGCAAAGGCAGAAGGGTGATTGACTGCGAGAGAGACATCTCGAGCAGAGACGAAAGTCGGGCTTAGTGATCCGGTGGTTCCGAGTGGAAGGGCCATCGCTCAACGGATAAAAGCTACCTCGGGGATAACAGGCTTATCTCCCCCAAGAGTCCACATCGACGGGGAGGTTTGGCACCTCGATGTCGGCTCGTCTCATCCTGGGGCTGAAGCAGGTCCCAAGGGTTGGGCTGTTCGCCCATTAAAGAGGCACGCGAGCTGGGTTCAGAACGTCGTGAGACAGTTCGGTCCCTATCCGTCGTGGGCGTAAGATATTTGAAAGGAGCTGTTCCTAGTACGAGAGGACCGGAATGGACAAACCGCTGGTGCACCAGTTGTTCCGCCAGGAGCATCGCTGGGTAGCTAAGTTTGGAAGGGATAAGTGCTGAAGGCATCTAAGCACGAAGCCCCCCTTAAGATAAGATATCTCATTCGAAAGAAGTAAGGCCTCTGGAAGACGACCAGGTAGATAGGCTGGAGGTGGAAGTGCAGCAATGTATGGAGCTGACCAGTACTAATCGGCCGAGGTCTTGATCCCATCAAGACATTTTGAAAAACTCTTTTCCTTTATGTTGTTTTGAGTGACCAACACTTTTGTCCAAAGCATGAAAGGCTTTGGTATGCAGCTGAGCGCAAGCGAAGCAAAGGTACAAAAGCGAACGCATTTTTCAAAGAAAAGCATCTTGAACAGATAGGAAGCTTTGTTTTGAAAAATACGATCCTTATAACTGAATAAAAACACAAGATTGATCTCGTGATGATGGCGAAGGGGAAACACCTGTTAACATACCGAACACAGAAGTAAAGTCCTTCAGCGCTGAAAGTACTTGGTGGGCAACTGCCTGGGAGGATAGGACATCGCGGGGTCTTTTTGCGTTCAAGCTTAAGCCGCGCAAGAAAAGGATGGTGAGTGGCCCGTGCAAGTGTACTTGCAAAGGGCCACTCACCATCCTTTTTTTATGGGGCGCAGCCCCCGACTGGAGTGTCCGTAGGACACGGAAGTGCGCGGCGCCACAGCCCGCAAGCCTTCCAATACTCGTGCAAGCCTGCTTGCAAAGTGCCTTGTGATGCTTTTTCTTTTTAAAGCAACGCTAATAATTTAGAGAATGCCGTTGGCAATGCCACCGCAGCCAGTTGTTCACGGTCTTTAAAGGCGGCTTGGGCATCGCCATATTTTTCTGGTGCTTCAGCAGCCATCACAGGATCAATTTCAAAATAATAGACAGTCATATTCCAAATAACATGGCTGAAAACATGCTTGCTGTTGCCAATAACTTTCCCTTCGGGTAGATCAGGAAAAACGGTTTTTAAAGTTTGACGGATAGCGTTACCAGGCTTAGTTTTTTCTTCCTCTATAATAGGGAAACTCCACAAGCCGGAGAGAAGTCCTTTTTCTGGACGTTGAACAAGATAAAGGGCACCGCCCATATCGATAATCCCAACTTCCATTTCAAGCTTTTTCTGACGCTGTTTTTTTGATTTTATGGGTAATTGATTCGTCATTCCTTCTTTAAAGGCTTCACAGATATCCCTCTCTGGGCAAATCATGCACTTTGGGTTGGTTGGGGTACAAACCAGAGCGCCGAGTTCCATGAGGCCTTCGTTAAAATCGCCGGGAGCATCTGGTATAGCCTGAGCGACCCAGTCAGTAATGGCTTTTTTTACTTTGACATCAGCGATGTCACCGCTATAGTTGTTAAAGCGTGAAATGACACGCAGGACATTTCCGTCAATAGCAGGTACTTTTTCTTTAAAAGCAATGCTGGCGATGGCACCGCCGGTATACGGCCCGATGCCGGGGAGCTTAATGAGCGCGTCGTAATGATCTGGAAAAATACCGTCATATTCTTCATGGATTATTTTAGCTGCCTTATGAAGATTTTTCGCTCTGGAATAATAGCCTAGTCCTTCCCAGAGCTTTAAAACTTTATCCTCAGGCGCAGTTGCCAGAGCTGTTACGTCCGGAAAAGCCTCAACAAAACGATGATAATAGGGAATAAGTGTATCAATCTGGGTTTGTTGAGCCATAATTTCCGAGATCCAGATATTATAGGGGTTTTTGGTCTCGCGAAAAGGCAAGGCACGTTTTGACTTGTAAAACCATTGTAAAAGATTTTCGGCAAAAATACGTGCAGTTTCTTTATGAAAATTTAAAATATTTTTCGTCATATTATCCTCCAATAGCCATTATTATAGCATAAATGCTTAAAAAACTTGACAAATATCTAAAATCTTGTTAAAATTTATTTTGTAACGAACTTGTAAACTATACTATGAATTTGTAAAACAAGTAAAAAAGGGGTACACGATTTGAATAAGTTAACATTAGTTAAGAGATTTTTAAAGAGGTATAAAAAGGAAACGGCAATTATTTCTGGTTTGTTTGTTCTGGTTGTTATTATTGGCGTAACCTGTGCGTTTAATGCGACTAAGGATGTCGAACTTGTTTTAGACGAAAATAAAGCGACTGCAGCCGACGCTGTTAAGACAGAAGTTATCAATGCGCAGCTGCAAAAATCTGTGGAAGAAGTTCTTCAGGATCAGGGGTATCCGGTAAGTGAAGAATATACAATTAGCGTTGATCCGGATAAAAAGGTTAAAGATGTAGATACCGTTACAGTAAAGAAAAATGCTGTTGGCCAGATCAAGGTTGATGGAAAGACGGTTGATTATAAATCGGCTGCTGAAACAGTAGGTGACCTGTTGAATGATAATAACATTCAGTACGACGATGATGATATTGTGACACCAGCGCCTTCAACCGCGTTAACGACTGATGTTTCAAATGTAACCATTGCTCGTATCGAAGTAAAGGAAGAAGCTGGCGAAAAGGATATTCCTTTTGAAACTGAAGAAAAAGAAAATGCAGAGCTTGAAGAAGGCACACGCAATGTTGTAACGCAAGGTGTCGTTGGAAAAGCTGATTTTGTTGATAAAGTAACCTATCAGGACGGCGTGGAAGTAAAACGCGAAAATATTTCCACGAATACAAAGGTTGAACCAGTTAAAGAAGTCGTGGAAGTTGGAACAAAGAAAGCTGTTCCTGAAAGTCTTGCTTCAAGCCCAAGTCCGAGTGCTGGAAATGCGACTCAGTCTGCAGGCAGTGATTTTGATTTGATCTGTGCGATTGTTGCACATGAGGGCGGTACTTCCTATGAAGGAGCAATGGGGGTTATCTCCTGTGTTATGAACCGTGTCGACGCAGGTTGGGGACCGGATGCTGTAAGTGTATTAACGGCACCTGGTCAGTTCGCTTCTTACCTTGACGGTTATTATACCCAGTATCTTGGTAATGCTCCGGCAGCTGTACAGCAGGCTGTTACAGACTGTATGGAAGGCGGCATCCGCAGCCACAATTTTACAAGCTTCAGAAGTTATCAGACCAGCGGTTCTGTATGCA
This sequence comes from Eubacterium maltosivorans, assembly GCF_002441855.2. Classification (NCBI taxonomy): domain Bacteria; kingdom Bacillati; phylum Bacillota; class Clostridia; order Eubacteriales; family Eubacteriaceae; genus Eubacterium; species Eubacterium maltosivorans. The sequence goes on along the minus strand of NZ_CP029487.1, from coordinate 2,578,280 downwards.
TTGCAGGGAACTGGTACTTCTAAATTCATCGTGTACAATTAAAAATACATATAAAAAGGGCAAATTTGCCCTTTTTTTTATTTTAGCACTTGTTCTTTGTATACAATGAATGTATACTATATATCAGAGTGTTTTTAAAAAGATTGGAGTGGAAGAATTATGGAAATCACAATTACTAAAAGAACACAGTTAAAACCAAAGCCGGATGAAAACAACCTGGTTTTTGGCACTGAATTTACAGATCATATGTTTATCATGGATTACACAGAAGGTAAAGGCTGGCATGATGCCAAAATCGTCCCATATGGCCCGATAGAGCTTTCGCCAGCGGCAATGGTGCTGCATTATGCTCAGGAAGTTTTCGAAGGAATGAAAGCCTATAAAACGCCAGAGGGAGATATCCAGTTTTTTAGACCTATGGAAAATTTTGCGCGTATGAACCGTTCAAATGCCCGGATGTGTATTCCTCAGATCGATGAAGAATTTGTATTTGATGCCTTAAAGCAGCTTGTCGCCCTTGACCAGGACTGGGTGCCTCACGCACCGGGAACCTCTCTGTATATTCGTCCTTTTGTCTTTGCAACAGATCCGTTTATCGGCGTTCGCACCAGTCTTCATTATAAATTTATTATTATTTTGAGCCCGGTAGGCGCATATTACGCGACAGGCCTGCAGCCTGCGAGAATGCATGTGGAAGATATCTACTCAAGAACCGTTGTGGGTGGTACAGGCGAGGCTAAATGCGGCGGTAACTACGCAGGCGGTCTGGCAGCACAGGAAAAAGCCCATGATGAAGGATTTGAACAGATTCTCTGGCTTGATGGCGCGGAACGTAAATACATTGAAGAAGTAGGTACGAGCAATATCTTCTTTAAAGTAGATGGTAAATTTATCACGCCGGAGCTTCACGGAACTATCCTTCCGGGAATTACTCGTAAAAGTGTTATTGAGCTTCTGCGCTCATGGGGTGAGGAAGTTATCGAACGACGTATTACCATTGACGAGTTTGTAGATATGTATCATAAGGGCCAGATTGAAGAAGTGTTTGGAACCGGAACAGCGGCTGTTGTGTCACCGATTGGCGGCTTGGAATACCAGGGTGAGGATATGAGCTTTAATAACGGTGAAATCGGCGAATACACTCAGAAAATTTACGATACCCTGTTCGGAATGCAGACCGGAACTGTTGAAGATGATCTGGGCTGGATAGTTAAACTCTAAATAGGAAAACATAAAAAAAACCAGTAAAAATCACGAAAAAAATGGTTGACAGGGGCCTTAGCCCCTGTTATAATTAATCTTGCATTTCGAGTCGAGAGGTACCGAAGTGGTCATAACGGGGCGGTCTTGAAAACCGTTAGGGTGCAAGCCCACGTGGGTTCGAATCCCACCCTCTCGGCCATCAAAACTGAATAGGTCAGTGAAAAAACGTAGTCTTTTTTAGCTGACATTAATTAAATGTGGAGAAGTACTCAAGTGGCTATAAGAGGTGCCCCTGCTAAGGGTATAGGCCGCTAACGCGGTGCGAGGGTTCAAATCCCTCCTTCTCCGCCAGACTGCATAAATACTGGATTTCAGAGATTCTGAAACCCAGTTTTTTTATGCTCAAAATGGGAACTTTACACTAAAATTTATTTTTATAAGGGTTAATTTTTTTGAAGAACGAAAAACTACGCTAAAAGAAAAAATAACGCACGAAAAAAACTATTAGCCTGAAAAGAAAAAGAGGAGTAACGCAAAGTTAATTATATGCTATTTTCCTTTTTTATTCAATCGCTGTACTTAATTTTGGTGATTGGGAACGAGATATTCCGAGGTTTTGGAATTACTGAACGGTGCCCGAGGGAGAAGGGAAGATATGCAGAGGAAATCACGACATTGTTTCTTTTAAGCCACGATCCGGTGGAGTAGAGGGGAAGGAAACAACGTGTAAGAGGCTGTGGAACTACGGCCTCTTTTTTTATATAAAAGCTAAATTTTTTTGATTTGCGAAGGTCTGTGTCTTGTGATTTATCAAAATATTGATATAATCAAAGGAAGAACAGACCAATTCATTATAATATGAGTGCCTTATGAAAAAATCTATAAGTTTTAAGCAAGGCATAAAAAGAAAGGGGCTTTATATGACAAAAGAAAAACGGGCTTTAGAAATAATCGACCGGCTCAAAAAAGAATACCCTGATGCGGAGTGCAGTTTGGAGTATGACCAGAAAGAAGCCTGGCGGCTTTTGGTGAGCGTGCGGCTGGCGGCTCAATGCACGGATGCCCGCGTCAACGTGGTGGTTAAGGAGCTCTATGCAAAATTTCCGGATGTAGCGGCCCTGGCTCAGGCAGAGCCTGAGGAAATCGAGGCCATTGTGCGGCCCTGCGGTCTTGGTAAAAGCAAAGCCAGAGATATCAGCGCCTGTATGAAAATCCTCCGGGATCAATACAATGGGATCGTGCCAGATGATTTTGACGCGCTCCTGGAGCTACCCGGCGTAGGAAGGAAAAGTGCGAATCTGATCGTGGGAGATGTATTTGGCAAGCCGGCCATCGTCACCGACACGCACTGCATTCGTCTAGTTAACCGGATGGGGCTGGTGGAAAATATCAAAGACCCCAAAAAAGTGGAGATCGCGTTGTGGAAGCTCATCCCGCCGGAAGAGGGCAACAGCTTTTGCCACCGCCTGGTCCTCCACGGGCGGGAAATTTGTACGGCCAGGACGAAGCCGCACTGTGAACGCTGCTGTCTGGCGGACATCTGTGAAAAAAGTGGGGTTTATAGAAAACTGCTCTCTTAATGGGCTTGCAGGCAGGAGGCAGATGGCGTATGATTAAGTTAAATCAATGAAGAATAAAGCAGCCAGGCATTGCCGCTGAAGATGAACTTTAAGCCAGCCGCCAAAAACGAATACGCTGTTTTAGCTGAATGCGTTAAAGTGAATGGAAAGAAAAGTTGGAAAAGGCACTTTGCTGAGTGTGTAGTTTACAGTGATTTAGAGATTAGCCAGTGCGATAAAGCTGGCACAATGTGATCCACTCTTGAGTTTAAAACATAAGTATCCGTTTTTGGGAAAGCGCGCGCCTGAAAACAGCTCAAAACTTCAAAAGGGGAGCACAAGAGCCGGAGCTGTCGAACAAATTCTGGAAAAGGGCCCGTTTAGAGTTTGATAACATGATGGTAACGGCAGAAAAAGTATGAAATTACAATTTGACTGGTAATAATGCTTTGCTTTATTAAGCGAGCCCTGGAATGTTTTCCAGGGCTTTTTTTATTTTTTGAAGTCTGTATTTGTATGGTAAAAATAATTTTGAGATTGTCCGTCATAGAGGGCGAGCTTTAGGGGCTTTCGGATGATGGTCAGGGTGATGTCAGTGTTGCTGTGGAGTATGACCTTGGTTTTCTGAACCGTATAGGTTCCATTTCCATAAATGTTGGATTCAAAGGTTTCGTCCGGGTAAAGGGTAATGCAGCAGATGGAATCGCCTTCTGGCAACCAACTGCCAGGCTGTATTTTCATCATTGAGGTAACAATCAAAATCATCGAAAAAAACAAGATAATGAAGATGGCTGCAATCAGATTGAATTTTTTGTCCATACGCTCCTCCGGCGATTTTTTCTTATTATAACAGAATAAATATAGCAAGTAAATCAATTAAAATACAATATTATGACTTTAAAATATTGTATAATATTTAAAATTGATCAAAATTCTATAATATAAAAATATAGATTCTATATTATGGAATTAATGAAATGAGTTCATTTGTTAAACGTATTTTTGGGTCAAAAATCCCTTTCAATGAAGCATCTTAATTTTTATTATTTTTTTAGAAAATGGAATTGACAAAACTTGATTATGGAACTATAATACAAATATGGAATCAATGATTCCGTATTATGGAATACAGGAGGAAGTATTAAATGATTGAAATTCGTTGGCATGGTCGTGGGGGACAAGGTGCCTTCACAGCAGCCCGGCTCTTGGGAGATGCCGTTGTGTGCGACGATAAATCGGCGTTGGCTTTTCCATCGTTCGGCCCAGAACGCAGGGGGGCTCCGGTATTAGCTTTTACACGAATTGATGATGAGCCAATCAAGGATAGAAGCGATGTTGTCGATTGTGATTGTGCTATTGTGTTGGATGAGACGCTTTTAGGCGCGCCGGTTAAGGCGGGGTTAAAGCCTGGGGCAAAGGTGATTATCAATACAATGAAACCGGCAGAGGCATTTGATTTCAGCGACTGTGAGGACTGCAAGGTTATAACCGTCGATGCGACAGGCCTTGCGCTGAAAATCCTTGGACGGCCCATCACAAATGTCCCTTTATTGGGCGCGCTGACAGCGGCCACAGAGTTGACAAGCCTTGACTCCATCTATAAGGCGATTGATACGCAGCTCCCTGAAAAAGTGCGGGCAAAGAATAAAACGCTTTTGGAAGAAACCTATAATACTGTAAAGGAGGCACTCTAAATGAACCGACCTAAATTATCGCCGCCACAGCCGGCGGGCATGATCGAGCAGCTGCCCATGGGGCCGTCGACACGTTCAGGCCATCTGATTGATGTAAGTTCAGGGATGCGGACCTTCCGGCCAGTTATTGACGCGGAAAAATGTGTGAACTGCCTTCGCTGTTTTTTGGTGTGTCCCGATGGAACCATTGATAAATCAGGAGATATCCTTGAAATAGATTATGATTACTGTAAGGGCTGCGGCGTTTGCGCAAAGGCATGTAAAGTTGAAGCCATTACGATGATTAAGGAGGCAGATGCATGAGCGAAAAATTATTTGTATCCGGCGATGAGGCTGTCGCATTGGCGGTTAGACAGGCAAAACCGCACGTGATTGCCGCTTACCCCATTACACCTCAGACAATTGTAGTAGAACGCCTGGCTAATTATGTGGAGGATGGCAGTCTTGACAGCCAGTACATGTATGTGGAATCTGAGCACAGTGCCATGTCGGCGGTTATCGGCTCCGCTGCCATGGGCGCCCGGTCTTTTACCGCGACATCAAGCCAAGGGCTTTTGTACATGGTAGAAGGTCTGCACTATGCCAGCGGCTCCCGTTTCCCGATTGTCATGATGAACGCAAACCGTTCACTGGCAGCGCCCTGGAATATTTACGGCGATCAGAGAGACTCTTTATCTCAGTTGGAATCAGGATGGATTCAACTGTATGTTGAAAACGTTCAAGAAGCCTTTGACACCACCATTCAGGCTTTTAAAATTGCTGAGGATCCTGAGGTTATGACACCAGTCATGGTGAATCTGGACGGTTTTGTTTTAACCCATACTTACGAGCCGCTTGACCTGACGGATCAGGAGATGGTAGACGCCTATATCCCATACCAGGATTACATCAACAAGCTTAACCTGGAAGAACCGGTGAGCACCTGCATTACCGCGGGACCGACCTATAACACAGAATTCCGTTATCAGCAGCAGATCGCAATGCTGAAGGCTGAGAAGGTGATTGGTGAAAGTGATGAGGAATTCGGTAGATTGTTCGGCCGCACCTACGGCGGTATGGTAGAAGCGTATCGGTGTGAGGATGCCGAAGTGATTCTGGTGACAATCGGCAGCGTGACAGGAACAGCCCGCGTGGTTGTGGATGCCTACCGCGCAGAAGGTAAAAAGGTTGGCCTGCTGAAGCTTCGCTGTGTACGCCCGTTCCCGACGGAAAAGGTAGCGGCGGTCGTTAAAAACGCCAAAGCAGTCGGTGTCATGGAACGCGACATCAGCTTTGGATTTGAAGGTGCAGTCTACTCTGACTTCAATTCTGCCCTCAAACAGCAGGGCGTGGATGTGCCGACCTATAATTACGTTGGTGGCTTAGGCGGCCGCAGTATCTCAAAGGAAGATATCAGTAGTATTTTTGACGCGCTGCTGGAAGGCAATACGGAAAAGCCTGTTGAATTTATTAATGTAAGGAGGGACATTGATTATGGTGCTTAATGCAAAAACAATCCCAAATGAAGAACTGTTCTATGGTCATAAGGCCTGCGGTGGCTGCGGCGGCGCGCTTGCGATTCGTTTGGCACTCAAGGTGCTGGGAAAACGCAGCATTGCGGTTATCCCGCCAAACTGTATGTCAACGGTTGCTTTTGTATATCCGCATATGCCACTGTTTGTCAACGGGATTATTCCTCCCTTTGCCGCAACTGCGGCAGTGATGTCGGGCGTTTTGGCGGGCGCCAAGGCCCTGGGGCTTGAAGACTACCATGTCGTCGGCTTTGCCGGAGACGGCGGCACCTCCGATATTGGACTCCAGGCTCTGTCAGGCGCCATTGACCGCAACGATAAGGAAATTTTTATCTGCTATGACAATGAAGCTTATATGAACACAGGAATCCAGAAAAGCGGCCTGACACCTTATGGAGCGAAGACCACAAACACACCGGCAGGGAAAAATATTCACGGCGCAGCTCGGCCAAAGAAAAAAATCTTTGAGATCATTGCAGCCCATGAAATCCCATACGCAGCTACCGCCAGTGTGGGCTATCCGGAAGATTATTTGAGAAAGCTGGAAAAAGCCAAGAACTGTGACGGGCCATCCTTTATCCATGTACTGGCTCCCTGCCCGACAGGCTGGCAGACACCCACAGATATTTCAATTGAGCTGGCGAAAGAGGCCGTCGATAACGGCCTGTGGTATTTGGCAGAGTACGAAAACAAGGAATTTACCCTGAACCGCAATCCTAAAGAGTTTGCCGATGTTTCGAATTATCTCTCAAAGCAGGGTCGTTTTTCACATCTTGATGAAAATGATATTGCGCTTATCACCGAGGGCAGAGATGAGACATGGGAAAAAATACGCAGAGATTGGGTGAAATAGGAGAAAAAGATGAAAACAGCACGCGAATATATTGACAGCCTGCGCGATCGGGATATCAAAGTTTATATAAAGGGAGAGCTCATCGACAGCGATAAGGTCATCGACCATCCATTTATTAAAGGCCATGTCAATGCAGCTTCCATGACCTACGCTTTGGCAGGCAGTGAGAAATATGAAGACCTGATGACCACCACTTCCCATTTGACGGGAAAGAAGATCAACCGGTTTACGCATATCCATCAAAGCGCCAGCGATCTGGTAAAAAAAGTTAAGATGCTCCGTATGATCTCCCAGAAAACTGGCACCTGCTACCAGCGCTGTGTGGGCTTTGACGCCATGAACGCGACCTATTCCGTTACCTATGATATGGATAAGGCGCTGGGGACAGAATACCATGAACGCTTTAAAAGGTTTCTGTTGTATGTGCAGGAAAATGACCTGATGATTGCCGGAGCCATGACAGATCCAAAGGGTGACCGCAGCCTGCGCCCAAGCCAGCAGGCAGACCCAGACTTGTTTGTCCATGTTGTGGAGAAAAACGAAGATGGCATTGTCATCCGGGGCGCGAAGGCGCATATGACCGGGATGGTCAATTCTCATGAGATGCTGATTATGCCCACCATGGGAATGAGGGAAGACGACGCAGACTATGCTGTCTGCTGCGCGCTGCCGGTAGACGCTCCGGGAGTGATCCATATCTTTGGCCGTCAGACAAATGATGACCGGAAAATGGAAGGTGAGATTGACCAGGGCAACGCAAAATTCGGTATTGTCGGCGGCGAATGCCTGACGGTTCTCAATGATGTTTTTGTCCCGTGGGAGCGTGTGTTCATGTGCGGCGAAACACCTTATTCTGGGCTTTTGGTCGAACGTTTTGCCTGCTACCACAGACAGAATTACGGCGGCTGTAAGGGCGGTGTTTCCGATGTTGTGGTCGGCGCGGCTGCGCTTATGGCAGACTACAGCGGCTATGGAAAGGCGGGCCATGTTAAGGAAAAGATCAACGAGATGATTCACCTGACCGAAACCCTCTATGCCTGCTCCCTTGCGTGCTCCTGCGAAGGAAAGCCCACGGAATCCGGAGCCTATTTTGTAGACCCGCTGCTGGCCAATGTCGGTAAACACAATGTGACACAATTGATTTACGACATCGACCGTTTGGCACAGGATATTGGCGGTGGTATAATTGCTACAATGCCATCGGAATCTGATTTGCGGAATCCGGAAATCGGCAAATATGTGGATAAATACCTGAAAGGCGTGGCGGATGTGCCGACCGAGGACCGGATGCGCATCGGCCGCCTGATCGAAAATATGACCGGCGGTACGGCACTGGTGGAAAGCATGCATGGCGCGGGGTCACCCCAGGCTCAGAAGGTCATGTACTCCAAGCTTTCCAATCTGGAGAAAAAGAAGGAGTTCGCAGCGCACCTGGCAGGAATCCACTCTGATAAAAGTGAGGAAGAATAAAGATGAGCAACGAGATCAATACTTATTTTTCGCAGGTAGCGAATGAATACCCGGCTTCGGGAATCCGGAAAATGTTTGAGATAGCAGCACAGTATGACCCAAAGGAAATTGTGAATTTAACCGTTGGTGAGCCGAATTTTGATACGCCGCAGAATGTAAAGGACGCGGCAAAGAAAGCCATCGACGATGGATTTACCCACTACAACCCAAATGCGGGAATGCCAGCGCTGCGTGAGGCTGTAGCCGAAAGCTATGCCCATTACAACTGCGGTTATCAGGCAGATAATGTCATTATTACAGTCGGCGCTTTAGAGGCGCTGACCCTGGGCCTTTTAACCATCGTTAACCCGGGAGACGAAGTGCTTGTGCCGGACCCGTGTTTCCCCAACTATCTGGGCCAGATTATGATCACCAAGGCAAAACCGGTAACGGTTCCTGTCTATGAAGAAAATGACTATAAAATTCAGGCAGAGGATATTGAAAAGGCCATAACCCCCAAAACCAAGGCGATTATTCTCAATTCCCCGAGCAACCCTCTTGGTTCCATACTGGAAGAAGAGGATGTGAGAGCAATCGCCAGGGTTGTTGAAAAATACAATCTGTATGTTTTCTCAGATGAAGTCTATGACAAAATCATTTACGACGGGCACAAGCACTTTAGTATGGCGCAGATACCAGAACTGACAGACCAGGTTATGGTCATGAACAGTTTTTCAAAAGCCTATGCCATGACAGGATGGCGTATTGGCTATCTGCTGGCAGACAGCGCGCTGACAAAAAGAATGGCCCAGATACAGGAAGGCATGGTGTCCTGCGTGTCCACCTTTACACAGGTGGCTGCCATCGAAGCGCTGAAGGGTCCCCAAACCGCAGTGCAGCAGATGATTGCAGACTACACCAGACGCCGTGAGATTTTAATTGACGGCCTCAACGCGATTCCAGGATTTAGTGTAAAAAAATCTCCAGGCAGCTTCTACGCATTTGCCAACATTAAAGCCTTTGGAAAAACATCACAGGCCTTTGCTGAAGACCTGGTCCGCGAGGCGAAGGTCATCACCGTGCCGGGTTCTGCTTTCGGCAGCATGGGTGAAGGCTATATGCGCTTTGTCTTTGCGAATTCAGACGAAAATCTGAAGGAAGCCCTTCAGCGAATTGACGCATACGTTAAGAAAAACTATTAATTTATTTTAAAGATAAACAATCCTCTATCCCCCTCTTGAAATAAATAAGCAAAAAATAAAAATGTAAAAATACCATTAATCTCTCTACCAAAATACCAAACCTTTAAAATTTATGATTAATATGGAGTAAGAAATTGAACAATCAAAAATCAGAATACAATCCTTATGATAACTTTTTGGAAGTTGTAGACACAGCCGCAGGTAAGCTGGGTTTAGACAAAAATGAATACATCACAATCACTTATCCTGAAAGAGAACTGCAGGTAGCGGTTCCCGTACATATGGACGATGGCTCCATTCGCGTGTTCAAGGGCTACCGTGTGCAGCATTCCAGCGGCCGCGGCCCAAGCAAGGGCGGTATCCGCTTTCATCCCAATGTCAATATCGACGAGGTAAAGGCCCTGGCAGCGTGGATGACCTTTAAATGCGCGGTTGTCAACATTCCATACGGCGGCGCCAAGGGTGGGGTTGAGGTCGATCCTTCGGAATTATCCAGAGGAGAAATGGAACGCCTGACAAGACGCTATACCGCGGCAATCTTACCGCTTATCGGGCCAGAACGCGATATTCCCGCGCCGGATGTGAACACAAACGCAGAGGTAATGGGCTGGATCATGGATACCTACAGTATGTTCAAAGGCTATTCTGTTCCTGGCGTGGTCACAGGAAAGCCCATTGATATCGGCGGGTCCCTTGGAAGAAATGAAGCAACCGGCCGCGGCGTCAGCATTGTGGCCATGGAAGCCTTTAAATACCTGGGCATCGACTCGCCATCTCTGCACATTGCCGTACAGGGTATGGGGAATGTTGGCGGCACCACTGCGCGCCTGCTGTCCGAAGCCGGCTATAAGATCGTTGGTGTCAGCGATGTCTCTGGCGGATACTATAAGGCAGACGGACTGGATATCCGTGACCTCGAAGCCTATATCGCAAACAGCAGCACCCACTCTCTGGAAGGGTACAGCGCTGAGGGCGTCGAAAAAATTGATAACGACGGCCTGTTGTGCTGCGACTGTGATGTGCTGATTCCCTGCGCGCTTGAAAACCAGATTACCGCGGATAACGCAGACCGTATTCAGGCAAAATTAATCGTTGAGGGCGCTAACGGCCCGACAAGTGTAGAAGCCGATGAAATTCTTACAAAGAGAAATATAGCCGTTATCCCGGATATTCTCGCAAACGCCGGTGGCGTTGTCGTATCTTACTTTGAATGGGTTCAGAACACTCAGAATCTGACCTGGGATGAAGACAATGTCAACAGCACACTGCGCAAAATAATGATTGACAGCTTTGGTGATGTTCAGAATATCCATGATACCGATGGCGTGACATTCCGTGTGGCCGCTTATATTCTTGGGCTTAAGCGCCTGAGCATGGCGACAAGAATCCGCGGTATCTTCCCATGATATAAGATTATTGGGCAGCAACTTTGTAACAATCTTATCGGAGAAGACACCTCCTGCTTAAAATAACCATATCGAACACGCTTCGAAATCACAGACATGATGCGCCGATAAGAAGTGCAGAATGTTGCAAAGTTTAATATATTGCTAATAACTCTTTTATCAGAAAATGCCTGCTTCCTTATTCCTACGTGCTTATGGGCAAAGAATGATAAAAGAGTTATTTTTTTAAAATTTGACTTTGAGGATTATATCTGTAAAATTAGATTATCAGACATAAGGGGGAGCAGCATGGAGTATAGTATTTTATTCGATTTTGGAAGTACCTTTACGAAGGCGGCAGTGATCTGTAAGGAGGAGAAGACAGTGGTCTTTACCACCCGCCATCCGTCAACTGTGAGAGAGGACGCGCGGATTGCCATGGAAGCGTGTCTTTCGGATATCCGAAAAGCCATTGGTGAAAGCGCGGTCCGCGGCGCTGAGAAGTACGCTTCCAGCAGCGCAGCGGGCGGCCTTCGGATCGCGGTGGTTGGCTTAACCTATAACCTGAGCATTTCTGCGGGAAGAAATGCGGCCTTTGGCGCAGGGGCTAAAATCATCCACGTATCAAGCGGCGCATTGACGCGCGAAGAGATTGAAAAAATAGAGGCGCTGCCAGCCGAGATGATTCTGCTGTGCGGCGGCTATGAAAATGGTAATCAGACGATTATCAGGCACAACGCAGAGATGATCGCCCAGAGCCAGATCAGCTGTCCGGTTATTTATGGCGGGAACAGCCAGATTGCGCAGGAGATTCGCGCGAAGCTGCTGCAAAATAAAAAGGAATGTTTTCAGGCGCCCAATATTATTCCTCAGGTCGGGGTTTTGGATATTGATGTGGCCGAAGAGATTATCCGCCATCTGTTTATGAACCGTATTGTGGATATGAAGGGACTCGGCGATATTATCAAGCTGGTTGACGGCCCCATTGTTCCGACACCGGCAGCGGTTTTGGACGCGGGCCTTCTGATGTCTCAGGGGACCACGGGGCATGACGGCCTTGGCGAGTTAATGCTTGTGGATATCGGAGGCGCGACAACGGACATACATTCCTACGCGGAGCACACCTCCTATGAGGGGGCAAGGCTTGTAGGCGCAGACGAGCCTTATGCCAGAAGGACCGTTGAGGGCGACCTGGGAATGCGCGAGTCGTCCGATGTGCTGGTGCGTGAGCTGGGAATGGAATTTTTCGCAAATGAAATAGGAGTATCGGGGGAGTTGCTTGAAAAGTCCATATCGAACAGAGTGAACAATACTAAATTTCTGCCGGACACTTCCCTTGAAAAACGCATTGACCAGATCATTGCTGAGAGCGCTGCATACCTGGCGGCCAGACGGCACGCGGGTGTCATTGAGCATAAAAGCAGCAATTACTGCCGCAGGATGCAGCATGGAAAAAATTTAACGCATGTGCGGACCATTATCGGCACAGGCGGTCCGATTATTAACAGTGAAAATCCTGAGGCTATCCTGAAGCATGTTCTCAGGAGGGAAAAGGGAGAGAAGGACGCGCTGCTTCCTTCGACAGGTAATTTTGTGGTGGACCGGGATTATATTCTATATGCAGTGGGTCTGCTGAGCTATGTTGATAAAAATTTGGCGTTTGCTGTTGGAATGAACAGTATTATAAAAAAATAAGAGGATCAAGGAGACACTAACCATGGAAATTAAAATGAAAAAACGATTTGAATATAAGAATTTGCCGGACATGAAGAGTATTTTGGACGAAGTGGGCAAAGTGGCCGCAGATACCGTCATTGGGAAAACCTTGTTCATGGAAGAAAAAGGGGTAGCGTCTGAAGCTGAGTATAAGCGTAAGATGGCGGAAGAGGGCCATATCATGAAGCACAGCCACATTGGCTGGAACTCATGGGACGCCACCGCAAAAGGCGTGGAAGAAGTTTACAATACTCTTCAGAAGCGCGGCAGCTATGTCGATCGTTTTGGATTTTGTCTGGACTGGGTTATGGGTGTGCCGGCAGAATACCGTGATAAGCTGCCCATAGGGACAGGGCTGACGTTCAAAGACCCTGATGAATGGCAGAAGCTTGGCCAGATTGTTCCTGTTCAGCCCCATCTGGGCGATCATATGATTGCCTCGTGCAATTCCTTTGAAAACACACGTTACGCACTGGCAGCCGGTGTAACAACAATTGGAAACGTTTCGCACTACTATACCTATGAGTATCCCGGGGTAGATATTGAGGAACAGCGTGTCATTGATATGCTTAAAGCCATTGTTTTGATGGGAAAATTTAAAGACCAGGGAACCATTATCCATTCAAATGTTGACGATGGCTTTGGTTCTCAGTTCCATGACCTGGCCAACCTTGTGGGCTGGTGCATCATGGAAAGATATATCGTAGAGGAATTGCTGGGCGGCCGAATGTGCCATTGCTTCGGCAACCTTTTCAGTGATCCTGTATTACGGATGACCTTTAATCAGGCGATGTGGGAAATCAATACCTACAAGACTCCAGGGTCCATGATCTATGGCAATACCATTGACTTTGGCTTTGACTATGACCGCAACTTTGGCGCTTTGTCCTCCTTTGTCATGGCAGACAGCATGGGACAGTCAAAGTGTCCGACCGGCCACGCAGTAACGCCGATTCCTGTGACAGAGGCGGCTCGTGTTCCGTCGATCGAAGAGATTGTGCAGGCGCATATGACGGTGGACATGATGATTGAAAAAGGACGCTATTACTCGCCGTATATCAACTGGACAGAGATAAACGCCGAGAAGGACCTGCTGGTGGCGTGCGGCAGAATCTTTTTTGAGCGGATTATGAATGGACTTGATGATCTGGATGTGGATATTACCCATGCAGGAGAGATCCTGGGAGCTTTAAAATCCATTGGTTCAGAGCAGCTCGAAGAAGTTTTTGGCGTTGGAAAAGCAGATAAGCTGGCAATGCGCGGCCGCGTCCCGGTGCGCCCGACCAACATCGTCATGACCATCAATGAACGCCAGCGTGAGATCAGCGAGCAGATCCAGAATCTGGAAGGCGCTCTCCAGGATGTTAACGTGATTATCGGCTCAACAGACGGACATGAGTTCGGAAAAGAAATTGTAAAAAGTATTCTGCTTCAGGCCGGCGCAAATGTGTTTGACCTGGGTAAAAGTGTCCCGGTGCAGGATATCCTGGATACGATGATTGAAAGTGAAAGCCGTTTTGTTGTAATGAGCAGTTTTAACGGCATCGCGCTCAGCTTTGCAAGAGAAATGCTGGAAGGACTTGAAAAGAGCGGCATGGACGCGCACCTGATCATGGGTGGGCTTCTCAATGAAAATAAAGATGGCAGCGATCTGGCTGTGGACGTCAGCGATGATCTGCGCGCTCTCGGCGTGTCCTGCGATAATAACGCTGAAGGACTGGTCGATACGATTCGGGCTTTTTTGTAAATTGCAGACATAAAAAAAGAATTGAAAAAATAGAATAATTGTTATATAGTTAGTAATATAGAATCGGAAATTCTAAATTAAAGAATCGAGGTGAGAAATACGGCTAAAAATGAAAATAATACAGCGGCAAAAGCGAAATCCGCAGAAAAGGAAACCTCATTTTCAAAATCGATCCTGAAAACCCTGAGCATTTTGGAACAATATTCCAAAGCGGATGAGCTTGGAATCAAAGAGCTCAGCGAGAGTACGGGAATCCCTGCCAGCACCGTGCAGCGAATCGTAAACACCCTTGTTATGAAACAGTATCTGGTGCAAAATCCGCATACTTTAAAATATCAGCTGGGCATTGCGTTTTTTAATATCAGCAGCCGTTATTCCAACAGCCGTGACTGGGTAGAGGTAGCCAAAGCGCATATGGAAGAACAGGTCGAAAAAACGCAGGAAACCGTCAATTTGGCTATTTTGCAGGGAAAGAGCGTCATTTATCTGACCAAGGTGGACTCCCCGCATATTCTGCGTCCCAATTTTACAGTAGGTACAGCCTATCCTGCGCTCAATACCGCTCTTGGCAGATGCCTGCTGGCATATCAGCCGTGGGATAAAGTCGAGAGAATGATCAGGCTGCAGCCGAATTTTAATAAGGATATCAACGAATTTCATGAAATGCTGGAGGAAGTCGAGCGGAATGGCTATGCGACAGAGGATGAGGAGTTTCAACCTGGCCTTTTTTGCATCGCTGCCCCGGTATGGGATGCGAATGACCGCGTTGTCGCGGCAATCAGCACGAGTATCCCGAAAATAAGACTGGATGAAAGCAATAAAGAGAATATTATAGGTATGATGCAGTCTACAGCATCTCAGATTTCACTGGATTTGAAAAAGAGATTTACATATATTGATGTAGATAAGCTATCCTCAACAATCCGTTAATGCTTAAAAAGCCCTTGTGATAACATTATATATCACGAGGGCTTTTTTGATTTGTATAAAAGCATTGAATTACGAAAATAACTTGACAAGAAAACAGGAAAGTAATAATATGAATACAACATATATTTTAGTATACTAAAATATATGTTGTATTTAAAAAATGGAGGAATTATGAAAGAAGAATATAAAGAAGAAAAGTCACTAACGGAGCAAGTATACTCAAAAATCAAGGAAAGGATACTGACACTTGATTATCCACCAGGGACTGCCATTACTGAAGCAAATCTGGCTGAGGAATTTTCAGTAAGCCGTATGCCGGTTCATATCGCGATCCAAAAATTAACCAATGAGGGATGGATTGAGACAGGCTTCCGCAAAAAAGTTTATGTGAAGGGAATTTCAGTAAAGGATGTAAGGGAGATTTACGAAATCCGGGAGATTCTGGAGGTCAAGGCTCTGGACACCATTTTTGAAAAAAAGTTGAATTGGGATTTTTCATTTAAGCTTGAAGAAAAATTTGTCCGTATGAAGGCCAGTTACCATGATTACTATGCCTTTGAATATGCGGACAGCGAGGTACACCGAACAATGGTCAGTGTTTTAGACAATAAAAGGATTGATCAGATTTACCTCAACCTTCAGGATGAGCTTGTGAGAATTATGGTTTTGATTTTTAAATACCGCAAAAGGGATAATGATTATGCAAAACAGGTCATTGAAAGTATGAGGAAAATCATCATAGGTATCAGGGAGAATCATTATGATGATGCGCTATACCAATTGAAAAATGAACACCTTGCCTCTGGGGTTGAAGAGGCGTTGGAAGCAGTTGATTTTTATAATGAGAGAATCATGTAACTGCGGATTTAAAAACAGTTCCCTATTTTGAAATATGGTTTTTACAATAAATTTCATATTGACAATTGCACAGATACCGGATATAATTTGACTATAATATGGAATTAATAATTCCATATAGTGGAATAGCATAAAAGCGTTCCAGTAAAGTAGAAAGGAGTAAAAGGAATGTCAGTAGTATCAATTCAAAAAACTGAAGGAAACGACTATGCAAGTATTCAGGCATCTGTGCAGAAAGCCATTGCTGATTGCGGCGGTCTCAGCGACATCATAAAGCCTGGGTACAAAGTCCTAATTAAACCCAATTTGGTGGCTGTGCCAGATGATCGCTTGTCCGGCGGCGTTACACGTTGGGAAGTTGTTAAGGCTATTGCTGAGATGGTGAAAGATGAAGGAGGCGTGCCGATCATCGCGGAGTCCAGCGCAGCGGGCGTTGATACCGAGGAAGTCATAAAAGCGTGCGGGTATGACCAGCTGCGAGAAGAAGGCTATTTGGTTATCGACTTAAAAAAGCAGGCAAAAAAAGTTAAAATCCCTGTGCCGGACGGAAAACTAATCAGTGAGCTGAGCTCCTGGGATGTTGTGGCAGAGGCCGACGCCATTATCACAGTGCCTGTTATGAAAACACATGACCAGACAGAAGTTACCCTTGGATTAAAAAATCTTAAAGGGCTGATCGGCGATGTACAGAAAAAGGAGTTTCATTCCATTGGCGTAATAAACGGTGTCATCGACATTATCCAGACGGTAAAGCCTGTCCTTAATGTTATTGACGGTACATTTTGTCAGCAGGGTCTGGGGCCGATTTTTGGCGAAACGGTTGTAATGGATCTCATTGTTGCTTCAAAGGATGTTGTTGCTTGTGACGCGGTAGCCAGTGTTATTATGGGCTACAAGGTGGATGAACCAATGCTGACGGTTGAGGCGAATGCCAGAGGGCTTGGAGAAATGGATCTCGATAAAATTGAGATCAAAGGAAAACCCATTGAAGACGTTAAACACCGTTTCAAACGCTCGAGTGAAGTAGAAATTGAAGGCCTGCCGCCATATAAGCTGATTTTTGCTGAAGGAGCCTGTACAGGCTGTCGAAATACCGTTATCAGCTCATTGATGGATTTGAAAAGCCAGGAATTAACCCAGTATCTGGAAGGAAAAATCTTGGTAGTGGGGCCGGTAAAAGAAGAAGAACTGCCGCCGGAATCCACGCCGGAAAACACTGTGTTAATCGGAAAATGCACTAATCCGCTCAAGGGTAAAGGCCGTTCCGTAAAGGGGTGTCCTCCGGGAAATGTTTTTGTTGTACAGGGTATTGTCGGCGATGAAGTGAAGGTTGGCCGGAGATACAGCGATGCGGATGAAGAAAAAATAAACTAGTTTTAATTTAAGAGGCTTATATAAGGGGAAAAAGTATGTTCAAAAAAATGGTGGCAATTGAACGGTTGAATCTGACACCGGAAGCAGAAAACAGGCTGTCGCAGTATGCAGAAAAAGTACAGTTTTACTACAGCATTCCAGAGGATAATGCGGCGATTATCAAACGGATCGGCGATGCCGACGCGGTGCTTCTGAGCTATACCAGCCAGATTGACAGTGAGGTGCTGAATGCCTGCCCGAATATTAAGTATATTGGGATGTGCTGCAGCCTGTATGCACCGGAGAACGCCAATGTGGATATCGCTGCGGCAGAGGAAAAAGGAATTGTGGTTAAAGGGGTCCGTGATTATGGCGATGAAGGTGTGCCGGAATATGTAATCAGCGAGCTTGTCCGATTGCTGCACGGGTTTGGCGGCACTATGTGGAAGAGTGTGCCGATGGAACTGACAAATATAAACGTTGGTATTATGGGACTGGGAACCAGTGGAACAATGGTCGCTAAAGCCTTGAAGTTTTTTGGTGCAAATGTGCATTATTTTAGCCGGACAAGAAAACCAGATGTTGAAGAGCAGGAAGGTTTTATATGGATGAACAAGGAAGGATTGCTTGAAAAGGTAGATGTTCTGTGTACATGCCTCAATAAAAATGTCATTTTAATGAACGAGCGTGAGTTTGAAATTTTTGGAGATGGAAAAATTTTTGTTAATACATCAATCGGCCCATCACACAATATTAACGCTTTGAAAAGATGGCTCTGCAATGAGAAAAATTATGCCTTGAGCGATTCGGCAGGCGGGCTTGGAGCAGAAGAGCTGCTCAGGTACCCAAATGTGTTTTGTCCAAATAAGGCGGCAGGAACATCGACATTATCTAAAGTTCGGCTGAGTGAAAAAGTGCTGGAAAATCTTCGTGTTTATTTAGAAGCCCCCCTTTGTTAAAGAAAGACTAAAAAATATTTTCAAGTATGACGCAAAATATATACAAAAGAGCTGGTCAGAGCCCTTTTGTATAATAAATAAAAGAGAATAGCAAAAAAGTAAAGCAATGCATATTGCTGATTATTGGAATAGACGCACAGCAAAGCTTTTCTTTAAGGGTTATCTTTCACTAATCTCTCTTGTACTAATAATACCACGGTTTTTATAATTAGCAAGCTTATTTTAAAAATTCGTTTTATTTCTCAAGAAGATCGAGTTTTATCGACATGATTAGTGAAAATCTATTAGTTTTACAGTAATTGGTAAAGTGTTTTAAAAATCAGGAGGTTAAAAATGTCGATTGGTACTTGGATTATGTTGATATTTTATGGTGTCGTTCTCGGCGGAGGCAGTATTGCCCTAATTGCACATTCGTTAAGGAATAAAGAGATTTAGAAGAGGAGAAATAAAATGAGTGATAAAAAAAGCCGTGGGGCATGGGGATCTCGGATAGGCTATATTCTGTCAACTTTGGGAATGGCGATTGGCGTCGGCGCAATGTGGCGTTTTCCAATGCTGACTGCAAAGTATGGTGGTGGCGCATTTGTCTTGGCGTTTTTTCTGATCAGTATTATTATTGTAATCCCGGCCGCTTGGGGAGAAGTTGGACTGGGAAGACATACAAAATCGGGTGTTGCCGGTGCGCTTGAGTCTTTGGCGGGCAAAAAAGGAAAAGTTATCGGAACATTTATCGCATTAATTCCACTTTTGTTAATGTTCTATTATCCTGTTATTATGGCGAATGTTGTGCAGTACATTTATTATACTGTTGCGGGCTCGCCGTTTCTGGCAGATCCTGAAGGGTTTTACAATGTTGTCGCAAATAATAAAATCGTCGTGTTTCTGGTGGTTGCCGGGCTTGATATTCTGACAGGCGTTATCTGCCTGGGGGGGATCAAGGGCGGTATTGAAAAAGCGTGTAAAATTCTTTTACCGGCATTGTTTGTAATTTTAGTTATTCTGGTAATCCGTATTTGCACATTGCCGGGAATTATGCAGGGTATTGAATTTTATGTTCGTCCAGATTTTTCCCAGTGGGCAAATCCTAAGCTTTGGGTCGAGGCTGCCGGTATGGCGCTGTTTGCGATAGGCTGCGGGCCGGGCTATCTCATAACTTTTGGGAGCTACTGCTCCGACAAAGCAGATATCGGGACAGACCTGGTAACTGTTAATATTACCCAAATGTTAATCTGTGTTTTAAGTGGTTTTGCAATGATTCCCGCAGTTATTCTTTTTGGAATGAACCCGGACGCAGGCAGCGGCCTTATTTTCATGGTATTGCCAAAGGTCTTTGAACAGCTGGCAGGCGGTCCTGTCTGGCTGGTGTTTTTCCTGATCGCATTATTGTTCGCTGGTTTATCTACAACTATTTCTGCCTGGGAGGTTCCGGTTACTGTTTTAATCGACAGCTTTGGAATGAAGAGAAGAACAGCGGTTATTATCGTGACACTTATCGCGATTATTGGCGCGATTCCATGTATCTGGATTTCAGAATTCTTAGAACATTTCGACTATTTGGTCGGGACATTCCTGTATACTGCCGCCGCCACCGGCCTTGCTGTTTATCTGGCATGGTTCTATAAAGCGAAACGTGTGCGTGAGGAGTGGATTAATCCGACCTCTGTTGTCAAATACGGAGCATGGGAAGATGTTTTATACAAGTTCCTCACTGTGCCGGTATTCATATATTTCCTTGCGACAGGATTTATTGGCTTCTTCAGCTAAACAGGTTGTTTTACAAGTAACAGACTGGAAAGGATTTTTCCTTTTCAGTCTTTCATCTAAAAAGAACAGAGGGCAGACTATGAATGCAGAAAAATTAAAAGATTTATTAACAGAGGTAAAGAGCGGTCAAACCAGTATTGACAGCGCTTTTGAAAAAATAAAGGATATACCGTATCATGATCTGGAATACGCAAAGGTCGACTATCATAGAGAATTGCGCAATGGTTTTCCGGAAGTTGTGTACAGCCCTGGGAAATCCCTTGAGCAGGTCCGTGGCATTGTCAAGGATATGATTGAGCGTACAGATGGGAATATTATGGCAACCCGGGTCGACGAGAATGTTTACAAAACCATCGCGGAGCTTTCTGATGAAACGGAATATTATAAAGAGGCCAGAGTTGTAGTTGTCAAGCGGCAGGCATTTAAGGTGAGTGAAAAAAGTATTACAGTCGTATCCGCTGGAACTTCGGATATTCCGGTGGCGGAGGAAGCGGCGGTCTGTGCAGAGGTCATGGGAAATTGTGTGGATCGGATTTATGATGTCGGAGTTGCAGGTATCCACCGGCTGCTTGACAATGTAGAACGGATCAACCGTGCAGGTGTGGTCATTGTCATTGCCGGGATGGAAGGCGCCCTGGCAAGTGTGGTTGGCGGTCTGACGGATAAACCAGTCATCGCTGTGCCTACGAGTATTGGATACGGTGCGAACTTTGGCGGTGTTTCGGCATTGCTGGGAATGCTGACATCCTGTGCCAGCGGCATTGGGGTTGTGAATATTGACAATGGATTTGGCGCGGCCTGCCTGGCGTCAAAAATTAACAGATAAAGGGGAGACAGAATTGAAAGAAAAGTATTATGTTACAACGCCCATCTATTACCCGAGCAGCGACCTGCATATCGGACATACCTATACAACTGTGGCGGCAGATACCATCAAACGCTTTAAGGCGCTTCAGGGCTACGATGCTTACATGATTACAGGGATTGATGAGCACGGACAGAAGATTGAAAAGGTGGCCGAGGAAAAGGGTATGTCTCCCCAGGCTTTTGTGGATGAAGAGGCTGCGCGTATCGCTGAGCTCTGGAAACTGATGAAGATTGATAACGACCAGCTCATTCGCACCACAGACCCCGAGCACATGAAAACCATTCAGCGTATTTTTAAAAAGCTCTATGACCAGGGCGATATCTATAAAGGAAAATATGAGGGCTGGTACTGTACCCCATGTGAATCCTTCTGGACAGAAAGCCAGATCGTTGACGGAAAATGCCCTGATTGCGGCAGGCCAGTGGAGATGACCTCAGAGGAGGCTTACTTCTTTAAAATGTCCAAATATGCAGACCGTCTGCTTGAGCATATTGAAACCCATCCGGATTTTATCAAACCAGAGTCTCGGAAAAATGAAATGATCAATAATTTTATCAAGCCTGGCCTTCAGGATCTCTGTGTCTCACGAACCTCCTTTAGCTGGGGTGTTCCGGTTGACTTTGATCCTAAGCATGTCGTCTATGTCTGGATTGATGCGCTGCCGAATTATCTGTCAGCCCTGGGCTATCTCAATGATAAGCCTGACCAGATGGAACGGTACTGGCCGGCCAATGTGCATCTGGTAGGAAAAGACATCATACGCTTTCATACCATTTACTGGCCCATTATGCTGATGGCGCTGGATTTGCCGTTGCCCAACCAGATTTACGGGCATGGATGGATATTGCTTAAGGGCGGAAAGATGTCAAAATCGGTCGGTAATGTCGTAAATCCTGTAGAGCTGGCCGGTAAATACGGAGTGGATGCCCTGCGCTACTATCTGCTCAGGGAAATGAAGGACGGTGCAGACGGCGTGTATAGTGAGGAGCTGCTGATAAACCGTATCAACTCGGACCTAGCCAATGACCTTGGAAATCTCCTGAGCAGAACCGCAGCAATGACTGTGAAATATTTTGATGGAAAAATACCCGGGCAGCGGGAAGCCGCCGCGTTGGATTCTGAGCTGATTAAACTGGCACAGGACACCCCAGAGGTTTTTGCGGGGTATATGGACAAGGTGGATTTCAGCAGAGCATTGGAAGCGGTTTGGAGATTGGTCGGCCGAACCAATAAATATATTGATGAAACCGAGCCATGGATTTTGTATAAAGCCCCGAAAAACCACAGTCGTCTGGCGGCAGTTATGTATAACCTGACAGAGGCTCTGCGTTTTACGGCCGTTATGGTAGGTCCGGTGATGCCAGAAACAGGCAGAAAAATACTTGAAAGCTTAAGCGTGCCAGAAACACTGAGAACCTGGAAAAGCCTTGAGGTGTTTGGACAATATCCAGAGAACATCAAGATAGAAAACTGCGATGTGCTGTTCCCAAGAGTGGAGACAGAAAAGCAGAATAAGAAAAACAAGTCGGCGCAAAAGGAAAAGCAGAAGAAAGCTGAAATACAAAACAGCGATAAGATTACTATCGATGATTTTTCAAAGGTAGAATTGAAAATCGGCGTGATATTAGCCTGTGAGAAGCATCCGGACGCGGATAAGCTTTTGGTTTTTCAAATTGATTTGGGCAGTGAGAAACGTCAGATCGTTTCAGGAATTGCGGAATATTATAAACCGGAAGATCTGATTGGAATGACGGTTGTGGTATGCGTTAATCTCAAACCCATTGTGCTGCGCGGCGTAGAATCCAATGGAATGATTTTGTCCGCTATCGGGGGGAAAAGACTTTCGCTGCTGACAGTGGAGGATTCCACAATGCCGGCAGGAAGTAAGGTGTGTTAAGGGAAACGGCACTTGCTGTCTGTTTAAAATAATACAAGCCAGCATCTAAAGATGCTGGCTTGTATTATTTTAAAAGAGATAGAGTTCTCGATTGTTGTAGAGCAATCCGACCACAGCTGAAAATTTTAAATCAATAGCCGGATTTGTGAAAAGTCGTTCTTCCGTTCAAACTCCATTGCGTTAAACAAGAAGGCGCGCATCAGATTTTCATCAATTTTATAGAGCCGGCATCTGAAAATATTGATCGTTGTAAAGTAATCCCAAAAATCATTTTCCTCTGGATTTTCGATCATGCGGATCGTAAGTTCGCGGCGCAAACCATACTCGGCGTACAGAATATCCTGGAGCTCCTTTTCGGAGATATCAAGTTTTAATTCAGTAATAAATTGTCTTACAAAACGGATTAAATTATTGTCAAGATAGAGGGACAGCTGTTTTTTTTTCAGATTATCTAAATAGAACCGTGTCGTATTTTTATCCCTGAGCCTTGCGCGGAAGTCGACGAGACTGTTGATCGTGTTTCTTTCGAGCGCGGAAGTTTTGTGCTCAAGATGAGTTGATACAAAGGTATAGGACTCTAAAAAAAGATCATCATAGATCGCTTTGACAAGGTCGTCTTTGGTTTTATAATAATACGCCAAATTACCCGTCCGAATATCAATTTTTTCGCAGATTTCTTTTATCGTTGTTTTTTCATAGCCTTTTTCATAAAAAAATTCTTTTGCTGTTTGAAGAATTAACTTTTGGGTTTTTAAACCTCTTTTAGATTTTGATACAGCCATTTTTTCAGCCTGCTTTCCAAATTTTCTTTTACTTGTCTAAGCCCATTATACTACAGCATTACTATATTTATCCATAATTTATCATAAAATTTTGAAGAAAATGCCCAGAAAAACTTATTTTTGCATTCTTAAAATAGGCTTTTTAAGAAAAAATATAAAGATATTGACAAAATAAGAAATATAGGTATAATTTAATTATAAATAAATAGGTGAAAATAATAAAAAGCCTAAATTGGAGGAGAAATGGGAGAACGAAAATTCACAGAAAGTCAGGCTGAACGGATAGAATTATTTCAAGACGTTTATGAGGGAAGAATTCCCAAACGGGTTCCTGTTGAGGTGTCGGTTTCATGGGAAGCGGCAATTCGATATTCCGGTCTTGAACTGAAAGAAGCGCAGTGGAATACAGAACTTTACGAGGTGTTTTTTGATAAGGTTTGTAAGGAATTTAACACGGATAAATCACCGATTATGCCAACATTGAGAAATCCAGCTCATTACTGGCTGCTTGGTTCAAAGGCAATTATAATGAGTGAATCCGGATATATGCAGCATCCTGAAATACATTGCCTGGAACCAGAGGAATATGACCTTTTTATTGAAGAACCATACAAATGTATGGTTGAAAAACTTCTTCCACGGCTTTATGAAGGGCTGGACGCCAGCAAAGATGAAAAGGCGCTGAATTTAGCCCAGGCTTTTCATGCGAAGAACAGAACAAGTGCGATCATGGGAGCAACCATGGCGAAGATGATTGAAAAATATCAGTTTGCTGCTTTTCCAGCGGGAGGAATGACCGAGGCGCCCTTTGATTTTCTGGCGGATTTCATTCGTTCCTTTAGCGGCATTGCAAAAGATATACGAAGATATCCGGAAAAGGTGCTTAAGGCGTGTGATGCAGTTCTGCCGCACATGCAGAAATTAGCGGTTGTGCCGAGCTCTTCCCGGTATTCAAGAACCTTTATACCGCTGCATATGGCTCCGTTCATGCGCCCAAAAGATTTTGATCAATTTTGGTGGCCAACCTTTAAAAAACTAATGGATTATATCGCTGAGAAAAACGTAGGGGTAAAGGCCTTTGTAGAACATGACTGGGGAGATAAAATTGATCATCTGGGTGAACTCGGCAACCGGGTTGAGTTTCAGTTTGAATACGGCGATCCTCAAAGAATTAAACAGACATTGGGGAATAAGCATATTATATCGGGATTATATCCGATCACCCTGCTCCAGACTGGTACCGAAAAAGAATGTACTGATAAGGCAAAGGCTCTGCTTGATGTGCTTGCCCTGGACGGCGGATATATTTTTAATACAGATAAAACAATATACTCTTTAGAAGGTAAAATCGCGGATAACCTCAAAGCGGTGATTGAGACCGTAAAAACCTATGGACGCTATTAAACAAAGCGGACAAAAATACATGATCTAATAACAGGAGGTGAAAACACATGCAGCCCGCATATTATTATAATGATGAGGAAGAATGTAAACGTAATAGATCTCAACTGAAGTCAGATGATGGATTTGATGTTTCGCAATATGTTCAGCCTTATGAAGAAGATTTATACCGGTTTATTTTCAGTTTGTTTTTATAGAACGCATGAAGAGGAGAATCTAAAATGCAACAGGATAGTAAAATAAAAAAAACGCAGATGATTGGCATGCTGGTCAGCGCTGCAATTGTCGTTATTATGTATTTTATGCCGGCACCGGCAGATCTGGGTGTAGCTGGCTGGCGAACAATCAGTATTTTGCTGGTCTTTCTGGTTTTGCTGGTAACTGAAGCCTTTCCGGCTGGGGTTATCTGTATTATTACTTTGATATTGATGCCCATGCTGGGAGCGGTTCCAAGTATTGGAGATGGGTTTACAGGATTTGCGAACCCTGTTACCTTTTTTATTCTGGCATCCTTTGGGATTTCCGCAGCGATCGCAAAAATGCCGATTGCCCATCGAATTCTATTGGTTATTATCAGGCTGCTTAAAGGGAGCACCCGGGGGATTATCTTTGGGATTATGGTGTGTACAGCGCTGTTTTCATCTATGGTATCGAATATTCCGACAACAGCTATTTTTATGGGAATCGCGTTGGGATTCCTTGATATTTTTGAAGATGAAGATGAAAAGAAGCGAACTGGTAAGGCGCTGATGATCGCCATTCCGGTCAGTGCAATGGTTGGCGGTGTTATGACACCAGCCGGCTCATCGCTTAACTTGCTGGTTATCGGTATGCTCGAGCAAATGACGGGTATTACGGTCAGCTTTGTTCAGTGGATGCTGTTTGGAATTCCACTTGCGATTGTGATCCTTCCCGTTGCATGGCTGATTATTACTAAGGTTTACCACCCGGCCGACATGGACCCGGATCGTTTGAAGGATTATATCAATACGTTAAATACACACGACAAAATGGATATAAAGGAAAAATTCGTTATTCTGGTAACACTGATCATGCTGGTATGCTGGATCGCCAGTTCCTGGTTTCCTGTGTTTAATGTGACAATGGTAGCTTTGTGCGGATTATTCTGTCTCTTTTTGCCGAAGATTGGTGCGCTCTCATGGGATGAATTTGTAAAAAGTGTCAGCTGGCAGGTGTTTTTTCTGGTCGGCACTGTACTCACACTGGGTACGGCTATTTCGGCCAATGGGATTGGAAACTGGCTGGTTGCGTCGTTTATGCCTGAACAAATGAGTATCACAGGACCGGTACTTATAGCGATCTGCGGTTTCATCGGTTTTGCGATGCTGATCGTTGTTCCAGTTGCTCCTGCGTTCATCGCTGTTTTAGCGCCGGCTATGATTTCGGTAGCCGCAAACTGCGGCTACAGCCCCGCAATTCTGATGATTATTCTCGGCATCTGTGCCGGCAATGCCTATTTACTGCCGCTCGATACGGTTCCAATGATTACCTATTCCAAAGGTTTTTACAAGATGAGCGAGATGCCGAAATCAACCGCCCTTATTCAGGTAATACTGGTTATTTTGATGGCGGTATGGTTCCCGTTAGCTGGCAGTATTGTAGGATTTATTTAATTACGTGAGGTGAAGGTTTAAAATGGAAAATAAAAATAGCGGATATCAAAAACGACTGGAACGCTGCGAAAAAGCAATTCAGAGAAAAGTGCCGGACAGGGTGCCTGTCGTGGCGAATATTTATGCATGGGCAGAAAACTACTATGGCTACAGCGTCAAAGAGGTTTATGATACAAAGCCAGAGCTGACCTATGATGTTCATTCGCGTCTGGCTAAAGAATTTGATTTTGACGCATTCTTTACCATGGGGAATAATGTACCGATTCCAGCGACAAATGCGCTGGGAGGCGGGCATTATATTGTAACGGAAAAAGGGCTGCAGGTGTCGAATCTCAGCTGTAATGTTATGAATGAAGATGAGTATCCATTGCTGGCAAAAGATCCAGCTGCCTATTTCCGGGATTATTTACTGCCCCGAAAGTATCCTGTCCTCAACGAGACCAGCGGAAAGGCTTACGAGGCCTTGTGCGAGGCCTTTGATAAATTTGGCTGGTATATGAAAAAAACAATTGAAGCCAATATGCGCATTGAGGCAGACGGTTACCCGGTGCTGTCAAACGGAGCCATTAACCACCCATTAGACAGCATTATGGATTTTTGCAGAGATTTTTCCGGAGTTATGACGGACATCCGCAGACACCCGGATGAGCTGAAGCATGCCATGGAAAGCTTTAGCGACTTTCTTATTCATAACAGCTGTGATGGATACAGGAAGCGGGAAGATTCCGCACACTTTCTGTTTTGCGCAACACATATCGCGCCATTTTTAAAACCAAAGGATTTTGAGGAATTCTATTTTCCTTATTTCCGCGCACAGCTGGATTATGCCATGAATACCTGCGGCTATACCGTGGGGGTGTTTATGGAAGGCAACTGGGAGCCATACTATGAATTGCTCCAGGAGCTTCCGGATAATGATGGGAAGCTGGTCTGTCTACAGGAAAACGGCGACTGTAAAAAGTTTAAAGAAAAGCTTGGCAATAAGCTTTGTGTGTGCGGCGGTCTTCCCATCAGCCTCTTGGCTTTCGGAAGCGAAAAAGAAGTACAGGATTGCGTGAAAAGGATGATTGACGACTGCGCGGCGGACGGCGGATTTATGATCAGCACAGACAAAGGGATTCTCACTTTAGGAGACGCAAAGCCTGAAAATATTAAGGCAATGATTGAGGCGGTCAAGATGTATGGAACTTACTAAAAAGCTGTTTGTGAGGTGGAAAAATGGAAAGCACGCAAAAAAATAATACCGTAAAAGAATTATTCGAACGTCTGAAGAAGGAAAAGACAGATAGTGAAATGCAGGAAGTAGAGAGAGATAAAATAATGGATAAATTGATTTTTATCCTGACTAAGAATTGATGGGGAAGTACATAGAAAGCATATTTGCAGTGTCAAAGGGTGAAGATAGTTTAGAGTGTGAAAACATAAAATAATATTAAGCGTAAAGACAAACCTCATTTTCCTTTAATAAAAAAGAATGAGGTTTTGTCTTTTTTTAGATTGTGATAGAATTGGACAGGAAAAGACCAATGGAGAAGGAGGGGTGAAGTTTTATGCTTAATCCTATCGTTATGGTTGCGTAGGCAGGGCTGTCGCAACGGTTTATAAATTGAATAAATGCTTGTCGGTAGCTTTGCTGTTCCCGTTTGAAAAAAATATCAGGAGCGCAAAATGAGCTATAAGAAAGCAACACATATTCTGCCGCGGGAACTGCTGGAAAAGATTCAGGAGTATATTGATGGAGAGTTCATTTATATTCCGAGAATTTCTGACAACAAAAAAGTCTGGGGCGCATCAACCTCGACCCGCCAGGAATTAAAGGAACGGAATAAAAGTATCTACACAGACTATCTGGCCGGAACATCTATGGAGGTTCTGGCGGAAAAGTACTTCCTGTCCCTGAAGAGTATCCAGAGAATTATCGGGCAGCTGAGAAAAGAGAATAAGGGTTAATGACGGCTGATTCAGTTTTGCAGACTGAATCAGCTTTTTTCTTATGTTTAGTTATGAAAAGAGTATTAGGTAGGGGACGCGGAAGCATCATGCTACAATGGATTCATAAAAGAAATACGAATCAGGGAGGCGCAGGATGAAAAGAATTTGTGACAATCCACCTTATTAGGCTTCTTCTTTATTAATAAAGAGAGGAGCCAGACAATGAAAAAATTTATCTGGAATATAAGACCTATTGGGCTGCCTTTGGTGTTGAGATACTGTAAAAAGTGCGGTAAAAAGGCAGAGTTTATCTGTTCAGGACAATTTAGGGTCAACGCCCAGCGGAAATATCTGGATATTTGGCTGATTTATAAATGCACAAAGTGCGATACAACCTGGAACGCGGCGGTTTACTCGCGTGTTTCACCGCAGACGTTAAGCACTGGTTTGCTGGAACGCTTTTACAGCAATGATGAGAGACTTGCCCGGCAGTACGCTGTGGACTTTCAATTTCTGAAAGGAAACGGCGCCGAAGCCCTGTTGCCAAGTTATGCTGTTTCAGGCGATATTCCCGTATCTGGAGAAATGTCGGAGGTGGAGGTACAAAGCGAGTACCCGTTTCCCGTCAAGGTTTCCGCGCTGGTGAGGGATAAGCTGTGTCTGTCACAGAAAGATTATCAGCAATTGGTCGCAGAGGGAAAGATTAGGGACAGCTCGGGCAGGGACATGCGAAAGTGCAGGCTGAAAAAGGGAACCGTTCTTATTTTTGAGTAAAGCAGCAGAAGCTGGATTTTAAGCGTAGCAGTTAAATTGCGGCTGCGCTTTTTTATGTTTCGCGCCAGTTGGCACATATTTTAATGGATAAAAATTTTCAGAAAAACAGTGGAATTTGTCATAAAATGCGATTTTGCACAAAAAAGGAGGCTTTTAATATAAACAGAAAGGTTTCTAATGGATTAGACAGCTAAAATCCTCAAATTATTTTATAATAAAAATCATGGAAATCATTTTTTATACCTTAAAAAATAATTTCAGGAAAATCAGAAAACGATAATTTATGAGAAAAATTAATAAGCAGTTAAACTTTGAACTAGAAAAGTGAAAATTTGACAAAAATAGTTATAAGATTTATAAAGATAAAATTTACAATTCCCGTATTTGACAGATAAAGTAAAAGCTGATAATCTTGAATATAAATTTTGTATAATATACGAGGAGAAAAGGGAAGTATGATTAATTTTGCGGATACAGGATTTATTCTTGTCTGTGCGGCTATGGTGTGCCTGATGACACCGGCCCTGGCTGTTTTTTACGCTGGGCTGCTGAGAAAGGGCAATATTGTAGATATTATGTTCCAGTGTTTTATTGCCATGGGCATCGTGACGGTTCTTTGGTTTATCGGTGGTTTCAGCCTGATCTTTGGCGGTGATATTTCAGGAATAATCGGCAATCTGGAGTTTGCGTTTTTACAGAATGTCAGTCTGGCACCCTCTGAGATTTGGGCACCGACCATTCCGTTTATCGCTTTTTTTATCTTTCAGCTGATGTTCGCTCTGGTGACGCCCGCACTTATCTGTGGCGCGGTGGCAGAGCGTATGACGCTCAAAAGCTATATGGTATTTCTGACGCTGTGGAGTCTTCTGGTTTATATTCCAGTAGCGCACTGGGTATGGGGCGGAGGATTTCTGTCACAGATGGGCCTGGCAGATTTTGCCGGAGGTACAGTGGTTCATATGAGTGCGGGTTTTTCCGCGCTGGCGGCAGTGCTGGTAGTCGGCGGCAGAAAAAAACGTGATTATACTCCGCATAACATGGTCTATGTCGCTATTGGCGCAGGGCTTTTATGGTTTGGATGGTTTGCCTTTAACGGGGGAAGCGCTTTGGCAGCCAATGAAATTGCGGCAATGACCATCACCAATTCACAGATTTCTGCGGGGTTTGGGCTTATGACATGGGTTATTGCCAGCTGGATACAGGAAAAACATCCCAGCGTCCTCGGCGCAATGATGGGTGCTCTGGCGGGACTGGTCTGTATAACGCCGGGGTCAGGCTTTGTGGAACCGTGGGCAGCGGCGATCATTGGTGTTGTGGGCACCCTGTGCTGCTATGGAATGATTCAGCTGCGCATTAAAAAGAATCTGGATGATACACTGGATGTTTTTGGACTGCATGGAGTCGGAGGCACCGTTGGCATTATTATGACGGGGATTTTCGCAAGCCCTGCGATCAATGCTGTAACGGGTGTGATTTATGGCAATCCGGGGCAGCTGCTGACACAGCTTGCGGGTGCGGCGATTGTCATGATTTATAGCTTTGTGCTAACCGTTATTATGCTCAAAATAATCGGCCGCTTTACACCGCTGAGGGTTTCAGGGCAGTTGGAGACAGACGGAATCGACGAGGCTTATTATCAGGAAAAAGGAATGACAGAGTAAAATCTGTTTATATATTTGCCGCCCTGCCAATATTGGCAGGGCGGTGCTGTTTTTTGAAAAACCGATTAAGCAAATAGAATTCTGTCTGCCAGATCGGCCAGCACCCTTTCGCAGCGGTCAATATCGGCCAGAGGAACAGATTCGTCGGGCTTGTGGGCGAGCTCAAGGTCACCGGGGCCGTAGGAGAGGCAATTGTGGTTGTTCAGATTTCCAGCGATAACGGCGGTATCGGTATAGCCTGGGAAAAAGCTGACTTGGGCAGGGCTGCCGGTTACGGCTGCGCAGCTTTCTCTCAGCATTTTTAAAAGGTAGGAGTGCGCATCTTTTTCAACAAAGGGCCGGTCACCGGTGATTCTGTAATGTCCATGGACTCCGGGAATCTGTTTTTCTGCCCGGCGTATGGCCGATTTTACGATGACTTCGGCAGCGGCAGTGGTGGTAGGCGGTACCAGCCGCATGTCGACGGTGACCGTGCAGTGGTCCGGGACCACATAGGGGCGGTAGCCGCCGTTGATTTGCCCAAAGGTGACGGTGGATCGGCCGAGGTCGTGGTGGTGGGGTGTTGCCTCGACGCCCTGCCGTACAGCGGCGATCATTTCTGCCATGGCGGCAATGGCGTCCGCCCCTTTCCAGGGCGTGCTGGCGTGGGCGGTTACACCGTCAGCGGTCAATTCAAACCAGGTGCGGCCTTTGTGGGCGACCTGAATCTGCCCGTTTGTGGGCTCGGTATCCAGCACCCAGCTATTTTCAGTTACCCAGCCTGAGGCAATGGCGGCCTCCACGCCGCGCATATAGTCCTCCTCGTCGACCGTTCCGATGAAAATAAAGGAGTGGCGCGGCTGTTTTCCGGAAGCGGCAGCTTTTAGAAAAACCGAAAGGGCGCAGGCCAGGCCGGATTTCATATCGCAGGCGCCTCTGCCGTAAAGCCGTCCGTCTTTTATTTCGGCAGAGAGCGGCGGGACGCTCCAGCCCTCGCCCAGTGTCACGGTATCCATATGGCAGATATAAATGAGTGCAGGATCGTCGATTTCTCCTTTGATTTTGCCCATGACATTAAAGCGGCCGGGCAGAACCTCTTCTTTGACAACAGGAACGCCTGCCGACTTCAGAAGCGCCGCAATTTTACAGCCGATGGCCCCCTCGTATGCGCCGGGATCGGAGCTGTCGATCCGGACAAGCTCTTGGGTCAGTGTCTGCGCGTTTATGGTATTCATAAAAACCTCCCAATGGTTCAATAAATTCTTTTTATATTATATAATAAATTTTCTAAAATGAAAAGAAAAACAATAAAAGATTCTTAAATTATTCGGCGGGGTTAATGTTATAATATTTATAATAATGGGAGGGATGCCTGTGGAAAAACAGAATGACTTTACTAAAGGGAGCATATCCGGCAATATCATGCGCCTGGCTTTTCCAATGATGGCCGCACAGCTGATTAATGTGCTGTACAGTGTGGTTGACCGCGTCTATATCGGTCACTTACCGGATGCCTCGACACTCGCACTGACAGGTCTCGGACTTACCTTTCCCATTATCATGATCATTACGGCTTTTGCCAACCTTTTTGGCATGGGCGGCGCGCCGCTCTGCTCTATTGCCAGGGGGAAGGGAGACGACCGCAGGGCAGAGCGTATTATGGGGAATTCCTTTACCATGCTGCTCATCACCGGCGTTTTGCTCATGATCGTATGCCTGATTTTTAAGAGGCCGATTTTATATGCTTTTGGCGCCAGTGACCAGACCTTTCCATACGCCAACGACTATGTTGAAATATATCTCTGCGGCAGTCTCTTTGTGATGATCGGCCTGGGAATGAACAGCTTTATCAATTCACAGGGTTTTGCGAAAATTGGTATGATGACCGTGGCTCTGGGAGCGGTGGTCAATATTCTGCTGGATCCGGTGTTTATTTTTGTTTTTGGTTTAGGCGTCAGGGGCGCAGCCCTGGCGACAGTGCTGTCGCAGCTGCTTTCATCCCTCTGGGTTTTACGCTTTCTGACAGGAAAGAAAGCCATCTACCGCCTCAGTCTGAAAAGTATGAGGCTGGATTTTTCGCTGATCGGCGAGATTTCAGGGCTGGGCCTGTCGGGATTCATTATGTCGGTCACCAACAGCGCGGTGCAGATCGTATGCAATGCGAGTCTTCAGTTTTATGGCGGAGATATTTACGTGGGTGTTATGACCGTTTTAAACTCCATTCGTGAGGTGCTCACCATGCCAGTGCAGGGGATTACCAATGGGGCGCAGCCGGTACTCGGCTTTAATTATGGGGCTGGGGCTTACGGCAGAGTGCGGAAGGGAATTCAGTTTACAGCCATCATCGGGGTAGCGTACACCTTTGCTGCCTGGTTGATTCTGATGCTTACGCCCCAGGCCTTTATCCATATTTTCAACAGTGAGCCGGAGCTCATAAGGCTTGGTGTGCCAGCTTTGTATATTTATTTTTTCGGGTTTTTTATGATGGCGCTGCAATTCTCAGGCCAGACCGTTTTCATTGCCCTCGGCAAATCGAAGCAGGCTATTTTCTTTTCGCTGCTTCGAAAAGCAATCATTGTTATCCCGCTCACCCTGTTCCTGCCAACGGTTTTTAACCTTGGCGTCAATGGTGTTTTCCTGGCAGAGCCCATCTCCAATTTCATTGGAGGAGCAGCCTGCTTTATTACCATGATGGTCACTGTATGGTCAAAAATGAAAGAAGAATAGCCGCTTAAAAGTCTCTGCGAAATGTGTGTTTATTTGCAGAGACTTTTTTTAGTGGATAAAATACAAACAAATGGGTAAATATATTCATGTTATAAGTTAAATGCCTGACAATTGTGTTTGTTTGAGCTGCACGTAAGATGCTGCTTTTTTATTTAAAACCGATTGAAAAAAGGAGGTAATCAGATGAATGTTGCTGTATGTATTAAGCAGGTTCCTGCTGTGTCGGAAATTAAGCTGGAAAAGGGCACAAACCGGATGCTGCGGGAGGATGTGCCCGCGGTTGTAAACCTTTGTGATAAAAATGCTTTGGAGGAGGCCCTGAGACTTCGGGAAAAGCATGGAGGCAGGGTAACGGTTTTATCCATGGGGCCAGCCCAGGTCGAGGAAGCGCTTCGGGAGTGTATTGGCATGGGGGCAGATGAAGCTGTTCTGCTCTGTGACGACGCGCTGCAGGGATCGGATACCCTTGCCACGAGCCGCGTACTGGCTGCGGCCATAAACAGGCTGGGCGGCTATGATCTGGTGCTCTGCGGCAAGCAGGCCAGCGACGGCGATACAGGGCAGGTAGGTCCGGGCATTGCCGAACGTCTGGACTATGCTCAGGTCACTTATGTGAATCGTCTGAAGGTCGAGGACTATGTTTTGACCGCTGAACGTGAAAATAAAGATGGTGTTGAAATCCTGCAGACCGCACTGCCGGCAGTCTGCACCATTACAGAAAAAGCCCATGCGCCGAGACACCCTTCAATAAAGGGAAAAATGAAGTCAAAAAGTGCGGATATCCGGGTGTTATCGGCGGCAGATATTGGGTTAACCCCTGATGATGTGGGCTTTAAGGGCTCGGCGACCCAGGTGATCGGGACTTTTTCGCCAGCGGTTCTGGATACAGGCATCCGAATTGACGCGAAGGACGGCCAGGAAGGTGCAAAGGCTCTGTTCGAAACCCTGGAAGGCCTGGGCGTGTGGTAAGGAGGAAACATCATGAAAGAAAATGCGATTTGGATATTTATTGAGAAAGAGGATGAGCAGATCAGGCGCGTGAGCCTTGAGCTTTTATCCAAGGGTAAAAAGCTCAAGGGCGGGGATAGTGAACTGGTTGCTGTGGTTTTTGGCTATCTTTCCTGTGATATGACCACCAAGCTTTCTGGCTATGGGGCGGATATTATTTTGAATGTTCCGGGCGATGGCTATGAAATTTACAGTACCGACGTCTATACCGACGCGATGGAAACCCTGATCCGGCGATATGCGCCGAATCTCCTGCTGGTGGGAGCGACCCACAACGGCCGTGACCTCTGCGGGCGTCTGGCAACCCGTCTGGAGCTTGGCCTTGCGGCAGACTGCACAGAGATTGAGCTTGCGGCAAACGGCGCCGTCACCTTTATTCGACCAGCCTACGACGGTAAGGCGTTTGCCAAAATTACCATGGCAACACGTCCGCAGATTGCCAGTGTCCACTCCGGTATTTTTGCCAAGGGCCTGCCAGTGGAAGGCTTGAAAGCTGAGGTAATCGAGGAAGACATTCCGATAAAGGAAAGCGCGCTGCGGGTGAAGCTGCTGGAATATGTCGAGGCGGTCTCCAAGGTCGTGGATGATCTGGAAGAAGCGGATATTGTGGTGGCAGGCGGACGCGGCCTCGGAGGGCCGGAGGGCTTTGACGTCGTTCGGGAACTGGCAGACGCTCTGGGCGCTGCGGTCGGCGCTTCCAAACCGACAGTGGAGGATGGTTGGATTGACACTGAGCATCAGGTAGGCGTTACCGGTAAGAGAATCCACCCTAAGCTTTATATCGCCTGCGGGATTTCCGGCGCGGTACAGCATACCCTGGGTATGAAAGACTCAGATATTATTGTGGCCGTCAATAACGACCCCGAAGCCCCCATTTTTAAGATCGCCCACTACTGTGTGATTGGCGATTTGTTTGAGGTACTTCCGGCCCTCACCGATCTGATCCGTGAGAAACGCCAGCTCAAGGCGCCGACAGAGCGGAGACAGAATCCAATCGATACACAGACAGCCTATTTTGAAGAAAAGGCTGAAAAGAGCCAGAAGGCCCAGGATCCTGAAAGCAAGAGAAAAGAAGAAATAGCGGAAACCCCTTTAGGAAAAGGGCCGAAGCGTGAGATTAAAAAGATTAATACGGTTGATAAAACCACTGCGGTAGAGGAGGAAGAAACCATGAATTTTGAACTGTCCAAGGAACATCAGGAGCTGCGTGAAATGTTCCGTGAATTTGCCCAGATGGAGGTAAAGCCCATCGCCAAGGATCTGGATGAAAAGGAACGCTTCCCGGAAGAGACCATTCCCAAGCTGGCTGAAGCTGGAATGCTGGGCATCCCCTTCCCGGAAGAATACGGCGGAGCGGGTATGGATAATCTGGCCTACGCCATGTGCGTCGAGGAAATTTCAAAGGTCTGCGGCTCCACCGGAGTCATTATTTCAGCCCACACCTCTCTGTGCGCATGGCCGATCTTTGCCTTTGGAACAGAGGAGCAAAAGCGTAAATATCTGGTGCCGCTGGCAAAAGGTGAACACCTCGGAGCATTTGGCCTGACGGAGCCGGGCGCGGGAACAGACGCGGCCGGACAGAAGACGACCGCTACTCTTGAAGGCGACCACTATGTTTTGAACGGCAGCAAAATATTTATTACCAACGGCGGAAAAGCCGACACCTACGTTATTTTTGCCATGACGGATATCACAAAGGGTAACCACGGTATCACCGCTTTTATTGTGGAAAAAGATTTTCCGGGTTTCTCTATCGGCAAAAAGCTGGATAAAATGGGAATCCGCGGTTCCTCCACAACCGAGCTGATCTTCAAAGACTGTATTGTGCCAAAGGAAAATCTGCTCGGCGAAGTCGGAAAGGGCTTTAAGATTGCCATGAAAACCCTGGACGGCGGGCGGATCGGCATTGCCTCCCAGGCTCTTGGACTGGCGCAGGGAGCCATTGATGAAACCATCCCTTACGTCAAGGGAAGGGAACAGTTTGGACAGCCCCTGTCAGCTTTCCAGAACACCCAGTTCCAGCTGGCCAACATGATCGCCAGGACAGAAGGGGCGCGCCTGCTGGTTTATCAGGCAGCCTGCGCGAAGGATGCCGGGAAACCCTATAATCATCTTGCTGCCTTAGCCAAGCTTGTCGCGTCAGAAGCGGCGAGAGACGTTACCTGCGAGGCCGTCCAGTTATTTGGTGGCTATGGCTTTACAAGAGACTACCCAGTAGAACGCATGATGCGTGACGCCAAAATCACTGAGATATACGAAGGCACTTCCGAGGTCCAGCGCATGGTCATATCCAGCTGGGCGGGAGTTCATTAAATTAAAAAAGGAAAATTCTGGCGCATATTCGCTAAAGTGAATGTGAATGGAGCACGGCCGCAGGCCATATTTCATCAAATCTGCCAGCAGCAGATTTGTACCAGAATTTTCCATTCTCCATTTTCAATTTTCCATTATAACGTTTCCCGCCTTAAACCTTTCCCGCACCGTTACCTCTGCCTCTGCAAGCCGGGCGTCCAGAAAGGCCTGGTCAGGTACTGCCTGCTTGAAATATTCATACTCATCCAAAATCCCCTGTGGGTGCGGCACACAGAAGGCTCCGGCGTCACTGCCGAGGGCTACGGCGGCCCCGAAGCTGAAGGCTCTCTGGATATTGGCGAGCTGCCGATTGTGGATGCTTGCCAGAACAGTGTCGTCATACCGTCCGCTGCCGATGATATTACCAGTTACGGCAATGGTAGGGCACCAGACTGCCCCGGTTTCTTTCAGAAGAGAAAGGCACTCCGCATCCATGAAATTACCATGTTCAATACTGTCCACACCGGCCTCCAGAGCGACTTTTATATGATCGGCGCCGTTGACATGTGTCATGACGGAATAGCCTTCAGAATGGGCGATGTGGACCATTTCGGAGACCTCCTGCTTTGGAAGTCCCGGGCAGCTTAAGCGGCCTTCATGATCAAAATCCATGATGCCGGCCGTCATAATTTTAATAAAATCACACCGCTGAGCCCGGGCTCCCTGAACCAGCTGGGCATATTCTTTCAGACTGTCATAGGCATAGCCGACAATTCCGCCGTAGTATCCCCGATGGTGGATGGCGAATACCGGAGTGCGGTAGTCGATACCGTATTCTGGCGCAAGGTCAGCAGCCAGGCGTGAAACGCCAAGGTTATCGCCGCCATCGCGGATAAAGAGGACGCCCTGTTTTTGATAGGCCGACAAGACCTGCCGGATCAGGGCTTCGTCCGGGCCATTTCTGTGTTTTGCCGCGGCTTCCCGGAAAGATACTCCATCCATGATCATGTGGGCGTGGCATTCTCCAAACATATTAATCCTTTCTTCGTTTAAATTCTGAATTCTATTATACCGCCGGATTACCATAAAACAAAGGGAAAGCTGTAAAAAAGACAGCAGAACTGCTATAATAAAGCTATTGCCATACCAGGAGGTGGAAAATGGATTACGAAGCGTATCTTTTTGATTTCGATTATACACTGGCAAATTCGGAAAAGGGGATTGTCATGTGTTTTAAGCATGTTTTTGAGCGCAATGGTTTTAAAGGGATAGAGGACGACGCCATTAAGAAAACCATCGGCTTAACCCTGGAGGAGGCGTTTATGCTCCTGACAGGCATTAAGGACCGGGAGACCATTGCCGGCTACCGAAAACAGTATGTTGAGAAATCAGACGAAGTGATGGTGGCAAACACCAAACTGTTCCCTGAAACGCTGCCCATGCTTCGAAAGCTGAAGGAAAAGGGCGCGAAAACAGGTATTATCTCCACGAAATACCGCTACCGGATCGAGAGCACCATCAGCCTTTATGGTTTAGATGAACTGATTGACCTGATTATCGGCGGAGAGGATGTGGAAACAGCCAAACCAAGCCCGGAAGGGGTTCGGAAAGCGCTGGAAAGGCTGAAATGCTGCAGAGAAAAAGCGCTCTACATTGGCGACAGTCTGGTGGATGCTCGAACAGCCGAAAATGCCGGGGTGTATTTTGCGGCTGTGACCACTGGCACAACCACCGCCGCGGATTTTGAAGCGTCGCCTCACGTGAAGATTATGGAAAATTTGTCAGAGCTTGTAAATTAAACCATTAAAAAAACGGCTGCGAGCCGTTTTTTTAATGGTTTAGCGAAAGGAAAAGAAGAGCTGCTGTCATTTGTGTGGCCGGCCAGCTTTTTCTGCCATTGCAAAGGCGGCGGGAGTGAGGCAGAGCCCGCCGTTTCCAGTGCAGCGCAGCTCAGGCGGGAGCTGGCGGCCGACGCGATACATTGTTTTGATTGTTTCGTCGAGCGGTATCCGGGAATCATAGCCGCCAAGCGTCATTTCTGCACTGGTCAGAGCATTGGAAACCGCCATGGCGTTTCGGCTGATACATGGAATTTCTACTCTGCAGGCGACCGGATCACAGATGAGTCCAAGGACATTCTGGAGAGCAGTGGAGGCGGCGCGCAGAGATTGGTCTGGGCCGCCGCCTGAGAAAGAGACCGCCATCGCTGCGGCCATGGCGCTTGCGGCGCCATTCTCGGCCTGGCAGCCGCAAAGCTCAGCGGCAAAGGTGGCCTGCTCCGCGATAAATACACCGATGATACCAGCGCACAGTAAGGCTTTTGCGGCCTGGTCTGAATGCTTATCTGATAAAATTGGCGGAAATGAAGCTGGTCTGCCGGCTTCCTGAAGCAGTGCGAAAAGAACTCCGGGAAGGACACCACAGGAGCCCGCTGTAGGACCGGCGACCACAACACCCATGGCGTTGCTGGCCTCCATAACGGCAGTACTGTAGACGGCGCCGCTTTGATAAGGGCTGGCGGAAAGCAGTCTGCCGGCAGAAGCTGCTGCTGCCATTGATCTGGCTGAGCGCGCTGTAAGGCTTTCGCCATCGGGAGCGTCCTGTAAGCCAAAGCTTATGGACTGGCACATGATTTTCACGAGCGTTTTCGAATAGTTCAGCACTTCCTCCGCGGTCCACCCGCTTCGGGCGGCTTCATATTCTACTGCGGCCTGCCAGAGAGGCATGGGATTTTTTTGTAAGAAAAGGGAGAGCGCGCTGGCGGTACTGAAGGGCAGCGTTTCGGGCTCGGGCGTGGCCACAGGCAGGATGGCAGGAATATAACGCAGTGTTCCCGGTGCTGTTTTTATGAGTCTTTTAATTTCAGCGGCGGCAGCAGAGGTTTTCAGCGACAGCACGTAAAAACCATTACCTGAGATCAGCCCCTCGGTGTCGGCAATGGATGAGGGCAGCGTCTTTAAAAAGTCTCTGAGAGCCGCCTGAGATTCCGCAGTGTAAAAGCCGGCGAGCACAGGGGTATCTCCTTTGAAATCGACGGCGGAACCATTGATGGCGGTTACGCAGAACATTCCGCCGCCTGTGGAAAGGGAAGTGATGCAGAGACGTCCAGAAGGGCCTGAAAGAACAAGCTCGCAGGTGTTAGGGTGATCGCAGGCTGTGTCGGTCAGGCTGGTCTCAAAGGCTATGTTTTTTTCTTTAAGACGGTGGAGGCTGTTTTTAAAGTCAGGATGGTTTAAGGGCATGCCAAGAAGGCCGGCGGCAAAGGCAATATCTGATTTTTGACCTTTGTAGGTGGTGGCGTATGAGCTGCTTTTGGGGAAAATCAGCTTGACGGATTTAAAATCCGGCATCAGACAGCCGGTAAAGTATCCAATCCGGCCGGGGCCGGCTGTGTGAGAGCTGGAAGGTCCTGTCATCACTGGCCCCAGAACATCGTTAAAAATGCTGGTTTTATAATTTATCATAGAAACCTCCTTTAATAGGCTGCTTTTATTGTAAGTCCGGGTAGGGATCGGGGTCAAGGAGAAAAATATTTTTGCCTTCACGGAATTTTACATCTGTTGCGCGGGAAAAAAGGGTGTTATAATACGGTTAAATGGGGAAAGGAGCAGCTATTATGGAATATCGCAGAATAAAGGGTGTCGAGACACCAGTCAGTGTGATTGGCTTTGGAGGCGTCTATCTGGAGGGGATGGCCGGGAAGAAAATCGTTGAGATGGTTCACCACGCAATGGATCTTGGCATTAACCTGTTGGATCTTTACATGCCTCAGCCGGAAATAAGAGACGCCATCGGTGAAGCGATAAGGACACATCCGGGAAAAATGCTGATTCAGGGGCATTTATGCACTGTAAGCGGCGACGGGCAGTACGTCCGCAGCAGGAAACTGGAAGAGGTGAAGCGTTCCTTTGAGGATATGCTGGACCGGCTGAAGCAGGATTATGTGGATTTTGGAATGATTCATTTTCTGGATTCGGAAAAGGATTGCGAGGACGTAGAAAAAAGCGGTATTTTGGATTATGCCCTGGATTTGAAAAAACAGGGCGTTATCCGAAAGCTTGGGTTTAGCTCACACAATGCGGTTACTGCCATGAAACAGGTGGAAACAGGATTGTACGAGACGCTCATGTTCAGCCTCAATCCAGCCTATGATCTGGATCACGGACAGAGAGAGGTCGAGGACATTATGGAATTTAAGGGCGTGGCCGTGGATGAAAAGGCGCTGGGTATCGCTCCGGCAAGAAGCGCCCTGTATCAGCGCTGTGAGGCCCTTGGAATTGGGATTACGGTCATGAAAGCGCTGGCAGCTGGCCGGCTGCTGTCGGCGGAGAGCTCGCCCTTTGGCAAAGCCATGACACCGGCGCAGTGCTATCACTATGCACTGGACCGCCCCGGCGTTGTATCGGTACTTCCCGGCCTTTCTTCCCTGCGCGAAATCGACGCGGCGGCAGCCTATTGCCAGAGCTCTGAGGCAGAAAGGGATTACAGCGCCATCGCCGACGCGCCGAGTTTTCAGATGCAGGGGCAGTGCATGTACTGTAACCACTGCCAGCCCTGTCCGTCAGGGATTGATGTGGCGGCAGTGACAAAGTACCTGGATATCGCCAGGCAGCATGAGGGCAGAATACCGGGCGCCACAGCTGAGCATTATAAAGGGCTGGAGGCGCACGCGTCAGACTGTATCGAATGCGGAAGCTGTTTAAAACGCTGTCCCTTCGGTGTGGATGTCGTCGCCAATATGCAGGAGGCCCGCAGTATTTTCGGATTGTAAAATAAAAAGCCCTGCCAGTCCTTTCCGCGCGGTACAGCGGAGCAAGGACGCAGGGCTTAAATTAGTCTGGGAGAATTAAATTTAATTTGTCAGACGATTGAAGTACCGCCGTCTACGACAATGTGCTGGCCAGTGACATAGCTGGAAGCGTCACTTGAAAAGAAAAGCACAGGCCCGCTGACCTCGCCGCGTTTTCCAGGGCGGCTCATGGGGCATTGGGCGCTGTAGCCCTGAAGGAAAGCTTCAGACTTAAAGAGGGTATCCTTTGTCATTTCCGATTCAAAAAGTCCCGGACATACTGCGTTGACAGTAATATTAAACTGCCCGTAGGAGGCAGCCATCCCGATTGTCAGACCAAGAACAGCGCTTTTAGAAGCGTTGTAGGAGTGGCGGATAAACATATCGGCTTTGTCTCCGATCAACGCATTGACAGAGCTGATATTGACGATTTTTCCATAATTTTGTTCTTTCATATGCGGGACGATATATTTGCTCATAATAAACATCCCCTTGACATTGACATCCATGGCATGATCCCAGTCTTCTACGGTCAGGGTATCTACACCGCCCCGGACAGCGACGCCGGCGTTGTTGAGCAGAATATCAATTCTTCCAAATTTTTCGATGATCTCTTCAACGGCTTTTTTAACACATTCTTCATCGGTCACATCACAGGAAATAGCCAGAACCTTTCGCTCCATTCCGGAAATTTCGGCGGCCACTTGTTCCAGCTTTTCTTTTCTTCTGGCCAGCAGTACAACATTTGCTCCGTTCTGTGCGTATGCTCTTGCGGAATCTGCACCCAGCCCGCTGGAGGCGCCGGTGACGACGGCTACTTTATCTGTTAAATCAAACATATCTGTTCGCTCCTTCTATTTTATAATGATTAGTAATTATAAAAATAAAATACCCATTTTAAGAGGCTCTAAACATCAGCCGGGTTCACATAATTCGCAGAGAGCACAGTTTCCGTCGCAGCCATAGCGATCCATGAGCTTCTGATTTTGAAGATATTTTTTTAAAAATTAAAAAACTACTGGATTTTTCAAAATCCAGTAGTTTTGGTGTTAATGGGACTGGTCAATAACCTCACGGCCTGTGGCCGGTTTATCTGTAATCAGGCCAAGCACCCCGAGATCAAGATACTGCTGCATAGATTTAGGATCATCCACTGTCCAGACATAAACTGGAAGCCAGGCTTTTCTGGCTTTACTGATCAGGCTTTTTGTGACCATATTCTCTTCAACTGTGAGGAAGTCGATGTCCATATTGACCAGACGCCTTGTGTCGGCTTTGCCGAGATTGCCGTAGACGCAGTAGCCGACAGTGTATTCGGGATGCAGTGTTTTCAGCTGTTCTACCAGGCTGTAGTCCAGGGACATGAACATACAATTTTTTTCATCATTTTGCGCTTCGACGACCTTGGCGGTTTCAGCGGCTACGTCGGCGGTTTCATGTCCGTGGGTCTTTAACTCAATGAGCAGTTTGATCTGCCCTTTTGTGGTCCTGATCACCTCCTCAAGCGTTGAGATTTTTCCCTTAGCATCATTTTGGGATAAGGTCAGTTCACCGAGCTCTTCAGCAGTCAGGTCATAGACATTGACATTTTGACCGGAAAGACGCTGGAGATTACTGTCGTGTATGACCATGGGCACGTTGTCCTTGGACAAAAGAATGTCGATCTCCGCATAGTCAGCGCCCTGGTCGATACCACCCTGGATAGAGCCAAGTGTGTTTTCTACGCCTTCTGAGCTTCCGCGGTGCCCGATGACGATGGGGCTGTGCAGAGCCGGCGGATTGTAGAAAAGGCTGAACATACCTACAGCGGCCAGAATGACAAGCCCCAGAGCGATTGGCTTCTGATGCCTGATGAAAAAGGGATGGGCCTTAATATGTGTCCAGGCGTTTTTTGCTGTATGGCGTGAAATATGAAAGAAGCTCA
Organism: Eubacterium maltosivorans; assembly: GCF_002441855.2. Lineage (NCBI taxonomy): Bacteria > Bacillati > Bacillota > Clostridia > Eubacteriales > Eubacteriaceae > Eubacterium > Eubacterium maltosivorans. Next base: position 2,534,429 of record NZ_CP029487.1, on the reverse strand, counting down.
TAGCCCTTTCCCTCATATGGTCAAGCTTCTCATCGATAAGGGGAAGAGCTCCATCGTCAATATTTATCTGGCCGTCGAGCCCGCTGTACCCCGCAGTCAAGATGGTCAGCAGCAAAAGCATAAGTGTGACGCGCAGCAGGCCTACCAGCAAAAATCCCATAAGCGGCGCGAAGGTGTTTCCTGAAAAGAGACTCAGGAAAACAGTGAGAGGGCCATTGCCAGAGATGCCAGGAAAATAAGTGGGTACAAACCCTGGAAAGTTAAACAGAACAATCCACAAAATCACGTAAACGCCAAGCACCAACGATACAGGAAGACGCCCCCTTTTTAAAATGCCGAAACTTTTTCGAGCGGCCCTTAAAAACGAAACGCGATCCAGAACCATAGCAGGCAATACAAAAAGCAGGACCACGAAAAGCACAAAGATAACTGCGTAAAACAGATAAACCCCGATATTTCCCATCAGAGTTTTTGACAGCTCCCCGGTAATAAAATTAGGAATCCGGGTCTGTGGCAGCAGTGACGGGCGTAAACCGATGTGTATCAGCGGCAGGAGCCCCAGTGCATAGGCTGTAAAACCAACTGCGCCCAAATTTTTAAGGCTCTTATAGGTCGTGAGAGCCATTTTCATGGCTGTGCCAAGGCTGATTGGATTTTTATGGAGTCTGTGGTAGAGCAGCAAGATGATGACAGAAAACTCATAATAAACCATAAGCGCACCTAGCGCCAGCATGATGACGAGGGTAATAACACCGGGAATATTGGTGAAAAAATTAAGAAATCTCTCGTTAAATGCCAGACTGTAACCGCTGAGGTTCAAGAAAATCTGCATGATAAACGACAGCAGCGGTTTCAGCAGGACTGCACAGAGCATCTTATAGACAACCTCAAAAGCCAATAGTGCCGGAAACGCCTGAATAAAAGCAATGAGAGTATTTTGAATGTTTTTTGATTTCATGTCAAGGACTCCAGAGTTTTTTTATAGTTTACCATAAAACCCGGCAACAGGCATGAAAAACAAGAACTTTAATAAAAGAAAAACAAATAATTGCACTTGGAAAAAACCGAACATGCGCATATAATTAAAAAACGTTCGCACCAGCCGAGCAAACAGCCGGATAATGCAGTATGGGAAGACCTGTGCTGTGAGGATGTAACGCTGCTGGCCTTTCCTTTTAACGGGGAAAGTCTTCAGAACGCTTCCAGAGACAACAGCGCATATTGACCTTGCCGTTTGGCAGAAATGTGACGCCTTCTTTTTTCAAGAGCTGCTCCTGAACACCAGGGCCGCCGAAGATAAGACCTTTGCAGAGGGAACCGTCACTGAAAACAACCCGATGGCAGGGAAGATCCAGATGAGCAGGAACACGGCGCAGGGCAGCGCCTACGGCCCTTGCGGCCCGCGGACGGCCAGCCAGCAAAGCTATCTGCCCGTAGGAGGCTACCCGCCCCTCGGGGATCTTTGCAACGACGTCATAAAATTTTTTATTGAGTGATTCAGACATTGGGCTTCCTCCTGATTATGGTATTTATTATAAAAGATTATCCAGCGAAAAACAACATATAAAAAGCCTCCGTTATATTTGGAGGCTTTTTAAAAAATTAGCAGGTAGCGCCGGATACGGTGGCAATGCCCAGAATACTGTCCTTTTCATCTAACAGATCATTGGTGGTCAGAGCGCGTTCTACGGCTTCCGCGCCTAAGCGTTCAACGGTAGAGCCAAAACGTTCACTGTTTTGACCTTCTTTTTTATATAAGAGAATGGCCTTTTCCACAACGTCCAGGATTTCGTCGCGGGTGAACAATGTTTTGAGCTCAGTGCCGCGTCGGATGGATTTTCCCCAGCGGCCGCCAACATAAACTTTATATCGGACTTCACCGTCAGGAATTGCGTCAAAGCGGCAGTTGTCAACACATAAACCGCAGTTGTTGCATTTTTCTTTATCGATGACGAGTTTGCCGTCTGTTACAGTGGCAGCGTCCATTGGGCAGCGGTCCTCAACAGAACATTTGCCGCAACCCTGGCACAGCTCGTCGTTGTAGTAAGGGATCTTCTGGCCAACAATACCTAAGTCATTGAGGTCGGGCTTTACACAGTTGTTTGGGCAGCCGCCAACAGCGATTTTAAATTTATGGGGCAGTGTAACGTCACGATAGCCTTTGTAGAAGCGTTCATGTATTTCGCGGGCAAGGCCCTGTGTATCGATCAGGCCATAGGTGCATACCGTTCCTTTACAGGCCACGACTGGGCGGACTTTTGGGCCAGTGCCGCCAGTTACCAGACCTTCCTTAGCGATAAATTCCTGAAAAGGTACAATATCATCCCAGGTTAGGCCCTGTACTTCCACGGTGAGGCGGGTGGTAAAGGCAATGTTGCCATTTCCAAATTTCTCAGCCGCTTCGCTCAGACAGGAAATCTGAGCGGCGTTTAAGACACCGTTTTCTGTAATGACACGGGCGGCAAAATGTTCGTGGTCATTGTTGAACAGGAACCCCTGTCCCTTGACGCGTTTAATTTCTTCAGGTGCAATGTTCATAAGCTTGTAAATCTCCTTCTCCGTTTAACGAATAATAATCTTTGTTCTTCAGTCTATAGATTAACGGATTTCTTGACGATTGTAAAATAGTATTTTATAATCAGTTTAATAGCTAAATACCTATAGAAGAAAATTGGGGGATCATTATGACCATCAGGCATCTGAAAGTATTTCTGGCAGTTGCAGAGACCGGCAAGATGAGTGCTGCGGCCGACCAGCTGTTTATTGCTCAGCCATCTGTCAGCCAGGCCATCGCGGATATTGAAAAATATTATAATGTGCGTCTTTTTGAGCGGATTTCCCGCAAGCTTTATATCACACCAGCAGGCGAACAGCTCTTAGACTACGCCAGGCATATTGTGGCGCTGTTTGATGAAATGGAACTGGAAATGAAGTATTCCGCTGAGCATACCACCCTTAAAATCGGCGGTACGGTGACCGTTGGAACTACTATACTCAGCGAGTTAGTCAGCCGGTTTGAGGCTGAAAACCCACCGGTTACCCTGACGGTTCTGGTGGATAACACACCGGTCATCGAGTCCATGATTTTAAAGAGCGATCTGGATCTTGGCATTGTCGAGGGAGAGGTGAGCAGTGAGGACCTTATCCAGATACCGGCAGTGGAGGATGAGATGGTGCTGATTTGCGGGCCAGGCCATCCTTTTTCCGGTCGAAAAACAGTCAGTCTTGACGAGCTCCAGGGACAGTACTTCGTGATTCGTGAAAAGGGCAGCAGAGCCCGCAGCTTTTTTGAAAAGATCCTGGACAAAGAAGGTGTGGAAATTGTGGAAAAATGGACCTGTACGAATACGGAAGCCATTAAAAATGCAGTGATGGGCGGGCAGGGATTGGCTGTGCTTTCAAAGCGACTGGTAGAGCGGGAGTTTGAACAGGGCCGGCTCTGCATACTCTCGATTCAGGGAATTCGTTTACTGCGGAACTTCACGCTGATTTACCATAAAAACAAATTCCTATCACCGCCTTTTAAGGCATTTGTTCAAGCCTGCGAGGAATATAAAGATTAGTTTTCCACTTTTTGTTCACTTTTTGTCCACATTTTAACGTGGATAGTGTGGATAAGTTTTGGGATAAAAAATGGCCTTTAACGAAAAATAAAGGGATTGCGTCCACAGGTTGTGTACAACTTGTGGATAAACTGTGTTTTTTCATGATAAAAGTGTGAATAGTCTGTGGAAACAGGGTATATATCATTTTTGGTGCAAATTTTTCCATGACCCGGGCAGAGTTTCTTCTTTACTAACAAAATAACAGATGGTATGATAATAAGCAATACAAAAATCTTGAAAAAGGGAGTTCAAAAATGACCGGGGATTTATTGAAAGCGCATGTTCTGTCCAGCAAATTGATGACAGACATTGAAGATATCATGATTGAAGAATTCGGCCTGCCTGAAGGCCATATCGACATCGGCCTCTTTACCACCGATAATGAGGATATTGGCTACGTGGCAGCCGATGAAGCGACCAAAAAGGCCAATGTGCGGGTCTGCTATGCCAAATCGACCTACGGGGGACTTGGCTGTGCCTACGGCGGAGAAATGATCGGTATTATCTCAGGGCCATCCATCAGCGATGTTGAAAGCGGCCTGCGGACCATTACGCATTTCACCGAGCACAATGCCTGTCTGTTTAGTGCGCGTGAAGATGACGGCGTACAATTTTATGCACAGGTTATCTCAAAAATTGGCACTTACCTCGCAGAAGTTTGTGATCTGCCTGTTGGTTCATCTGTCGCCTATCTTGTCGGCCCTCCGCTGGAATCTATGATGGGCGTCGATGAAGCTCTGACAGCCGCCGACGTAGAGGTCGTAAAATTCTTTGGACCGCCGACCGTCTCCAACCGCGGCGGCGCCATCGTGACTGGGACTCAGTCCGCCTGTAAAACCGCCTGCATGGCCTTCGCCAAAATGGTTATGGACTGCGTCGAAGAACCTGTTGATTATTGAAGCTGAGTCCAATTTTGCCGTGCAAAATTGGCAGCGAGCAAGGAGAGAGCGACAGCGAACGAGCGAGCGCAACGAAGCAAACGTCTTGTTTGAAAAAACCCTCCGAAGGAGAAATAAAGGTTTTTACAAATAAAGACGAAGCCGTCCAATTTTGCCGTGCAAAATTGGCAGCGAACAAGGAGCGTTAGCGGGTGAGCGGCAATGAGCCTAATGCAGATGATGAGGAAATCATCCGAAAAGGATGATAGATTTCCGAAGAATCTGTTTTCCTTGAGAGGACGAGCGTAGCAACGTCATTCCTGTAATAAAAAAATTCAAACGAACAAGAGACTCTGAGTTTTTTATCAGGGTCTTTTTTGTTCCCCAAATTCACAGAAAACCTGTTATAATAAAGATAATAAACAAGGAAGTGAGGGATAAAGATGGCCTATACCATTACAGAAAAATGTATCGGATGCACGATCTGTGCGAGAAACTGTCCGGTGCTGGCCATTACCGGTGAAAAGAAAAAGCAGCATATGGTAAATGACAGACGCTGTATCGACTGCGGCGTCTGCGGAAGATCCTGTCCACAGGGCGCCGTTTTGGACAACAGTGGAGAGACAGCGAATAAAATATCAAAAAATCAATGGAAAAAACCCATGATAGAGTCAGCTGTGTGCAGCGCCTGCTCAATGTGCGTGGACGGCTGCCGGTTTGGATGCCTGGCCATTTCGATGCCGGCCTTTAAAGGAGATATCCGGGTTTACGCCGAGCTGGTCAAGCCAAAGGCCTGTGTGGGGTGCGGCCTGTGTGAGAGCCTGTGCCCGCTCTCGGCGATCCGCATGGAGGTGATTCAATGAAGCCCTTGAATTATTTGCATATTAACCTGACAACAGGTAAAATACGCCCGCTGCCCATCAAAGAAGGCGTTGTGGCAGCATATCTCGGCGGTAAAACGCTTGCGGCCAAGCTGCTTTATGATCTGTTGCCAACGGGTGTGGAGCCCTTGTCAAAAGAAAACATCCTGATTATCAATACAGGAATTATGACGGACACAGGCGCGCCCTCCTCCAGTCGTTTTAACATGACCTTTAAAAACGTGATGACTGGGGGGATCGCCTCATCTAACTGCGGCGGGAGCTTTGGCATGATGATGCGGCGTGCCGGAGTGGACGGTATTATTCTGGCAGGCGGAGCGGAGAAGCCCGTATATCTGGAGATTCTGGACGGCGAGGCGGTGATCCACGACGCAACAGACCTGTGGGGGCTGGATGCTGAGGCGGCTCAGGAGCATTTTCCCAAGGTTTATGGGAAAGTGGTCATCGGGCCAGCAGGGGAAAACCAGGTGCGCTATGCCTGCGCTGTTTCAGGAGAGAGGGTAGCCGGCAGATGCGGCTGCGGAGCGGTAATGGGTGTCAAAAACCTGAAAGGCATTGTGGCCTATGGCACCAAACGGCCAGAGTTTTATAACAAACCAGCCTTTGACGCCTATGTGAAAAAGTGGGTGAAATTTATTCAGAATCATCCCATGACGGGCGACAGCCTGCCTCACTACGGCACTGCCGGTCTGGTAAATAACGCCAACGCCTCGCACGCCCTTCCAACCCATAATTTTAAAAGGGGACAGTTTGAGGCCGCGGAGGAAATCTGCGGAGAAACCCTTGCGGATAGATACCTGACCCGAAACGGGGGCTGCGTAAGCTGTCCCATACGCTGTGAACGGCGTGTAATGGTAGGCGGGCGTGAGGTAAAAGGGCCGGAGTTTGAGACTGTTGGGCTTTTTGGATCAAATATTGAAAACAGCAATCTGGAATTGATCAATGAGATTAATTATAAAGCGGATATCCTGGGGATAGACACCATTTCTCTGGCGGGTACCTTAGCTTTTGCCATGGAGCTCCAAGAAAAGGAAATGGCAGATTTTGGTTTGCGCTTTGGAGAAACTGGCAATTTGCTGGAGATCATCGAAAAAATTGCGTACCGTCAGGGTGTTGGCGACGAGCTGGCTGAGGGCAGCGCCCGGCTGGCAAAAAAATACGGCGGGGCGGACTTTGCCATCAACGCCAAAGGTATGGAGCTGGCTTCCTACGAGCCACGACGCTCAGTCGGTATGGGTCTGGGATATGCGACCTCCAACCGTGGCGGCTGTCACCTGAACGGCGGCTACCTGGCGCTCATGGAATCAGTGGGGGTCATGAGCGTCGGCGCACAGGGAACAAAGGGAAAGCCGGAGCTTACGGCTTTTATGCAGAACGGCATGGAGGCCGGTTCGGCAGCAGGCTTCTGCCTGTTCACCATGCAGACCATGATCCCGTCAATTTTATATCATATGGGACCAGTCAGCCCTGTAACCCATACGGCGGGTAAGGCAATGATCATGGCCCGGGGAGTTCTTGGAAAGATGTGGCCTTTGATGCCGGGTCTGCTGCCTGTTAAAACCATGTATCTGATGCCGCACTGCAAGGCCATTGAGTTGGCTACGGGTATGCGTATGACGACCGGCGAGTTTCTTCAGGCCGGCGAGCGTGGCTTTACCATCGAGCGGCTTTTTAATCTGCGGGAAGGTCTGACCGCTGAGGATGACAGTCTGCCGGGACGTCTGACGGATGAACTGCAGGAACCGGATGATCCCAGCACCAGAGTGGATCTCGAAACAATGCTGCCGGTATACTATAAAGTAAGAGGATGGGATGAACAGGGAGTGCCAAAAGCCGCGACTCTCAAGCGTCTGGGGCTTGGAAACTTATGATCACGATAAAATATTTTGGAGCGCTGAGGGCATCGACTGGCACAGCCCAGGAAAGCTTTGAGGCGGAAAATATCAAAGAAGTGCTGGTAAAAATAAAAGCCGCCCATGGGAAAGAGGCGGCGGCAAAAGCTAGACGATGTCTGATCCTGCTGAACAGTGATAATGTCAATCTGCATAACGGTATGCGGACCAGCCTGAAACCCGGCGATATTGTCAGCTTTGTCCCAGTCTGCGCGGGAGGATGAAGCTGAGTCCAATTTTGCGCTGCAAAATTGGCAGCGAGCAAGGAGAGAGCGATAGCGAACGAGCGAGCGCAACGAAGCAAACGTCTTGTTTGAAAAAAACCTCCGAAGGAGAAAAAAGTTTTTTTCAAATAAAGACGAAGCAGTCCAATTTTGCGCTGCAAAATTGGCAGCGAGCAAGGAGAGAGCGCAATGAAGCAAACGTCAGTCATTCAGAAGTGCTTCCACCGCTTTCCGGTTTTTTTCCTGTTCAGGAAGCCGAAGTGGTGCACAGCTGCTGAGATTGGCTTGATTTTTAGACAGCTTGTCGGCAAAGGCCATGCAGTTATCCTCCCCGCAGCGTTTACAGTTGCTGTGGGGCAGGTATTCATAAATATCCGTAGGGTAGATAGGTTCCATATTTATCCTCGCTTATAATCAGAATGAATTTATTGTACGCCTGTTCCGATAGGCTGTCAAGGCAGAATAAAAGGCTTAGATCGACAGAAGGGGTGATGGAGATGAGAAGATGGACAACCTCGGGCGGCATTGTCATTGAGCGTTTAAATACGTTAAGGTGTAATTGTTATGTGATTCAGTACAGTGACGCTGTCTATCTGGTGGATACCAGCGTAGTGACGGAGCGTCAGAGCATCGAACGACAGCTTAAAAGACTGGGAATCAGCGGTCTGGACGGCATTATTTTAACCCATGTCCATACCGATCATGTGGGAAATGCCGCCTATTTTCAGAAGAAATTTAATTGTCTGGTTTATGTGCATGCCCATGAGCGGACAGCGCTGAGGGACGGCTGCTGTCCGCTTCCTCAGGGAACCCTTCCCTTTACCAGAAAAATTGTGAGCGTAGCGGGAGCCCTTGGCGTTTGGACTTGTTTTGAACCTTGCAGAAATGTTATGGCGGTTGAAAACGGACAGTGCATTGGGCCGGGAATATGTGTGCTGCACACGCCTGGTCATACAAAGGGCTCCATGAGCCTGATTCTTAATGAGGATATTGCATTGGTTGGCGACGCTATTATCCATAGAAGCAAGCGGATCTATCCACCCTTTGCCAACGATGAGGTACAGGTAAAAAATTCTCTGCAAAAGCTGCTCGAAACCAATTGCCAGCAGTTTTTGCCAGGACATGGCGCAGCGGCAGGCAGAGAGGATATCCTGAGCGCACTGCTCTAAAGTGGCAGAAAAACAGCCTTGAGAATGACGGCAGGGCTGCTTTTTGCGGTCTGTAATGGAATATCTTTACTTTTAACCGAATTTATTAAGATTTCAGTGTTACAATGAGATCATTATAAACTGGGAGGATTCGAATGAAAGTATTAGAGCTTTTCGAGCCGGCGGCCATTGACGTGTCGGATGAAGACGCGCGTATGGACGCGGTGATTCAGGCACTTGTTAACGCCGGGGAAACGGTGAAGCGCTATGATATAATTGGAATGAAAAAGGATTTTGCCGAAAATGAAATGGTTGAAAACCTGCTGGACGCCGAAGGACCGGAGGTTTTACCCATTACCCTGATCGATGGTGTGCTGGTAAAGCAGGGTGGTTACCCCTCCAACACAGAGATTGCCAACTGGTTTGGCATTACAGAAGATACCATCGCTGCGTGCTGCAGAGCTTCGGGGAAGGGCTGCGGCAGCTGTGGCGGCTGCGGAGGGCAACATGAAAGTTAAAAAGAAGCTTTTTATGTCTGCCCTGGCTGTCCTTGTAACCTCGTTGGTATTTGCCGGCTGCGGCAGCAAGGACGGACCAGCGGGAAAGGCTGAGTACCTTGGATTTCTGGGCGGTCAGTTTACCTCGATGACCAGCACTGTTCAGAGTATTCAGGATAAGTTGTCGGGATTTACGGAGGATTCTCTGTCCGACAGCGCATGGGTAGCGGATATGGATAAGCAGCTGGACCAGGTCGATAAAGCATGTGACGCCATTATCAGCTATGATAAGGTACCGCAGGATTATACGGAGCTTCACAGTAAGCTCACCAATATGGCGAATCAGCTTAAACCGGCGGTGGCAGCGTATAAAACAGGAATTGAAAATAAGGATTATGATGCACTGTCCTCGGCCAACGAGCAGGTGAGAACTGCGGCGGCTTCACTTCAAGCGTATATCCCTGAGCTTAAAAATTTGCTGAGTGGTCAAAATTAGAAAACGAAAAACAGGCGGTCTGCCTGTTTTTTTGATTGACAAAACATAGAAGAAAATCTAAAATAGTTTATATGTAAACTGTTTAACAAGAAACTGTTTGCGGCCAAACCATATGGAGGAAATGATGTTTTTTAAAAATATCTCAATCATTTACCGCCACAGCGAGATTTTATTTCAAAAACGCCTGAGCGGTATGCAGCTCAATAATACAGAGCAGTCCATTCTCTTGTATTTAAAACACAATGACGGTGTTAACCAGCATGCCATTGCACGTTTTTTTCAGTTTAATAAAACCACTGTGGCGAAAACTCTGTCAGCCCTGGAGGATATGGGGCTTATTAAGCGTGAAACCAACTGTGAGAGCAAGCGTGAAAAGTGTGTTTATCTGACAGAGGCCGGCGATAAGGCAGTGGTTGCCATTAAGGAAAGCAGAAGGCAGCTGGAGGAGGAAGTGATGGCAGAATTTACAGAAGAGGAAAAGGTTTTGTTTGACGAGCTGTCAGAAAGGATTGCAGTTAAAGTTTGGAAGCTTAATCAGGAAAGTGACGGTTAAGACAGACTGTTTTATGAATGTGAACATTGGAGGAGAGTGAGATTTTATGGTTAATGATATGACCCGGGGCAAGCCGGCGAAAATTCTGATGGTCTTTATGCTGCCCATGCTGCTTGGCAACATTTTTCAGCAGCTCTACAATATAGTGGATACCGTCATTGTTGGGAATTATGTGGGCGCAGACGCGCTGGCGGCGGTTGGCTCAACGGCAGCAATGGTATTTTTACTGGTAGCGGTCGCCATGGGGCTGAGTATGGGCTGCTCAGTACTTATCTCTCAGTATTTTGGCGCGGGAGATAAAAAGAATATGCGCCGTGCGGTGTTTACCAGCATGGTTTTTATTTTGATCGTAGGAGCTGTGGTCTGTGCGCTGGGCCTTGCCATTTCAGACTGGCTGCTGCATCTGATCCAGACGCCGGCCAACATTTATGAAGGCGCGTCTACCTATATCAACATCTATTACATGGGATGCATTTTTTTATTTACCTACAACGGACTGGCTGCAATATGTCGTGCTGTGGGCGATTCAAAAACCCCTCTGTATTTTTTAATTGTCGCGGCGCTTTTGAATATTGTGCTGGACCTGGTATTCGTTATTTATTTTAACATGGGTGTGGCCGGTGTGGCCTGGGCTACGCTGATCGCGCAGGGCGTATCGGCCGTTACCTGTCTGATCTACGTTTATTTTAAAGTGCCGGTGCTTAAGCTTCACAGGGAAGACTGTGTGTTTGATTTTAAAATGCTGAAGGATCTGCTGGCCTATGCTATCCCTTCAACAGTGCAGCAATGTATTGTGTCGTTCTCAATGATGGCAATCCAGGGTCTGGTAAACAGCTTTGGTTCAGTTTTTATCGCGGGTTATACCGCGGCGACTAAAATTGACTCCATCGCCATCCAGCCATTGCTCAGCATTACCATGGCTTTATCTACCTTTACGGCGCAGAACATTGGCGCTGGCCGCACAGAACGTGTTTACGAAGGCTTTAAAGTAACGATTTTGATCGTGGTGATCATGTGCCTCGCGATTTCCGGGTTGATTTTTTTATTTGGGGATGTCTTTATCGGTGCGTTTGTGGATTCTGTTGCAGACGCGGGTGTTATCCAGGTTGGCGTTGAGTATATCCGCATCGTTTCAGTATTTTACGTGGTCATGGGACTTATGTTTTCAGCCGGCAGCGTGCTGCGCGGCGCGGGAGATGCCACAGCCTTTATGATGGGCTCTCTGTCAAACTTTGTTGTCCGTATCGCGGCTGCGTATATTCTGGCAGGAATGATCGGCGCAAGCGCAATCTGGTGGTCTATCCCCATGGGATGGGGCGTCGGCCTGGTGGTTAACTATGCCCGTTACCGCAGCAAAAAATGGGAAAATAAAGCCATTATCAGCAAAAAACAGATCGAAGCTTAAAGATGCGATGCCTAAGGGCATCTTTTTTAATGCAACTAAAACAAACATATTTTGTTAAAAATGGTTGGTGGACAATCGGGCAGATTCTGTTAAAATTGGTATCAGGAGGTATGGAAAATATGAAAAATCAGTTAAGTATGAATCTGACTGCACTCCGGAAAATGAACCAATATACGCAGGAGGAGGTAGCATCCAGAATCGGCGTTAGCCGTCAGGCTGTGGCAAAATGGGAAAGCGGCGAGAGCGCACCGGATGTCATTAACTGCAACGCATTGGCCGAAATGTACAATGTGAGTCTGGATGACCTTGTGAATTATAATGAAAAAGAAAGAGACGGCCTGGCCATCCCGCCAAAGGATAAGCATATGTTCGGCTGTGTGAGCGTGGGAGAGCGCGGGCAGATTGTTATACCTAAAAAAGCACGCGAAATTTTTGATATAAAACCCGGTGACCGGCTGATGGTTCTTGGCGATGAGGATCCTGAGAGAGCCGGTATTGCCATTGTAAAGGAAGATGTTTTTATGGAGCTTGCCGCCCAGATCATGGACGCAGTGAAAAGAGGCGAGGAATAGATGAATCTGTTATCTGTCGAAAATCTCAGCAAAAAATATCCGGCTTTCGAGTTAAAGGATGTCTCCTTTGATGTAAAGCAGGGCAGCATCATGGGCTTTATTGGAAAAAACGGGGCAGGAAAGAGCACCACCCTCAAGGCCATGCTGAATATGGTTCATCCCGACAGCGGCACCATTGAAATGTTGGGAAAAGATTTTAACCAGAACGAAGCATGGTGTAAGCAGAATATCGGTGTCGTGCTGGGAGGAATTGATTACTATCCCAAAAAGAAATTGAAGACCATCACCAAAGTGACCAGCCGGTTTTATGAAAAATGGGATGACAGAAAGTATCAGCAGGCTTTAAAGATTTTTGAGCTTGATGAGTGTAAAACTGTGGACCAGCTGTCAGCCGGCATGCGAGTTAAATATCTCATAGCACTGGCGCTTTCACACCATGCCAGCCTTTTGATTTTTGACGAGCCGACCAGCGGACTGGACCCTGTATCAAGAGATGATCTGCTGGTTTTGTTTAAAAAGCTGGTGCAGGCGGGTGACCGCAGCATCCTGTTTTCTACGCATATCACATCAGACCTGGAAAAATGCGCGGATACCATTACCTATATTAAGGACGGCGCAATTCTCGCCAGTGAAGATCGGGAAGCATTTATCCGCCATTTCCAGTATCTTAAGGATAAGGAAAGTGATCCTGCGCTGTCGCTGGAGGACATTATGGTTCACATGGAAAGGAAAAAATATGATGAGAGCATTGCTTTATAAAGAACTGCTTTTAACCAGTCTGCCGCCGATGTTTATCTTTATGTTCTTTGGTGCCATGCTGATGATTCCCGGCTATCCCTATTATGTTCCGTTTTTCTTTGGCTGCCTTGGGCTTTTCTTTACCTTTCAAAACGGGCGTGAAAACAAAGATACCTTCTATACTGCGGCGCTGCCTATCTCAAAGGGAGACGTTGTCAGAGCAAGATGCCTGCTGGTAGTGCTGGTAGAGCTTGGCGAGGTGCTTATCTCTGTTCCCTTTGCTGTTCTGCGGGCATATGTGCTGCCGCCGAATCCGGTAGGGATTGAGCCGAATCCTGCGTTTTATGGTTTTGTATTGGTGATGTTTACCATCTTTAATGTGATCTTTCTGACGCAGTTTTACAAAACAGCGTACAATGTTGGAAAGTCTTTTATAATCGCCCAGATTCCTCTGTGGCTATACATTATCGTGATGGAAGCACTGGTGCATTTCCCAACGCTCAGCGCTTATCTGGACACAACGGAGCCATCGATGATGTTGGGGCAGCTGCCGATTCTGGCAGCCGGGATAATAATTTATGTATTGGGAATACTGGTGGCCTGCCGTGTTTCTATCCAGCGATTTGAAAAAGTCGATTTATAAAATAATCAGTGAGCGAAGGGCGAGGGCCCTTCGCTTTTTATATAGACTGCAAAAAGATTGACAGGTGCCTTTAATTCCGTTATGCTGGACTTAAAGATCTAATCTTTAAGGAGTGAATATTATGAAAGAAATTATCAGTTGTTGTGGCGTTGTCTGTACAAGCTGTGAGTATTATCCTGAAATCTGCGCGGGCTGCCCAGCTATTGAGGGAAAAGCCTTCTGGCTTGAGTATACCGGTGGGGTAATCTGTGATATTTATAAATGCTGTATTCTCGAGAAGAAGCTCCCCCATTGCGGAAAATGTGAAGAGCTGGCATGCCACCGCTATTTTGATACCCCGGACCCTACCAAAACTCAAGAAGAAAATGAAGCGGATTTTAAGAGACAGATGAAACAGCTCAGGAGGATGAAATAGTCGTGAAGATAAGAAAAATGCAGTTTTCTGACATACCAGAACTCGCCAGGCTTTATTACCAGTTTTGGAGAGAAACATCAGATGTTGAGGCTATGAAGCGCCAGTTCAGACGTCTTGAAAAAACAGATACCCATATTCTTTTATGTGCGGAGGATGACAGCCGACTTATCGGGTCGGTGATGGGCATAATCTGTGAGGAGCTCTATGGCGACTGTCATCCTTTTATGGTGCTTGAAAATATGATTGTGGATAAAGCCTGCCGTCAGAGCGGCGTCGGAAAAGCTCTGCTCAGCGTTCTGGAAAAGCAGGCGAGGGAACGCGATTGCGCACAGATCATCCTGGTGACCGAAAAAAACCGGAAAGATGCCTGCTGCTTTTATGAAGCGAATGGATTCCAGATAGATAATACAGGGTACAAGAAAAAATTATGAAGTGTATGCTTACCCTTCGTTTTCTTTTTGTGAATCGATACAGCACTTTTTAACCAGTCACTGCGTGGTGCGCCGATTTGCTGAAAGGCAATTGAATACTGAGGGAAATAAGAAGCAGGTATCATGCTGGAATAAAGGTTGATTTAGGGAATTCCCTGAAAATAGAATTGAGTTGCAGTAAAAAAATGCGTATAATAGTAGTGTTATTATCTTTTGGAGGAAAATCCATGATTGATGTGTACACGCTGGATACGCATTTTTTTTCGGTTGCAGGAAAAACCGTGCATGTCGAGGTGCTTTTAAATAAGATATTTGAAGAAAGAGGACTGGCGGTTCCGGTAAAAATCAAGAAGAACCGCTATGGAAAGCCATTTTTAAAAGAATATCCCAGTCTGCATTTTAACGGTTCCCATTCGGGAGATTATCTGGTATGCGCAGTGTCCCAAAGCCCTGTGGGAGTGGATGTGCAGCGGATTGACCGGACAAAACAGGTCATGCCTCTGGCAGCGCGCTTTATGGCTCCGGCAGAGGTTTGTGGACTGGAATCTTTGGATGGTGAAACGCAGACGCGGGCATTTTACAGGCTGTGGGCGCAGAAGGAAAGCTATATGAAATACCGGGGCATGGGGTTTGCCCTGCCGCTGAGCGCCTTTGAGATACAGAGAGAGTCGGGGGAATACCAGGTCCTCGACCAGGGAAGCCCGGCAGAAGGCGTCTTTTTAAGAAGTCTGGGGCTGGCTCCGGATTACGAGCTATGGGTATGCGGCGAGGAGCCTGCGGTACGGGAAATTGAATTTGGAGTTTTATGAGGAATAGGAATGGAAAAAACAGAAGAGAAGATCATCATTAATAACAGTTTCGTAAAGGGATTAGAAGATGGAATTCCCATTGGGCTGGGCTACCTGTCCGTGGCTTTTACCTTTGGAATGATGGCCGTCACCCAAGGGCTTCCCGCATGGTCTGCGGTACTTATCTCCATGACAAATCTGACCTCTGCGGGGCAGTTTGCCGGACTGGATTTGATTGTGCTTGGCGCTCCCTTTGTGGAGATGGCCCTTACCCAGCTGATCATTAATTTGCGCTATGCGCTCATGTCTTTGTCGCTCTCGCAAAAACTGGAAGACTCTGTGACTACCCTGGAGCGTTGCCTGATCGCCTTTGGCAATACAGATGAGATCTTTGCCGTGAGCAGCGGACAGCCTGGAAAGCTGGGAAAATGGTATATGTTTGGCCTGATGGTGATGCCTTATATCGGATGGTCCGGCGGCACCCTGATTGGCGCGGCGGCCAGCACCATTCTTCCGGAGTTCATACGCTCTGCTCTGGGGATCGCTATTTATGGTATGTTTATTGCCATTATCATACCACCGGCCAGAAAGAAAAAATCGGTCAGAGCCGTGTTGGTTTTTGCGGTGGCATTAAGCTGTATTTTCACCTTTGCGCCTGTCCTCAATCAGGTATCGACAGGCTTTACCATCATCATCTGTACCATTGCGGCGTCGGCCTTTGGGGCATGGTTCTTTCCCATCAGTGAGGAGGAAGAAATATGACAGCCACTACTTTGTTAATTTACATTCTGGTTATGGCGGGTGTTACCTATTTAATCCGCGTTTTGCCGCTGGCCCTGTTTAAAAAGAAAATAGAAAGCAAATTTGTAAAATCCTTTTTATATTATGTGCCTTATGCGGTTCTCGGAACCATGACCTTTCCGGCTATTTTCTATTCTACCGGAAGCCTGTACTCTGCGACTGCGGGGCTGATCGTTGCCATTTTACTGGCAATGAAAGAAAAAGGCCTGGTCACCGTGGCTGTGTTTGCCTGCGCGGCGGTGCTGGTAGTGGAGACGGTGCTGGGATATTTGTAAAAAAGGATTGACTTTCCCCCGCGGGGCAGGCGTATTATAAATATGAGGTGAGAATCATGTACCGAATCAGTGAATTTTCAAAAATAACCAATTTAACGGTCAAGGCGCTGCGCTATTATGACGAGCAGGGAATCCTGGCGCCATCTCATCGGGACAGCCAGAATGGCTATCGCTACTACAGTGAGGAGGATTTCAAACGGGCACAGCTGGTTGCGCTGCTGCGATCCTTTGATTTTTCCATTTCCGAACTGCGGGACGTCATGGAAAACTTTGACGAGGATGCAGATCTGACTTATTTTCTGGAAGAAAAGAAAGCTATGATCGAGAATAAAATTGAAAAGGAAAAGGAACTGCTGAAAGAAATCTCCCTCTATATTGAGCCAGTCGGCCAGGAGGAAAGCCATATGCAGTATAAAATTGAAGTAAAACGTCTGGAGCCCGTAATGGTTGCATCGATTCGCTATCAGGGACTTTACAGTGAGGTGGGGAAGTATATCGCCAGAATATATAAAGCGGTGAAGGGGAGCGCCAGCGGTATTCCATTTAATCTGTACTATAATGAAGCCTACCAGGAAAAAGCGGATATAGAAATCTGTGTGCCTGTCAAGCGCTACATTGAAGCCGCGGGAATTGAGTGTAAGACACTCCCGGCAGTGGAGCGTGCTGTTTCGACCATACACCAGGGAAGCTACAGCCACTTTAATCACGCTTACAAGGCGCTGCTGGATTATTCCAAGGCGCAGGGTCTGAAGCTGTTGATTCCATCAAGGGAGATATACATAAAAGGACCCGGCGTCATTTTTAAAGGAAATGAAAATAAATATATGACGGAAATTGTCATTCCCTTTGAATAAACCCTTCATTTTATATTGACATTCCAAAACCCTTTTGCTAAAATAAAGGCGTTCATCGGAGGGTGTACAGTCTGTAAGATTGATATGCTGGATAAGATGGTTGATACCATTTTATCCAGCTTTTTTTCGTTTCCGGGAATATTAGAAAATAGAGGAGCAGTATAATGGATTTACTAAAAGGAAATCTGAAAAAGATATACTTTAAATACCTGTTCGCGTCCTTTGGCAGCGCGCTGATCGTATCGGTTTACTCATTGGTGGACTGCGTAATGGTAGGGCAGTATGAGGGGCCAAACGGCGTGGCAGCACTGGCGACAGTGGCGCCTGTCTGGAATATTATTTATAGTCTGGGTCTGTTGTTTGGTATCGGCGGTTCAGTTTTGATGAGCGCGGCAAAGGGCGCGGGAGATGAGCGCCGGGGAAACAGCTTTTATACAATGGCTTTCATCGGTGTTACCGCCGCTGCCCTTTTTTCCTGGCTGGGTATTATTTTCTTTCAGGATGCACTGCTGCGCCTGTTCGGTGCGGATGATCTGCTCCTTGGGCTGGCAGGCAAATATCTTTTCTGGATAAAATTTGTGGCGCCCCTGTTTGTGTTCGGGCAGTTTTTGGCCGCCTTTATACGAAATGACAATGCGCCAGCAACGGCGACGATGGCTGTTATGGCCGGAGGTGTTTTTAATATTATCGGCGATTATATTTTTGTTTTTGTATGTGACATGGGGATCAGCGGCGCAGGTCTGGCGACAGCTCTGGGACAGGTGCTGTCAATCTTTATTTTATGCAGCCACTTTCTAAGCAAAAAATGCCGTCTCAGATTTGAGAGGCCTGTGGGCTTTGGTCATATGACCCGTCAGATTGTGATCACAGGATTTTCGACTTTTTTTATTGATATTGCCATGGGGATATTATCCATGATGTTCAATAACCAGATTATGAGATATAGCGGCAGCTCCGCACTGGCGGTTTACGGCGTCATTATCAATGTCAACACCCTGGTACAGGCCTGTGCTTACGGTGTGGGGCAGGCAGCTCAGCCCATCATTTCCATGAACTACGGCGCAGGGATGGAAGACCGCATCCGGAAAACACTGCGTTTTAGTCTGATTACAGTCGCTGTGCTGAGTGTTCTGTGGACGGCTCTGACCATGTCCCTGCCAGAGCCGCTTATCCGCCTCTTTATGAGCCCGACGCCAGAGGTGCTGTCCATAGCGCCTGATATCATGCGGAAGTATTTTATTTCCTTCTTGCTGTTAACCTATAATATCTATTCGACCTATTATTTCCAGGCTATCATGAAGCCGAAGGCGTCCCTTGCCGTGTCTGTCTTGCGTGGAATGGTGGTGAGCGGGCTGCTTATTTATACGCTGCCCGTCTTGTTCGGCGCGGAAGCGCTGTGGTTTGCAATGCCCATAACAGAGCTGGTTATCGCTGTTATGGTCGCGGTTTTGATGCGGCGTTATAACAAAAGTCTTGAAGCGTTGTCTTAAACAAAAATTCAAAATAACAAAATTAAAAAGAACCTGAAAAATTTAATTTCAGGTTCTTTTTAATATAATTTATTTATGCCGTTTAGTCAATTCTACAAACAAATCGTCAAAGGTCACACCCTGGTTGTTTAAGAGCACAGTCAGGTGGTAAAGTAAATCGGAGGCCTCGTAGGTGAGTTCTTCCTTTGAATCGTTTTTGGCGGCGATGATGGTTTCTGCGGATTCTTCACCGATCTTTTTACAGATTTTGTCAACGCCTTCCCGGAAGAGGTAGTTGGTGTATGAGCCTTCCACTGGGTTTTCCCGGCGATCCTGTACCTGGTCGGCCAGCTTATGAATAATATCCATATTTCCTGTAGCTTTTTCTTCATTGGTGTATAGGTTACGATAGAAACAGGAAGTCTCGCCTGTGTGGCAGGCAGGGCCTTTTGGAAGTACCTGTACCAGCAGTGTGTCGGCGTCGCAGTCATAGTCGATAGCTACGACCTCCTGGTAGTTGCCGGAGGTCTCGCCTTTTGTCCACAGCTCTTTGCGGCTGCGGCTCCAGAAAGTGGCCTTGCCGGTTTCCAGAGTCTTGTCTAGAGCTTCTTTATTCATGTAAGCCACCATGAGTACCTGACGAGTGTAATAGTCCTGAAGGACTGCCGGAATCAGACCATGGTGGTTAAATTTCAGTTCGATAGCATTGTTCATTTTGTTTCTCCTAGATTTTATTTTCTTACCGCGATGCCCTCGCCGGCCAGATAAGCCTTTAGCTCAGGAATAGGTATCTCTTTATAATGGAAAACCGATGCGGCCAAGGCGGCGTCGGCCCCGGCCTCCAGGACCTCTGAAAAGTGAGACTTTTCACCCGCTCCGCCGGAGGCAATGACGGGAATCGTCAGAATTTCAGACAGCTTGCGGTTGAGCTCAAGGTCATAGCCCCGCTTAACACCGTCGGTGTCAATGGAGTTGATACAAATTTCGCCTGCGCCCAGCTCCTGGCCGCGTTTAGCCCATTCGATGGCGTCGATGCCGGTGTTTTCACGGCCGCCTTTTACATAGACATCCCAGGAGCCGCTGCCGTTGCGCTTGGCGTCGATGGAGAGCACCACGCACTGGTTGCCGAACTTGAGGGCCGCGTCACGGATCAGCTGGGGATTCTTAACCGCCGAGGAATTGACAGAGACCTTGTCCGCCCCGGCCATAAGCACCTTACGGAAATCCTCCACCCGGCTGATGCCGCCGCCGATGGTAAAAGGGATGCGGATAGCCTCAGCCACCTTTTCCACAATATTGATAAAGATATCCCGCTCCTCGTAGGAGGCAGTAATATCGTAGAAAACGAGCTCGTCTGCGCCCTGCTCAGAGTAATAGCGCCCCAGCTCTACCGGGTCGGCTACGTCCTGTATATCCTTAAATTTCTTTCCCTTGACTACCCGTCCGTGGTCCACGTCCAGGCAGGGGATAATACGTTTGGTCAGCATTTCAGCATTCTCCTTTTAGATAAGCGGCCAGGTCGATGGTGCCCTCATACAGGGCTTTGCCGGTAATGGCGCCGTAAAGGTTCATTTCCTCCAGTTTTTTGAGATGCCCGGCAGAGGCGATGCCGCCGGAGGCGATGATATCCATGTTCAGATGCAGGTTGAGAACATTTAGCATGTCGAAGTTGGGGCCGCTCATCATGCCGTCCTTGGAGATATCGGTGTAAACCAGGGTGGACAGGCCCAGACGCTCCAGTCTGGCGGCAAGCTCCAGCGCTTCAATATTGCTGCTTTCTACCCAGCCCTCTGTACAGACAATACCATCCTTGGCGTCAATGGAAACGCAGACCTTCTCGTCATACAAAGCCAGAAGCTTTTCGATAAAGCCAAGATCCTTCACAGCCTGTGTCCCGATGATAATGCGGCTGACACCGATATCCACATACATTTTTGCAATTTCTTCATCGCGGATACCGCCGCCGAGTTCGACCGGGATATCAAGTGCCTTGACGATGTTTTTGACGACCTCCAAATTCTGGGGCTTTCCGTCAAAGGCGCCGTCAAGGTCTACCAGATGAAGGTATTCGGCGCCTTCGGATTCCCAGCGTTTGGCGACCTCCACAGGGTTGTCGAAATAAATGGTTTCATCGTCCTTAACACCCTGCTTCAGGCGGACACATTTTCCGTTTTTAATATCTATGGCGGGGAATATAATCATTTGAGATTCTCCTTAAAATTCATGAGTAGTTGGGTTCCGACCTTTGAGCTTTTTTCAGGGTGGAACTGCATGCCGATGACGTTCTCTTTCCGGACAATGCCTGGTACCTTAACAGAGTAATCGGCATAGGCGACGACATCGTCAAAATTTTTTGGCTGTGCGTAATAGGAATGGACAAAGTAGACGAAATCCTCGCCGCCGATACCCTTGACCAGGGGATCATCGCGGTTGATGATGAGATTGTTCCAGCCCATGTGCGGAATTTTGAGCCCCGGCGCGTCAAACTTGACGATCTCTCCGGGAATATAGCCGAGACCTGTCCACTCGCCGTCCTCGTAGCTTTTATCAAACAGAACCTGCATGCCCAGGCAGATACCCATGAGGGTTTTGCCGGACTGCACATTTTTGTTCAGACAGTCGATGAGGTCGAACTGTCTGAGGTGATCCATGGCGTCGCTGAAAGCGCCGACCCCTGGAAGGATAATGGCCTCGGCGTTATCCACGACCCTTGGGTCACGGGTGATCACGCCTTCCAGCCCCACATCCTTTAACGCGGTGTAGACATTTTTTAAATTGCCTACGTCATAATCAATGATTGCGATCATTCCAAAACTCCTTTTGTGCTCGGCACGCCCTTAACGTTGGGGTCAATGGTGACCGCCTGTTTCAGAGTACGGCCAAAGCATTTGAAAATTCCTTCCACAATGTGGTGGTTGTTACGGCCGTAAAGCGAAGCCACATGGATCGTCATTTTGCTGTTGTTTGCAAACGCGATAAAAAATTCTTCCAGCATCTCGGTTTCAAATTCGCCGATGTACTCTCGTGTCAGCGGGACGTCATAAACCAGATAAGACCGCCCGCTGATGTCAATACAGATACGGCACAGGGCCTCATCCATGGGGGTAAACTGAAAAGCGTAGCGGGTGATACCGGCTTTATCACCGAGGGCTTCGGCAAAGGCTTTTCCGAGAAGAATACCGATATCCTCCAGCACATGGTGGTTATCTACGGCGTCTCCCTTTGCCTTCAGAGTCAGATCAAAGCGGCCGTGCTTGGTGAACAGGGTCATCATGTGATCAAAAAAGCCAACGCCTGTGGAGACAGCACACTGGCCGGTACCGTCGAGGTTCAGGGTCAGTTCAATGTCGGTTTCAAAGGTTTTTCTTGTTAGTGTGATTTTTCTTTCCATCTTATAATACCTTTTTCAATATTTCAAGTACTTTCCGATTTTCTTCAGGGGTGCCGATAGACAGCCGGATACTGGCAGGCATCGCTTCGTTTCCTTTAAAAAATTTGATGAGGATGCCATTTTTTTTCATGGCTTCATAGATTGCCTCGCCTTTACTGGTTTCAAAGTAAATGAAGTTAGAGGCAGTAGGGTAAAGTGAATCCAGCGGCATATCACGCAGTGCCTTGTACATTTTATGGCGCTCAGCATTCAGTGTTTTCAGACGGTCGAGAAGCTTTTCGCGATTTTTAAGGGCGATGACGGCTGCCTTTTGTGTGAGCACGTTGAGATTGTAAGGCGATTTGACCTTATACATCACATCGATAAGCGTTTTGCTGCCAAGACAGTAGCCACAACGGATGCCTGCCATACCAAAGGCCTTGGAAAGTGTTCTTAAAACCAGAAGGTTTGGATAATTTTCGATGAGATCCACATGGGTGCTGCCCTTAAATTCCATATAAGCCTCATCCAGAATGACCAGAGCATTAGTTTCTTCAAGTATCTGGACAATGTCGTAGCGCGGGAACAGGTAGCCGGTGGGGTTGTTGGGATTACAGAGGTAGATGAGCTTGGCGTCATTTTCTTTGGCGGCGGAAATAATGCCCTCCACGTCTGGGATATGTCCGTCTTTATCGGTTACGCCCACAAACTGGCCATCGGCAATGGCTGTCCAGATCTGATACATGGCAAAGGAGGGCGTGTGTGTGACGGCCGTATCGCCGGGATTCATAAAGGACTGGTTGATCATGGCGATAAGCTCGTCTGAGCCAGAGCCGCAGATGATCTGGTCAGCCGGTACACCAGTATAGTCTGAGAGTTCACCCAGAAGCTCTGGGAAGCAGGCTTCTGGGTAGCGGTTCAGCGGTGTCTTCATAATCTCATCGCAGAGCTCCTTTTTCAGCGCTTCAGGAAAATCCCAGGGGTTTTCGTTGGCATTGAGGATAATATCATACTGCGGGGCTTCGACCTTGTAGGCTTCAAGATCTTTAACACATTTACGCGCAAAGTTTTTCATGACGGACTCCTTTACTTGTCTTCATAGCGGCGCTCCACGGATTTCGCGTGGGCGTCAAGCCCTTCGGAGCGGGCAAAAGCAGCGATCTTTTTATAAACCTTTTCCAGAGCATTCTCGGAATAGGAGAGAATGCTGGATTTTTTCATAAAGTCATAAACGCCAAGGGGCGAGGAAAATTTAGCGGTGCCGGAGGTTGGCAGGGTGTGATTTGGCCCTGCGAAATAATCGCCCAGCGGCTCAGGGGTGTAGCTCCCGAGGAAAATAGCGCCGGCGTTGCGGACACGTTCCAGGTACTGCATTGGCTCAGGCAAGAGAATTTCCATATGTTCAGGTGCGATGGCGTTGGAGAGCTCAAAGGCCTGGTCTAAGTTTTCTGCCAAAAAGACAAAACCGTAGTTGTCCACTGATTTTCGGGCGATCTCTTTACGTCCCAGGTCAGCCTCAATCTGGCGGTAAACCTCAGCGATGACCCTTTCGCCAAAATCGGCGTCGGTGGTGACCAGAATAGGCATGGCCATTTCATCATGCTCAGCCTGTGAGAGCAGGTCAGCAGCAGCGTAAACAGGATTGGCCGTTTCATCAGCCAGAATCAATACCTCGCTGGGGCCTGCGATCATGTCGATGGCAACTTTGCCAAAAACTTCTTTTTTGGCAGTAGCCACATAGATATTTCCAGGGCCTACAATTTTATTTACGGGCAGAATACTTTCGGTTCCGTAAGCTAATGCGGCGATGGCCTGTGCACCGCCTACTTTGTAAATTTCATGAACGCCGGCAATTCTGGCGGCGGCCAGAATATTCGGGTTGATTTTTCCGTCTTTTCCCGGAGGGGTTACCATGACCAGGGAATCGACACCGGCGACAATGGCCGGGATGCTGTCCATCAGCACCGTGGAGGGATACGCAGCTTTACCGCCGGGCACATAGAGGCCGACCCTCTCCAGCGGAGTGATGTGCTGCCCGAGGGTAATGCCTGGACTGGGATTATACATCCAGGTTTCTTCCTTTTGCTTTTCATGAAAAGCGCGGATATTTCCTGCCGCTTCTTCAATAATAGCGGCCATTTCCGGTCCTACCAGCTCAAAAGCTTCCTGAATTTCGGTGTCGGTAACACGCAGGGCTTCCAGGCGGCAGCCGTCAAATTTTTCAGTGTAGTCTATGAGTGCCGCGTCGCCCTGGGATTTGACGGTATCAATGATTTCCAGAACCCGGCTTCGGATTTCCTGGTTCTCACCCTCGTCACGCTTGAGAAGCGTATCGAGATTGTTAATGCTTTCATTATATGTGTAAGTTTTCATGGAGATTCTCCTTAATTGATCGAAAGGTTGGTTTCAAACCTTTCAATAATCGGGTCAATCATGGCGCCCTTGGTTTTAAGGCTGACCTTATTGACAATGAGCCGTGAACTGATGTCGCAGATTTCTTCCAGCACTACCAGACCGTTTTCGCGCAGAGTGCTGCCGCTTTCCACGATATCGACAATGCAGTCTGACAGCCCTAAAAGAGGGGCCAGCTCCACTGAACCATTGATCTTGATCAGGTCAACTGGCTCGTCTTTGCTGTTAAAATAATTTTTGGCAATGGCCGGGTATTTTGTCCCCACCACCAGTTTTTTTCCAAACTGGGGCTTGGAATCCTTAAAGCCAGCAACGCACATTTTGCACTGGCCAATATCCAGATTTAAAAGCTCATAAACATTGGCAGGGTGCTCCATTAAAACATCCCGGCCGACAATACCAATATCCGCCGCCCCTTTTTCCACGTAGGTGGGAACATCGGGAGATTTTACGAGGAAAAACTCAATGGCGCCAGTGGTATCCTGAAAGATAAGCTTCCGGCTTTTCTCGTCATAATCTTCAAAAATATATCCAATTTTCTGTAAGAGCTCGATGGCTTTTCTGGCCACGCGGCCCTTGGCTAAAGCTAAACGTATCTGCATCTTAGTTCACCTCTGCTTCGATGATGCTGTCAATGGCTTGAAAGCTTTGACCAGTAAAACGGTAGGTCTTCTGATCGCGGATCAAATAATAATGGGCATCCTGATAGAGTGCGTTCCGGGAAAGAGCAGCGACACATTCCTCAGGAGTGGTTTTTAAGACAAACAATTCAGCGGGCTGTCCCTTTTGACGCAGAATCTCTGCGCTTTTATACCCTTCACATTTGTCCTCCGGAGCATAGAGAATAACGTTTTTTTTCTTTTCAGTTTGAGGCATCAGATGGTATTGCTCCATATACTCCATCATTTTCAACAGATCGATCCCAAAGCCGCAGGCTGGACGGGAAATGCCGAATTTTTCAGATAAATGGTTGTAACGGCCACCATTGATCACTGGCTCACCCCAATTGTTGATATAGCCCTTGAAGATAAGGTCAGAATAGTAGTTCATCTGATTGGTGAAACCTAAATCAAAGGAGATATACCGGGCATAGCCTGTAACCTCCAGATGACGGTAAATGGCCTTTAACTTATCCACCACACATTTCATAGCGTCATTTATGCAGAGCGATTCCATTTTTTTGAAAACCTGCTGTGGTTCGCCGTAAAGTTTGGGTAATTTTAAAATAATAGCTGCGACTTTATCATCAAGGTTTTTGCGGCTTAAAAATTCGCCGATATCGCCGATGTTTTTGTTTTCGATGTATTTAAACAGCTGTGTTTTTTCCTTAGGGCTGAAGGCCAGCTCATCCATCAGGTGATTGATAAAGCCGACGTGTCCGAGATCAATATGGACGTCCTCGATGCCGTTAGACAAAAGGGACTCGATGGCCAGTGCGATAATCTCGCCATCACACTCAGGGCTGTTATTCCCAAAGTATTCAACGCCCATCTGAGTCATTTCCTTTTTAACGCTTTCCGGTGATGCGAAGCTGCGGTAAATATTGGTTAAATATGAAAATTTGATTATTTCATCGGGATCGTGGTGATTGATGGCGGCCATGCGGGTGACAGCCAGCGTGGCGTCAGGCTTAAGGGCCAGCACCTTCCCCTGATGGTTGACAAGTTTAAACAGATCATCGCTGGCGATGGAATCCTCGGCAGCGTACAGATCATAGGCCTCAAAGGTCGGTGTCGATATGGGATGGTAACCGTACAGTTCAAAAAGCTGTCCCAGGTTATTCTCTATTTTCTGCAGTGCGGGATAGCCTTGATATTGGATATTCTCAAAGCCATCGATCGTATAATTTTCTAGCATTGCTTTCCTCCGGTAATTTATTGCGGTAGTGCAATAAAGTAATGTGGTGATATAATAACATTTATTTTATAAAACGTCAATATTCTTAGGAAAATTTAATCTTTTTTGAGTATGGTATACTCAGGATATTATTATTTTATCATAAAATCCCTAAGGCAACTCAGTTTTATATTGAAAAATAGTGAATGATGGTGCAAAATAGATAAAGAGAGTTTGGTTTGGCGCATGAGTACAGAAAATCGAGGAAGATTTTATGGATACATTTTTAATATTCAACCTGATTGGCAATATCAGCCTCTGGCTGTTGATCATTGCCTTGATTATAACTGGCTTTTTCTATTACAATTACCGTTTAAAAAAAGAAAACCTTGAGCAAAAGGAACAGTACCGCCTGGACGTAGACCTGATCAGAACCATGCTCAATATGGTATCGGATTGTGTGATCCTTCTGGATGAAAGCGGCACGATCCTCCGTGTCAACAAAAAGCTGGAGGAATATTATGGGCGCTCGGCTGATAAGATTGTCGGCAAGAATTATCAGCGGTTTCATACAGATTTTGATTATGAAGAGCATAAATCGAATATGCGGCTTAATTTTGATTTGGGAAGCACCTATACGCTTTCGGTAAAATACTATATGCCGGATCGTTCTGTCATACCTTTTTCAGTTGAAATTCACCGCTTTATTTTCAGCGAAAGGGTATATTATGGCATTGTGGCCAGAGATGAAAAGAATCTTCAGGAACGTGAAGCTTATATTGAAGAGCAGGCGAGCAAGCTGGTGGAGATCGAGCATATTGCCCGCATGGGCTATTGGGAGCTGAACCACCAGAATAAGGAAATTGTCTGGTCCAGAGAGCTTTATCACATTTTGGGTTATGAAATTAATACAATTAAACCAAATCTGGACATTCTGTTTAAAATGGTTTACCCGGCCGACCAGGAACGAGTAACAAAAGCCTTTCTGGACGCGTTCCAGAATCAGGAGACGGTGGATATTCATCACCGCATTATCACAACTAAAAACGAAGTTGTGGATGTGCTCAACCGTATCCGGCATACTTTTTCCAGCAAAAATGAGCACCTGTCCACCATCGGGATCGTCCAGAATATTTCGGAGGAAAAGGAACTCAGAGATAACCTGGATTTTCAAAGCCAGTATTCAAAAGCCGTTGTGGATAATTCGGATATGCTGGTATTAACGACCGACGAAAATAATAATATTTTGGAAGTCAATCCGTTCATTGAAGAACTGACTGGCCAGTCAAGAGAAAACCTCATCGGCCAGCCCGCAGAAGAAATTTTTGGCCGTGTTGGCCAGCGCCATACCAATAAGGACAGAAATTACCGCAGGCCCCTTGACCTTCGTGACAAGGAGGGCAGAATCCGCTGGATCTACTGGAACACGAGAGAGTTGTCATATTTTGATAACCGTCGTGTTTGTGTCAGTGTTGGGCTGGATGTATCAGAAGGCGTGGAATACCGCAATAAGTTTGAATACCTTGCCTACCATGAACCCATCACGGGTCTCGCCAGCCGGCTTAAGCTGCGCCAGGTTCTCACCCGCTATTTTGCAAAAAATGCCGGAAAGCCTGGGAAACATATGGCGCTGCTCAATATATCGTTGACCAATTACCATGAAATTAACGATCTGTATGGCTACGAGGTTGGTGATCAGCTGGTTAAACAGGTATGTGAGCAGCTGAGTGACCGCGTAGGCCATTATGGTCTTCTGGCCCGCCACAGCGATGATTTGCTGGTGCTTTTTTTGCCAAACCGTAACGCCAGAGAAAAAATTGAGCCGATTTGTATCGAGATTATTGAATGCCTCAACGAACCCTGTGTTGTGGAGGGAATGACCTTTACGATAGGCGGCCAGATTGGCGTGGCAAAATATCCCGAAAATGCGCAGAATAAAGAGGACCTTCAGCGCTTTGCTGACGCGGCCATGAACTGCGCCCGGCTGGATACCTCCATCGATTATTACTTTTTTGACGACAAGCTCAGAAGAAAAATGGTCGATGATAAACGGATGTACAGAAAGAACTATAAAAAATGAGGTAGAAAAGGCCAGATAAATATAAGGAGAACAGAATGGCTTATAAATGTGTGGTTTTTGATTTTGACGGTACTTTAGCCGATACAGAGGAAAAAACCTTCAATATATACAACGATATGGCTGAAAAGTACAAATATCGAAAAATCACAAAAGAAGAGCTGCAGCATATAAAAAATCTGCATATAAAAGAAATTATGGAAATTGTGGATATTCCTTTTTATAAACTGCCAAGAGTCCTGAGCGAGGGCCAGAAGAGGATGCGGGCAACCATGGAAGATATACGGGCGTTTTATCCGGAGATAAAAACCTTCATGGACGACCTCACCCAGATCACTGAATACCGGGGGATACTGACCTCCAATATCGAAAAAACAGTACAGTCTTTTTTAAGGCATTATCGGCTGGAGGAAGATATTGATTTTATTATGTGCTCAGCGCTTCTGTCAAAGGAAAAGAAAATAAAAAAAGTTCTTAAGAAATATGATCTTAAGAAGGAGGAACTGCTTTACGTTGGCGACGAAACCAGAGATATTGAATCCTGCCACCGGGCAGGTGTGGACGTGGTGGCAGTAAAATGGGGGTATAACACGCCCAAAGCCCTGGAACGCTGTAATCCCACCTATATGGTGGATCATACCACCGATATTCTGACCATCGTAAAGAATAAAATGTAATGAAAAAAGCAATCGAAACCTTATTTCAAGTTTTCAGAGAACACCATAAGCAGCTGTATATTGTGGGGGGAGCCGTCCGTGATATGCTTCTGGGCCAAACCCCGAGCGACTATGATTTCACGACCGATGCCCTGCCGGACGAAGTGGAGAGCTGGTTTGAGCACACCATCATCGTCGGCAAACGCTTTGGGACCATTGGCGTTATAATAGACAGAAAAGTATATGAAATCACCA
Source organism: Eubacterium maltosivorans (assembly GCF_002441855.2). Classification (NCBI taxonomy): domain Bacteria; kingdom Bacillati; phylum Bacillota; class Clostridia; order Eubacteriales; family Eubacteriaceae; genus Eubacterium; species Eubacterium maltosivorans. The sequence continues at coordinate 2,505,258 of NZ_CP029487.1, read as the reverse complement.
CCTTTCGCAGGGAGGCCGGTTATGGTGATGGCCGTCATCCTGATGAGGTGCTGTTTACTGGTGACGTGAGAGAAGATGTCAGACGCCGTGACTTCACCATTAATGGCTTATTAATGGATGAACACGGCTGTATTTTTGATTATGTCGGCGGACTTAAAGACCTCAGGAAGGGCATGGTTCGTTGTATTGGCAATCCTGGAAGGCGTTTCGAGGAAGACCGTCTGAGAAAATGGCGCTGTATCCGCCTTGCGGCTGAAAAGCGCATGGAGCTGGACGAGGAAACCCGCAGCGCTATCCGGGATGATCCGGATACGACAGGTGTCAGTATTGAGCGGATACGCGAGGAGCTCACCCGGATCATGCTATGTGAGAAAGTAGCCTGGGGCGGATATCTTCTCATAAAAACAGAACTTCTGGGCGATCTGTTAAACCGCATGGTTCCTGATTACTGGAAACGGTGCGAGGATTATCTTATCGACGGCTTTGAAATTATGGGGTATCTGCCTAAAAAGGTGCCGCTTCGGCTGGCATCGCTCCTGCTAAATATGTTTCCGGAAGAGCGTAAGGTTTTTCTCAGGGAAATGCGCTATTCCAACAAAGAAAAACAACTGGCTTACGCCTACTGTCACCATGTAGTGGCGGATAGCCAGGATATTGTGGGTTTTAAGGAAGCACTGGCAGATATCGGAATGGAAAATGCGGAGGACTTTCTGGCTTTTCAGGACGGATTGGCCTATTGGGATGGAGACCCTTCCATTAAACGTGCAGCGGAACAAAATCAACGGGTGTACCGCCGGATTATCGCAAACCGTGAGCCTATGACTTTAAGAGAGCTGGCCGTTGGCGGAAAAGATCTGACGGACAGAGGCTATCAGGGAGAAGCGATTAAGGAGAGCTTGACCCGGCTGCTGAAGAGAGTTTATGAGTACCCCGAAGAAAATAAGAAAGACAGGCTTTTGTCCTGGCTGGAAAGAGAAACACATGGAAAAACTGACCTCCCCAAAGGTAATTGAGGGGATCTTAAATAAATATGACCTGCATTTTAACAAACGTTATGGACAAAACTTTTTGATTGATGAAAATATCGTGCGAAAAATTGTAGAAGCCGGCAATGTGCATAAAAGTGACACTGTATTGGAGGTAGGGCCAGGGATCGGTACCATGACTCAGGTGCTGGCCGAAGCCGCCGGAAAAGTTTATTCTGTAGAAATAGACAAGAAATTGATTCCTGTTTTGGCTGAAACCCTGGAGGACTATGATAATGTTGAGATTGTTCAGGGAGATATTTTAAAAACAGACATTCCAGGATTACTTCAGACGAATCTGCAGGAAAATCCGTTAAAAATTGTTGCAAATCTGCCGTATTATGTTACCACGCCGATTATTATGGGTTTTCTGGAATCAGACCTGCCCATTGAACAGATGACCTTTATGATCCAGAAAGAAGTGGGCGAACGGCTTTGTGCGGAACCTGGCACAAAAGCCTACGGTTCACTGACCATTGCGGCCAGGTTCTATGCCGAAACAGAAATCAGTTTTTATGTGCCCGCTGCGGTTTTTATGCCAAGGCCAAAGGTAGACTCCATTGTCGTTACACTGAAAAAAAGACCGGAGCCGGTCATTCAGGTGTCTGATAAGAAACTTTTTTTTCAGATCGTAAAAGCTTCGTTTTTAAACCGCAGAAAAACACTGATCAATGGTCTGCAAATGAACACAGATTACCCGAAAGAGCGTTTGCTTGACGCCCTTGAAAAATGTGGAATAGCTCCAGGCGTGCGTGGAGAAACCCTGACCGGAGAAGATTTTGCCCGTCTGGCAAATACTCTGACAGTAGAATAGATAAATACCCTCTGTGAATAAAGTCAATCATTTTGGATATATATTTTAATGATTGAAAGGGGGGCATTTTAATGGAAACGAAACCCGCAAAGAAGACCGGTCCATTTTATGTAACATTGGCTTTGATAGCTGTCATTATGTTTAGTCTTTTCGGTTTCCTGTTTTTCAGAGAGATGGGTAGGCTCAGCAGCCTGACCGGCGTCAGTATGCTGCCTGAACAAACATTGACAATATCAAAAATTGACAAACAGGAATTAAGAGAAAAACAACTGGAAAATCAGTACACACAAACGCTGGTTATAACAACAGATGCGGTAGCATCCTATATCATGGACAATAAAGCCATTAATTGATTTTACAAAAGCTCCGGAGCGCCGGAGCTTTTTTGGCTGTATGGATCTTTACAAAAATCTATAAATAGCGTATACTCTTATTAGCAAGCATAAGACTTAATCCAATAATGGAGGAATCGAATGAAAAGTATTAAGAGAGTGTGCGCCTGCAAGGGTGGAACACTGACCCGCTTTATACAGCCTGTGATCCTGACTATTCTTTCAGAACAGGACGACCACGGCTACAGTATTTTATCAAAGCTGTCCGGCACTTATTTGTGGAAGGATAAAAAACCGGATGCCTCTGGTCTTTACAGAACCCTTAAAAATATGGAGCAGCAGGGACTCATCATTTCGCATATTGACATTGCAGACAATGAAAACATGGGAAAGAGAGTCTTTTCCATTACATCCGCCGGACTAGAATGCATGATGCACTGGAAAGAAACATTGGAGGACTACCAGAAAGGTATCGATGAGATTATTGCCGGGATTGAGGAAGCAGCCGTGAAGAGAAAACTGGACTGAAATAAAAAGACGAAGCACACTTAGCTTCGTCTTTTTTGTATTCAGGATTAAATCATCACATTATCCCCAAACATGGTATTCATCATATAGGTATCGACAAATTTTGGATCAGTTGCCAGCTCGATATGGGTGGTGATCGTTGGAATAGCATTGCAGATATCAGCCTCTTCCTTCGACAGTAAATATAACTGTGCGCCAGTGCCTGCACCATTGCCGATAGAACGTACAGGGACACCTTCAATTTTGGGCAGTAATCCAATAAACTGCGCATTGTGAACATCAATGTAGTTTCCAAAGGCGCCGGCAATGACGATTTCTTCAAGATCACTGCCCTTGATGCCATAATTTTCGGAGAGCAGGCAGCAGCCAGTGTAAATGGCAGCCTTTGCGAGCTGGACGGCGCGGACGTCTTTTTGCGTGATAATAATGTCTTTGCCTTCAGGATTTTCGCTGGCTGTTACAATTTTAAAATACCGCTGATTATTTTCATCCACGCCAAAACGGTTTTTCATGGGATGGGCGTCTAAAGCGTCGCCTTTAATAAAGTTACCTCGTTTAGCGATGAGTCCTTCACGGAACAGCATGGCGATGGCATCGACAATACCGGAGCCGCAGAAGCCCTGGGGAGCTGTTTTACCGATGACAGAATAAGTGATTTTACCGTTTTCGCAACCAACCTTTTCAATGGCTCCGGTGGTACCGCGCATTCCCATGGTCAGGCCTGCACCCTCCAGAGCAGGTCCGCATGCGGTGGAAGCGACATAGTATTTGTCACAGTTTCCAACGGCGATCTCGCCATTTGTGCCAAGGTCAATCATAAGCCGCATTTTTTTATCGCGTGGCAGGCCTAAAAGAACCGCGGTGGTATCTGCCCCTACGAAACCGCCGAGCAAAGGCATAAAGGTAACCGTGCCCTTGGGGTTAATCGGGAGAGGTGTGTCCATACCTTTAAGTGATACGGCATCCTTACAGAATCCGAGGAATGGCGCCAGCCCAAGATGCTTTGGATTAAGCTCCAGAAATAAATGAGCCATGGTACTGTTTCCGCAATAAACCGTCTGGTAAACATCGTTTGTATCGACAGAAGCCTTTTTACAGACCTGAGTGATAATCTCAGCCAGAGTTTCCATGATGGCTTCGTAAATTTTGTGGAGACTTTCCGGCCCTTCACCGGCATAGTCAATGCGGCTGATAACATCCCCTCCAAAGGCAATTTGTTTGTTTAACATCGAGTGTTGGTTTAGCAGGCATCCGCTTGTTATATCATAGAGATACCCGACAACAGAGGTGGTGCCAATGTCAAAGGCAATACCGTAAACAGGTTTTTCAGCTTCATTTGAAGGAATAAAATCAATAATCTTGTTGCCAGAGACAATAACATGTAGTTTTTCATACCCCTCCAAAAAGTAAATTTCTGAAAAATGCTTTAAAACAGAATAATCCGGCGTGTCAAGGGTCTGTGGTATGAGCTTGCGCAGAACGTCCAGATCATAGGTGCACATAGGCGTAACAAGATCAGTATAATTTAATGAATAGCATTTTACGATAGGGTCAAAAGGAAGATCACTGTTGGATGAGGTTTCAAGGATCTGGCTGGCAGCCTGCTCACGGGAAGCATAAATCTCCATCCCGTCAGAAACAGAGTACTGGCAGGCCAGTACCTCTTTCATTTCTCCGTTTTCCTTAACGTTGACCAGACATTTTTTACAGCGCCCCTTTCCGCCGCAGACAAGGTTTAATGGCAGGCCGATAGAGGCACAGACGTCAGAAACCAAACTGTCCTGAGACACTTCTATCTCTTCCTCAAGTAATGGGAACAATACACGCATGATAAATCTCCTTTATTTAATATTGAAAATTATGTATATACAGGTAAACATCATCTTTAATCGTTTTAATTATACGCTTTCATAACCGATTTTACAATACGGATTCCTTAAATTTGCAATAAGAAAAATCAGGGGTTCAGGAAGAAAGGGTAAAATTTTAAACAATTTGTGAAAAAATATTGACAACGGTTTCTGAACGTGGTACCCTATGTATATGATATATCTGTATATACAGGTAAGACTTGTATGTACATTTATTTGAGTAGCGGCGAAGTAAACGCTGTCAGAGGAGGATTATGATGATTATTATTGGAGAAAAACTGAACGGTGCGATTCCAGTGGTTAAAAAAGCCATTGAAGAAAAAGACGAAGCATTCATTAGAGACAGAGCAATAGCTCAGGCAGAAGCCGGTGCTACCTACATCGACGTATGTGCTGGTACAGCTCCTGAAATTGAACTGGAATCTTTGAAATGGATGATGGACATTGTACAGGAAGCCGTTGAAACACCACTGTGTATCGACAGCCCGGACCCTGAAATTTTAAAGGCTGTTTTCCCATTATGTAAAAAACCAGGCCTGGTAAACTCTGTTTCCGGCGAAGGTAACAAAATGGATGTTCTTTTACCATTATTTGACGATGCAGATCCAGCATGGGAACTGGTTGCCATGACCTGTGACAACGCCGGTATTCCAAACACCGTTGAAAAGAAAGTTGAATTAACAAAAATGATGGTTGAAGAAGCTAAAAAGCATAATCTGACACCAAACAGAATTCATATTGACCCATGTGTAATGGCTTTATCAACAGAAAACCATTCTTTCTTAAACTTCAAAGCGGAAATCGAAGGAATCAGAGAAATTTATCCTGACATTCATATTACTTCAGGCTTAAGCAACATTTCTTTCGGTTTACCAGCCAGAAAATTAATGAATCAGAATTTTATGACTTTATCCATGTTTGTAGGTATGGACTCTGCTGTTATGGATCCGACAAGCCGCGACATGATGGGCGCTATTTTCGCAACAGACGCTTTATTAGGAAACGACAGACTTTGCAGAAAATACAGCAAAGCTTTCAGACAAGGTAAGATTGGACCGGTTCAGGCGAAATAATTTTCAACCTATCCTACTTTTAATTGTGCTGATACTTGATGAATTTTAAGTATATAACATTTCTTAGTTAAGAGAGACAACATTGGCGGGCTGTTATTTGTCGATTTGTCTCTTTTAATTTTTTTCTTTCAAAATCGTTTTCATGAAATTTTTACGATAAGTTTGTTTGATATTTATCTATCAATCTAAAGGTAGTTTATTTTAAAATATTGCCATAAAAGCATTGACAAGCTTTTTTTTACGTGGTATGATTTAACCATAAGCAAGAAGTGGCATATTATATATAATAGTACCCAGACATAATCGGCGGGCAGATTGTAAACGTCAAGTCTTTATACCAAGGGAAATAGTGAGAGGCGCTGACGGAAATGTGAATATGAAAATGAGATTAACCATATTTAAAATATGGTTGGTCGAAGAGTTCTTTTTTTAGCCAAATCTGTATATACAACTATTTACATATAAGTACATGAATATACAATATTAAATTTCATGTAAACATATATAAACAAATATATTTTGTTATAAGTTTGTATATATAAGCATATACAGGTAATACAGGAATATACAAGTGTAAACGCTAAACAGCCTTAAAAAAAACAAAATTTATCTTACTTTGTATTTGATTTTTTTCGTAAAATGCTTTAGAATATGAAGTAAGAAATGTTAAAAATTTATCAAAGTATTGGAGGATTTAAAAATGGGTTTCAAATCAGACATCGAAATTGCACAGGAAGCTAAACCACTAGACATTCGTGAGATTGCTGCCAAGTTAGGTTTAACAGAAGATGACTTAGAATTATATGGTAAATATAAAGCTAAAGTCGATTATAATTTGTTAAAACGGGAAACCGGAAAGAAAGCAAGATTGATTTTAACAACTGCAATTAATCCCACTCCTGCTGGTGAAGGGAAAACGACAACAACGATCGGTGTTGCAGATGCTCTTTCTAAATTGGGTAAAAACACACTCGTTGCCTTAAGAGAACCTTCTTTAGGACCAGTTTTTGGTGTTAAAGGCGGCGCTGCTGGCGGCGGTTACGCTCAGGTCGTTCCAATGGAAGACATTAATCTGCATTTCACGGGCGATTTCCATGCGATTGGTGCAGCCAACAATCTTTTAGCTGCAATGCTTGATAATCACATTCATCAGGGAAATGAATTAAATATTGATCCTAAGAGAATTACATGGAGACGCTGCGTCGACATGAATGACCGTCAGTTACGTAACATCGTCGATGGCCTTGGTAAAAAAGGTGATGGCGCTGTCCGTCAGGATGGTTTTGACATTACTGTTGCTTCTGAAATCATGGCGGCTTTCTGTCTGGCAAGTGACATTGTTGACTTGAAAAATAGAATGGGTCGTATCATTGTCGGCTATACTTACGATGATGAACCGGTTACCGCTGGCCAGTTAAAAGCTAACGGCGCAATGGCTGCTTTATTAAAAGATGCTTTGAAACCAAATCTGGTACAGACACTGGAAGGAACGCCTTCTTTTGTACATGGTGGACCATTTGCAAACATCGCTCATGGCTGTAATTCTGTAATCGCTACTAAGATGGCAATGCATTTTGCTTCTGATTATGTTGTAACAGAAGCTGGTTTCGGCGCAGACTTAGGCGCAGAAAAATTCCTGGACATCAAATGCCGTATGGCAGGTTTGAAACCGGACGCCGTTATTATTGTCGCAACCGTAAGAGCGCTGAAATACAACGGTGGTGTTCCAAAAGATGAATTAAATAACGAAAACTTAGAAGCTCTGGAAGCAGGTCTTCCAAACTTATTGAAGCATGTTGAAAACATTACTCAGGTTTACAAATTACCTGCAGTAGTTGCAATCAACCGCTTCCCATTAGATACCGAAGCAGAATTAAAATTAGTAGAAGACAAATGTAGAGAACTTGGCGTTAATGTTGCGTTGTCCGAAGTATGGGCAAAAGGCGGCGAAGGCGGTATCGCAGTTGCCAATGAAGTTATCCGCCTCTGTGAAGAAGGCGAAAACAGCTTCCAGTTCTCCTATGAAGATGACATGAGCATCAAAGATAAGATCAACGCCATTGCGACTAAGATTTACGGCGCTGACGGCGTAGACTATACTCCGGAAGCGGATGCTGAAATTGCAAGATTAACCAAATTGGGCTTCGACAAAGTTCCGGTATGTATGGCTAAGACACAGTACTCCTTAACAGATGACCAGACCAAACTGGGCCGTCCGACTGGTTTCAGAATTACTGTTCGTCAGGCAAGTATTTCTGCAGGTGCAGGCTTTATCGTATGCTTAACCGGCGAAATCATGAAAATGCCTGGTTTGCCAAAAGAACCTGCAGCAGAACGTATTGATGTTGATGAAAACGGCGTAATCTCCGGCTTGTTCTAGAAAGCTGAAATACATAATTAAATAACAAATTTGGCTGCTTTTGCTACACTGGCAGTCTGGGGGAGGGGTTCGACTCCTCCCCATTCGCATTTTCAGACAAAATTATTTATGAAAAATGTGAACCTTAATGAAGAACATAAATTTTGAGAGGAAACACTATGGGAATCGCAGACAAAAAATGTACAGAGTTTGTCGAAGTACTTTACAGTAAAAGTGCTGTTCCGGGCGGTGGCGGTGCAGCGGCACTGGTAGGCGCTATTGGTACGGCATTGGCAGGAATGGTCGGCAATCTGACCACCGGTAAGAAAAAATACGCTGAATATGAAGAAGATATCCAGAGAATTCTTGGCGAAGCTCAGGCATTACAGGATCAGCTCATGGCAATGATTGATCAGGATGCCGAAAATTTCGCGCCTCTGGCCAAGGCTTACAGCCTCCCGACAGAAACGGAAGAGCAGAAGGCACACAAGGCAGAAGTAATGGAAGAATGTACAAAGGTAGCCTGCGGCGTACCCATTGAGATTGTTCGTGTATGCTATAAGAGTATTAAGCTTCACGAAGAACTTGTCCACAAGGGTTCCGCTCTGGCTATTTCTGACGTGGGCGTTGGGGTGCAATGCCTGCGGGCAGCGATGATCAGCGGCTGGCTGAACGTTTTAATCAATATTAAGACTATGAAGGACAGAGCTTATGTGGTTTCTGTTGAAAATGAGCTGAAGCCTATGCTGGAAGATGGTATTGCAATTTGCGACACTGTTTACGCCGAAGTGGAAAAACAGTTGTCTTAAAACTTAAATTCAAAAAATAAATTCAGGAGAAAATTATGGCAGCAAAATTATTAAGTGGTAAAGAAGTAAGTGAGTCCATGTTAGCAAAGGTTCTGGAGGATGCAAAATCCTTGATTGCCGGAGGTGTTCAGCCTAAACTGGCAATTATGCGCGTTGGCGCAGATCCAGGGTCTATTTCTTATGAAAAGAGCATCATTACCAGAATGGGCAAATCAAGCATCGAGGTAGAATCTGTAGAATTCCCTGAAGATGTAACACAGGCAGATTTTGTGGCAAAATTAAAAACGCTTAATGATGACAAAAACATCCATGCAGTTTTGATTTTTAAACCGCTTCCAGAACAGCTGGACGAAGAAGAAATCAAATATATCTTAAGCCCGGAAAAAGACCCGGATGCTCTAAACCCAACGAATCTTGGTAAATTAATGATTGCGGATGAAAGAGGTTTCTTCCCATGTACAGCAGAAGGCGTTATGGAGCTTCTGAAGCATTATGAAATTGATGTTAAGGGCAAAGATGTTGTCATCATCAATAACTCAAACGTTCTTGGGAAACCGCTGGCCATTATGCTGACCAATGAATTCGCAACTGTAACCATGTGCCATGTATTTACAAAAGACACACCGTCTTATACAAAGAAAGCAGATATTGTTGTCACAGCTGCTGGTATTTATGGCCTGGTTAAACCGGATATGTTAAGCGAAGACTGTATTCTGGTTGACGTTGCAATGTCTCAGATGAAAGACGAAAACGGTGAATTCGTATTAAATGAAGAAGGTAAAAAGATCCGTACAGGTGATGCCCACGTTGACTGTCTGGATAAGGTTGCAATGATCACCTCTGCCACACCTGGCTGCGGCGGCGGAACGGGCCCGATTACCACCGCTCTTCTGGCACAGCATGTTATCAAGGCCTGCAAACAGCAGAACAATTTATAGGACTGGAACAAAGCCCGGGAGAATTTCTCTCTGGGCGGATTAAATATAGACGGAGGAAGTAAAAAATGATTATTTCTCAAAAGAAATCTTTTGAAGATGTATTAGAATATTTAAAGGACGCAAAGAAAGTGGTCATCACCGGTTGCTCTGAATGTGCAACAGTTTGTAAAACCGGTGGAGAAGAAGAAGTTGAAGCCATGAAAGCTGCATTGGAGGCCGAAGGTAAAGAAGTTTTGGCAACCAAGGTTTTAACAACTTCATGTAACGTGCTTTTAAACAAAAAAGAATTAAAAGAAATCAAAGGCGAGCTGGCCGATGCAGATGCTGTACTGTGTATGGCATGTGGCGATGGTGTTCAGACTGTTGCCAAGGGGGTTAAAAAAGAAACCTACCCGGCCAATGACACCATGTTCGTTGGCGAAACCGTCCGCAATGGTATCTTTGAAGAAATGTGTAAAACCTGCGGCGACTGTGTACTTGGCAGAACCGCTGCAATCTGCCCGATTACCCGCTGCGGCAAGTCTTTATTAAACGGCGCTTGCGGCGGCTCCAGAGACGGCAAATGTGAAGTTATTCCTGAAAATGACTGTGCATGGATTGAAATTTATAAAAAATTGAAAGAACAGGGTAAGGAAGAGTTACTTGAAGAAATTCAGCCATTGCGCGGCTATAAAAAGGTTGCTTACCCAAGAACGATTAATTTAAGAGATCAGGAAAAGGATGGTGAATAAGATGAGCAGTTTATTACAACAGACATTAGAAGCCGGTAAATTTGCGATTACTGCAGAAATGGCACCACCAAAAGGGACTGATTTCAGTCATATTTTAGAAATTGCGGATCTGTTAAAGGGCCGTGTGCAGGGCGTTAACGTTACAGATTTCCAGTCTGCTGCCGTTAAGGCATCTTCGCTGGCTATGTGTGTAGAGCTTGAAAGAAAAGGCCTTGAGCCCATCTTACAGATGACTGGCCGTGACCGCAACCGTATCGCCATTCAGGGTGAAATGTTATCAGCGGGGCATTTCGGCATTAAAAACATGCTGGCGTTAACCGGTGACCACACCACCACTGGCGATAACCCAGAAGCCAAGCCGGTATTTGAAATGGACTCTGTATCCATTCTACAGACTGCCGAAGTACTGATGAGCGGTCAGGATTTAGCCGGAAATGAATTGCAGGGCTCTCCGGATTTTTATCTGGGTGCTTGTGTTACCCCTGTTTTTGATCCGGTTGAAGTACAGCTGATCAAAATGCGCAATAAGATCAGAGCCGGCGCTAAGTTCTTCCAGACACAGGGTGTATTTGATATTGAAGTGATGCGTGAATTCAAGGAACTGACCAAAGACATGGACTGCTATGTTCTGGCAGGCATCATTCCACTTAAATCTGCGGGTATGGCAAAATTTATGAACCGCAGCGTGCCGGGCATCTCTGTGCCGGACGCTTTAATTGAACGTTTGACCGAAGCTGAAGACAAGGCCGCTGAAGGCATTAAGATTGCCGGCGAATTTGTGGCTCAGCTGAAGGAAGAAGGCGTGTGCGACGGTGCGCATATCATGGCCATCGGCGCAGAAGAAAACGTACCGAAGATTCTGGACATAGCTGGTTTATAGGAGTAGTGGACGAATGAGAATTACTGTAATAGGTGCAGGCCCGGGCGGTTATGAAGCCGCTATTATGGCTGCAAAACTGGGTGCAGAAGTTACCTGTATTGAAAAAGACGAAGTCGGCGGTACCTGTTTAAACCGCGGCTGTATTCCAACAAAGGCTTTCCTGGCAGCTTCCGATGTTCTGGAAACTGTGGAGAGCGCTAAGGATTTTGGCATTAACATTGACGGTACTGTCAGCGTTGATTACAAAGCCGTTGTAGACCGTAAAAATAAAGTAAAAGACGGCCTGATCAAGGGGATTCATTTCCTGTTTGAAGAAAACAAGGTGAACCTGATCAAGGGTACGGGCAAAATTATTGATAAAAATACTGTTGAAGTTACCAAAGAAGATGGCTCAACTGAAACGGTTGAAACAGATAAGATTATTCTGGCTACCGGTTCTGTTCCGGTAAGCCCGGGTATGTTCAAATATGATGGCAAAAAAGTCATCACTTCCGACGAAGTGCTAGATCTGGAAAAAGCTCCAGAGTCCATTATTATCGTCGGCGGCGGTGTTATTGGCTGTGAAATCGGCCAGTTTTTAAGCCGCATGGGTACAAAGGTAACCATTGTGGAAGCACTGGAACAGATTCTTCCAAACGAAGACAAAGATGTTTCCAAACAGCTTCTGCGTCAGTTTAAAAAGGATAAAATCAAAGTGCACACCGGCGTAGGTGTGGCTGAAGTTGAAGTTTCTGACGATAGCGTTAAAGCTTCTTTAGCTAACGGCAAGTCTGTTGAAGCAGAAATCATGCTGGTCGCCATTGGCCGCCGCAGCTTTGTGGACAATCTGGGCGCACAGGATGCCGGGGTTGAAGTGGACGAACGCGGCCGCATTGTTGTCAACGACAAGATGGAAACCTCCGTCCCCGGCGTTTATGCCATCGGGGATATCGTTGCGACGGCCCAGCTGGCACACGTTGCCTCCAAGGAAGGCATCGTTGCGGTTGAAAACGCCATGGGCGCAGACAAGCATGTCGCCTATGCTGCGGTACCGCGCTGCGTATACACCGAACCAGAAGTTGCCGGCGTTGGCTTAACTGAAAAGGACTGTGAAAAGAAGGGCGTTGAGTATAAACTCGGAACCTTTGATTTCAGAGCTTTAGGTAAAGCGCAGGCCATTGGCAAAATCCAGGGCTTTGTAAAAGTCATTGTGGACAACAACGACGTGATTGTTGGCGCATCCATTGTAGGACCGCACGCAACCGATCTGCTGGCTGAGCTGAGTCTGGCAGTACATTTAGGCTTAACGGCTGAACAGGTTGGCGATGTTATTCATCCGCATCCGTCGCTGTCCGAAGCGCTGATGGAAGCATTGCACGACGTACACGGAAAATCCGTTCATAAATAATTAAATGAGGCTCTCTCAAAAAGAGAGCCTTTTTTAAAAGAGAGTTCTTTTTTAACTTGAACTCACGGCGTTATCGTGATATATTAAAATCAAAATATACAATATTTAAGGAGAAAAAACCATGAACGTACCACAGGAATTAAAATACGACAAGGAACAACATCTTTGGGTTGCAATCGATGATAATGTAGCAACCATTGGTATTACGGATTTTGCACAAGATAAAATGGGTGATATCTTATTCGTAGAGCTGGCAGAAGAAGACGACGAATTTGAACGCGGTGATGAATTCTCGGTTGTTGAATCCGGCAAGAAGGCTTCTCCACTGGAAGCGCCGTTTGCTTTTAAGGTTCTGGAATCCAACGAAGATTTAGACGATGAACCAGAAGCGATTAACGAAGACGCTTATGCAAACTGGATTGTCAAGGTTCAGATCACAGACGACGAAGGTATTGAAGACTTGGTAGACGCAGCTGAATACGAAGCAGCCATTGCTGAATAAGGTTTTTCTTTAAATGGTCATTGATTGTCATATACATTGCGCTTTAAGCGGTTTTGGTAAACTGAAAAAAGAGCTGATGGCTGAGGATACACCGGAGCGAGAGGGCTGGTTTTTGTCACTGGCAACGCGGTACCGCAAGCATAATGTCAAAGCGCTGCGCGACGGCGGTGACGCTTATGGCGCGGGCGCTGCGTTTAAGCCCATCGCTGAGGATGCTGGTATTATCTTCAGAACGCCGCTGGTGGCGCTGTATAAAACAGGTCACTACGGAGATTTTTTAGGAGAAGCCATTACCGATTTTGACTCCTGCCGTAAAAAAATGGATCAGCTGCTCAAGCGGAGGCCTGATTTTATTAAAATTATCCAGTCAGGCATCATGAGCTTTGATCATTTTGGGGAGGCTGGCAGTCTGGAATTTACAGACGAGGAGCTTCGCTATCTGATTAAGCGAACCCATGACGCCGGATTGCGCACGATGGTGCATGTCAATACGCCGAAGGGCATTATGATGGCCATTGAAGCCGGGGCAGATACCATTGAGCATGGATATTGTATTGATGGAGACTGCATCGCTGCGATGAAGGAAAAGGACGTGGTCTGGGTACCGACACTGGCCCCCTTTGCCAACATTGCAGGCTGTGATGAAAGCCATCCGCTTTCCCGGTACCGGAAGGTTTCACAGCGTTATTTTAGCGGGCATAAGCTTCAGGTGAGAAAAGCCCATGAGGCAGGGGTGACCATTGCCCTGGGCAGTGACGCCGGCGCGTCGCTCGTGATACACGGACAGGCGTCCAGAGAAGAGTTGAGCTATCTGATGGACTGCGGCCTGACAAAGGCCGAGGTGTTCACAAATGGCTGCAGGGTTCTGGAACTGAATGAAGCGCAATTTAAAAAATGATAACAAATTCAGGAGTCCTTCAGGGCTCCTTTTTAGTGCCTGTTATAAAAAAGAGAAATAAAGTAATCTAACACAATAGAGGAACCCCCTTTTCAAAATACTTTAAATCGGGTACAATTAAATGATGTGGGATGTGTGCTCTAAACACTAAACTTCTGAAAAATAAGGAATTAATTATGTATGAACTCGTAACAGTGCGTCCAGATAATTTTGTGGATGTAGCGGATTATATACCAACCATTGAAACAGATGTAAAGTATTATTCTGGGGATAACTTTGTCGGCGAACGGATTGAAGGCTATAACGCCCCCATTATTCTGGTAACCCGGGAGACAGCCGAAGCGCTGAAGACAGCCCAGAATAAGCTGATGACCAAGGGCTACTGCCTGCGGGTGTATGATGGATACCGCCCTCAGAGAGCCGTGGAGCATTTTTTGAGGTGGAAGGACAGGCCGGAAACCGGTGAGACCAAGGCCCGCCATTACCCGGATTTTACCAAGGCGGAGGTCTTTGACGAGGGCTTTATCGCTGTCCGCTCGACCCATACGCGTGGCAGTACGGTGGATTTGACAGTGGTGGACATGCGCAATGGGCAGGAGCTGGACATGGGCGGCTTTTTTGACTATTTTGAGGCGAGCTCTTACAGCAATTATACCGATCTTACGGCTATTCAGAGCCGTAACCGGATGATGCTGAAATACCTGATGCTGTCCTGCGGATTTGAGCCGTTTTTTCAGGAGTGGTGGCATTTTACGCTGAGTAATGAGCCTTATCCCAACACCTATTTCGATTTTGAAATTCAATAGTAAGAGGTAAAAAATTAAATTATGGACAATGAAAAAAACACAGAACTGGGGACCATGCCGGTAGGCAGGCTGATGTTTAAGCTGGCCCTGCCGGCCATTGTGGCCCAGGTTATCAATGCTCTTTACAACATTGTTGACCGCATGTATATCGGCCATATTGAAGGGGTTGGTCCCATGGCTTTGACTGGGGTTGGCATCACTTTTCCCATCATTATGCTGATTACAGCCTTTGCGGCGATGATCGGGATGGGGGGCGCGCCTCTGGCCGCCATTCATCTTGGGGAGAAGAACCGGGACAGCGCCGAGGGGATTCTGGGTAACGCGGCGACGCTGCTGCTCATTTTGTCGGTGGTGCTCACCGCTTTTTTTCTGATCTTCCAGCGGCCTCTGCTCATGGCCTTTGGCGCCAGTGAAAACACCATTGAGCATGCGCTTCAATACATGACGATTTACCTGTGCGGAACCATTTTCGTGATGGCAACCTTAGGGTTAAACGCTTTTATCAATACACAGGGCTTTGCAAAAACCGGTATGCTGACCGTCCTCATTGGCGCAGTGCTGAATATTATTCTGGACCCGGTTTTTATTTTTGTATTTGGCATGGGGGTTCGGGGCGCCGCGCTGGCAACCATCCTTTCACAGGCTGTTTCAGCCATCTGGGTTTGCCATTTCCTGACTGGCAGGAAAACGACCATTAAAATCAAGCCTTCCAGAATGCGTCTTAAAAAAGAATATGTGGTGGGGATCATCTCACTTGGCATATCGCCCTTTATCATGCAGTCCACCGAGAGTCTGCTCAACATTACCTTGAACGCTTCGCTTCAGTTTTACGGCGGTGACATGGCGGTAGGCGCCATGACTATTATCGGCAGTATTTCTCAGCTGGGACTTATGCCGCTCATGGGCCTGACCCAGGGTGGGCAGCCCATTATTTCCTATAATTACGGAGCCAGAAATTACGACCGTGTGCGCAAGGCCTACCATCTGATGATTGCGGCCAGCTTTACGCTGTCCATGGTGATCTGGGCCATTGTGGAGTTTTTTCCGGAGGTGGTCATCGCCATCTTTACAACAGATCCACAGCTCTCCAGCCTGACTGTCTGGGCGATCCGTATTTTTATGATGTGCATCGGCATAATGGGGCTGCAGACAGGATGCCAGCAGACTTTTCTGTCATTGGGACAGGCCAAGGTCTCGGTCTTTCTGGCCATGCTGCGAAAGCTGATTTTACTCATCCCGCTGATTCTGATTATTCCCCGGGTGACAGGTCTTGGAATGACCGGCGTTTTTCTGGCACAGCCCATTGCGGATTTTATCGCAGTCGTATCGACTGTGGCTGTGTTTGCTGTGAAGATAAGGAAAATTATTCCGAGACCGGCCAAAACAGCTTAAATCCATTAAGTATAGCATAAAGATTTCGTTAAGATGGCCGTGGATGTACGCAATCTGTGTTATAATATCCTACAACTTCTATATTTTAAAGGAAAAGGAAAATGAAAAAAGGAAAAAAAGCCTTCTGGACAGTCGTGGTGGCCGTGGTGGTCATTCTCGCGATTCTTTTGTCCCTCAACCATTTTTACGTAGACTATCTCTGGTTTAGTGAAATGGGTTATCTCAATGTCTTTTTTAAAGAGCTGGTCACTAAGGCTCAGATTGGCGTGCCGGTATTTTTGGTGCTGCTGATCCTGCTCTTCTTCTACCTGAAATTTTTAAAAAAGATTTCTGAACGTTATCTGGGGATTACCCAGGCAGTGCGAACAAAACGGGAAAAAACCATTGGTGCGGTACTGTCTGTGGTGGCAGCGGCGGTGATAACTGGTTTTATTGCCAATAGCCTGTGGTCAGAAATACTTCAATTCACCAATGCCACAGATTTTGGTTCGACAGACCCGCTGTTTGGAAAGGATCTGTCCTTTTATTTCTTTACGCTGCCGTTATTAAAGGGCGCGTACAGTGTGGTCATGACCTGCTTTTTTGGCATGGTTATTCTGACGCTTTTGTATACTGTTTTTGTCATGTACCGGGAAAAGGATTTTCGGATTCAGACAGCTCAGAGCATGGATGATTTTAAAAGCGGCGCAAAGGATGTTTTTACGACCTTCCTGACCCTGGCCTCCAAGCAGATTGGCGTGTTTTTGGGGATATTCTTCCTGCTTCTGGCTTTTAGCAGCTTTATCGGCCGCTATGAAATGCTCTATGGCGGAACGGGAATGGTCTACGGCGCAGGCGCATCGGATATTACCATTGGTATGAAAATGCTCTATGTGAAGATTGCCCTGTGTCTGGTTCTGGCAGTGAGTTCTGTGATTGCGGGATTCAAAAAGAATTACAAGATGATGGCAGCCGGCCCGGTGCTCTTGATTGTTGTGGCCCTGGTGGGCGGCGTGGGACAGGCAGCATACGAATACCTGTCGGTGGTGCCAAACCAGTACACCAAAGAAGCGCCCTACATTGAAAAGAATATTGCCAGCACACAAAAAGCTTATGGTCTGGATAAGGTGACCATCAAGGATTTTTCACCGACCCAGGACATCACCGCCCAGGATATTCAGGAAAATGAAGCGACCATCAGCAATATCCCCATCAATGACCAGAAGCCAACCAAGGATATGTATAATTCTTTGCAGGGGATCAGAAACTATTATAAGTTTTACGATGTGGATGTGGACCGTTATTTTGTAGACGGCAAATATACCCAGGTATTCCTGGGTACTCGTGAAATGGAAAACTCCGCGCTGCCGGATGATGCTAAAACCTGGGTGAACCAGCATCTGAAGTATACGCACGGCTTTGGCGTTGCCATGTCGCCAGTGAATAAAACCAATTCTGTGGGGCAGCCAGAGCTGATCGTCAAGGATATTCCGCCAGTGACGGATACCCAGAGCCTTGATATTATCCAGCCAAGGGTTTACTTTGGCGAAGGCGACTACAAATACGTGGTCACCAACGCGGCCAATCCAGAATTTGACTACCCAGAAGGGGACGACAATAAGGAAAACTATTATGAAGGCACCGGCGGCATCAAGCTGTCACTGCTTAACCGCCTTTCCTTTGCCCTGTATTACGGATCACCTGAGATGCTGCTGACCAGTGAGATTACCTCAGACAGCAAAATTCTCATTAACCGGAATGTGATGGACCGTGTGTCCAAAATCGCGCCCTTTTTAGAGTATGACAATAAGCCATACATGGCGTTAGCAGACGGCAAGCAGTACTGGATTGTGGACGGGTTTACCACCAGTAATAAGTACCCTTACGCCCAGCCCTATGACCAAACCACAGGCAAGAACTATATCAAGAATCCGGTCAAGGTAGTGGTGGACGCCTACAACGGCGACGTCACTTTCTATAAGGTGGATGATGAGCCTGTGCTTGAAACCTACAGTAAGATTTTCCCGGGTCTGGTCAAGGATATTTCTGAGATGCCCAAGGGGCTGAAGGAGCATATCCGTTACTCCAAAACTCTGTTTGACATCCAGTCCGATATTTATAAAACCTACCACATGAGCAATCCACAGGTGTTCTATAACCGTGAGGACCAGTGGGAAACCGCCAACCAGTTCTTTGGCTCGTCTAAGGAGGAGGTACCCATTGACTCGTCCTACACCATCATGAAGCTGCCGGACCGCCAGACAGAATTTATGCTGACGACAACCTTTACGCCCAGAAATAAGGACAATATGATTGCCTGGCTGGCTGGGGTATCGGACGGGGACGATTATGGGCAGCTGTTGCTGTACCAGTTCCCGAAACAGCAGCTGGTTTACGGCCCCATGCAGATTGAGCAGCGGATCGACCAGAATACCACCATATCGCCGCAGCTGACACTGCTGAGCCAGCAGGGCTCCACCGTGCTGCGCGGTAACTTAATGACGATTCCCATCGAGGACGCCATCATTTATGTTGAACCGATCTACATTCAGGCCAGTGCAGGGGAGAATAACCTGCCAGAGGTTAAAAAGGTGATCGTGAGCTACCAGAACGAGATTGTCATGGCAGACTCGCTGAACCAGGCCCTCGGCCAGATTTTCAACTATGACGCAGGCGAAGCGCAGGCGGCGGCCAATACGGCTGTTTCCACCGCGACGCCAAATAATAACGCCGCCACCGGCGCGGCGGATCTCTCGATCCGAGCGAATCAGCTGTTCCAGGAAGCCCAGAACGCGCAGAAATCCGGCGACTGGGCAGGCTACGGCAGCAAGCTCAATGAGCTTCAGGAGGTATTGAACCAGCTCCAGCAGGCAACCGGTGCGTCACAGCCACAATAAAAAGAGCAAGACCCCTTTGTGTTTGAAAGGGGTCTTTTATTTGTCTGAAAATTGACATTAAGTTAGCTAAATTTAACTGTATTTTTGTGAAATATTGTGTTATAATGATTCTAAAGTATAATTATTTTAGAAGGGAGTTGAAATTTTATGCCATCTTTTGGAGATCCATTTGCAGCAAATGTGGAACGAAAAATGACAAAAAAGGAACTGGCTCAGGCTATCCGCCTCGATTTAGCAGGTGAGCTTGAAGCGATTTATTTATACGATGCCCATGCACAGGCGACAGATGATCCTGTTGCCAAAAAGGTGCTGGAGGACATCCGTGATGAGGAAAAAGCTCATATGGGTGAGCTGACAACGCTGCTGCGTTATCTGGACCCTGTAGAAGCAGAGCTGTTTGAGGAAGGCGCCGAGGAAGTCCATGAAATGCTGGAAGAGCTCGGTATTGAATCGGGCAGCAGTGAAGCCCAGACCGCAGAAGGCCCGACTGTCGGCAGCCTGATTGAGGATTAGGAGGGACAATATGGATTATTTATCAAGAGAAGCAGCGCCCTTTGGCGATGCCCTTTGGGAACAGATTGATACAACCATTGTCGAAACACTGAAAAAATATCTGGTCGGCCGCCGTTTCCTGCCGCTTTACGGACCACTTGGCCCAGGCGCGCAGTCCGTTGTGGTTGACAGCAGCGACAAGGATGAAAGCTTTGAGGACGGTGTGGTGCAGACCACAGGCCGAAAATTTGCAGAGCTGGTACAGCTGTACGAAGATTTTCCATTATTCTGGAGAGACCTGGAAGCCAGTGAGAGAACCGGTGTGCCGGTGGATCTTTCAGCAGCGGCCCGCGCGGCACAGGCCAGCGCAAAGGCTGAGGATCAACTGATTTTCTTTGGCAATAAAGCGCTGGGCGCAGACGGCCTGCTGACTGTATCCGGTAGCCATACCGTTAAGATGGACGACTGGGCAGAAGGACAGAATGCCTTTGCCAATATCGCCTCTGGCGTTTCCATGCTGGTAGAAAAGGATATGCTTGGCCGTCTCGCTCTGGTTATGGGGCCAGATCTCTATTTTAAGCTTCAGCGGATCCAGCCGGGAACCGGCGTCATGGAAATTGACCGCATTAAGAGCCTGCTGGACGGACGGGTTTACCGTTCAAACGCTTTGGCCGGAAAAGCCGTTCTGGTCTGTGCTGAAGCCCAGTACATGGATCTGGCCGTTGGTCAGGACCTGGCCGCCGCTTATCTGGAGCTCGTTAACCTGAACCACTATTTCAGAATTCTTGAAACCGCGGCCCTTCGCATTAAGAACAGTGCCGCCATCGTTGTATTTGAATAAAGAATAATGTTATAAAGCGCTTTTCTTTCAGGACACTGGGAGAAAAGCGCTTTATTTTATTAAATCGTTGCCTTTTAGAAGAAAGCATAATATAATGAAAGTACCACATAATTAATTGGAGAGTAATATGATAAGGTTTGAATTGAGTAAAAAAGCATCGGATAAAATCAGAAAGATTGCCGCCCGTATTCTGGAGGTACAGGAGGAGCGCTGCCCGGTTGTTAAAACACAACTGAAAATTGCCATGAGTGATCCGCAGTTTGCCGGACTTGTTGCCAAGTGCCGGGACAGCCAAGCTACGTTTGCAGAACGGGATGCGGCATGGGAAAAACTGATGGAGCTGCTGCCGTCCAAACGGCTGGATTTTGACAGCATGCGCCAGGACGCCCTGTCCTATTACGGCGATGATTCGGACGAGGTAGAGCACGGTATGGTGTTTGAGGTGGTGAGGGAAACCTACGACCTGATGACCCGCTGTCTGTACCACGGTGTGGACTTTGACACAGAATCTTATAATATTACAGATATAGGCCCCTTTGGCAGGTGCCTTTCCGATGGTTTCCATCACTTTTACTGCAACGTGGTATTTGGGGAGATGGAGGCCGGCTTAAGCTGGGGCATGATGCTGGAGGAGCCTCTGAGTGTCGATAAGACAAGCTATGTTCATCTGTATGACCAGTTTGAGCGTTTTGAGTTTGGCTGGTGGCAGATTTATGGGGATAAAAAGAAGCTGTACTTTGACGTTTATAACGAAGGCACCAGAAATTCAAAGCAGAAAATGCGCAAGTGCGCGGTTGAACAGAAGATGCCCAAAAAACCGCAGCCCTTTTACGGCGAGTATGTGAGGCGCTGCGCGGAGCTGATGCTTGAAAACCCAACCCTCAGGCAGAAAGCCTTTAGGGAGATGGCAGTAGCGCAGGATGCCTTTGAAACCGGTGACGAAAGCCTGAACGGCGAGATCGCCACAACACTCTATAAAAGGCTGAGCACCCTTCATGAGCCTGTCTTAGCCATGATACCCGAGCTGAATGATACAGACACTATTTTAATCAACACAGTTGCCCGGATGCGCGGCGACTACCTTTTTTACCTTTTGATGGACCTGGTATATCTGAAGTCCGCGGGCATGAGCCTGTTGGATGAAGCCAACAGGGCCATGGCTGAGCAGCACCCCCAGGAGCCTGTTCCGCCGACTGCCTTTGAAACACTGGCGGTGGGGTATCTGAGCGGTGACAAAGGGGAAATGCCAGAGAAGAATGCCCGGGCGCTGAACGAGATGATGGACTTTATCGAGGAGGCCGGGCTGATGAAGTGGAATAAATACGGTCAGCTGGAGCCCACCCCCATGGAAATGACGCCAAGACTGCTTCAGGCCCTGCTGAAGCATGGCTACGGCGCTTATGTTATGGCGCTTATGGGGCGTTACAAATATGAAATTATATACGAACCCTTTGATTTGATGGAGACCCTCAATGCCTTTTTGGCAGAATTAGACGAACCGCTGCGCTATTGATAAAGTATTTGCGTTAAAATAAATCGCTGCGACTAGTTTTAAAATCGCTATTTTGGGTAAAACTTTAATGAAGTAATGTTGGAAAGGAGTTTTACCAAAATGATGATGAAAAAAGAAGTAAAGCAGTGCCAATGTGAAGAGCCTTCAGGAGTCCATCCGGAGACAGACCAGCTGGGATTTTGGATGGCGTGTAATGACTGTGGAGGGAGAGTCGCCGCTACCTATGAATATTTTGAGGGCTTCGGAGAAATGAAGCAGCGCGATGTTTATTACGTAAAAAATGAATAAAAACAGACAACTAAGGATAAGATAGCTTCAGAATAAACAGTAAAAGGAATGTTTGTTCTGAAGCTTTTTTATATGCTGTGAAAATATGGCTATATTGCCTGTTATTCACGAAATAGTATGAATAGTCCTTGTTTTTTTGTGTAGAATTAGGTAAGATTATACTTATATATAACGATTAAGGTGGTGTGAAATGGAAAAGGCTTTTATACTGTTTATGTCGGGTGGCCTTTACTTTATGGTTCCCCTTGAGCACGTGGTGTCTGTGGAATCGCGTGAATCGGCAGAGGCAATGGAGCTTTCCGTTTTCGACTTTGGGCAGGCCTGCAGTTTGTGCGACAGACCGGTCCGGGCGCCTTATATTCTGGTCATGTGCTTTCAAGAGGTTAAAATTGGCGTGGCTGTAGAATGGGTGGAAGGCATTAAAGAGCTCGATGAAAACGATCTTTATAAACTTGAAGCACCTGTTATCGGGCAGGACAATCAATACCTGGACAGCGCCGTGGCCTTAAAGGCGATGAAGCCGCCTCTGGCCTATGTGCTGAGGATGCAGGTCCTGTTTGAAAAGCTTCAGAAAAACAGCGAAGCGATACTGGAATAGCAGAAAGAGTGATTCTTAAATGATAAACGAACAACAAAAGTGGGCTCCTGACCCTCTGACAAAGTTATATACCGAGAAAGCCGCTAAAATATTTATTGAAACCTACCAGGCAGACGGCCGGCAATACGAAGGAGACGCCCTGTTTTTGATCCATCTTGAGGGCTGGAGCGCCTTTAAAGAAAAATATGGCCCGGCCACAGGCAACGCGGTTTTACAGCAGGCCGCCTTTTTACTGAATAAGGCTTTAAAGAAAACCGACAAGCTTGCCAGAGTAGGTGACAGTACCTTTTTAGTCTACGCACTGGGCTGCAGTGCGGCTGGCGAGGCTGAAAGACACGCCGAGGGAATCCGCAGGCAAATCGAGGCAGTCCGTATTCCTCCGAGCTCGGAGTGCACACTTTCTTGTAAAATCGGGATCGTATTGTGCTGCGGCATTGAAAAAAGCTATGATAATCTGCGTGATATGGCCATAAAGGCACTCTGTGAGGCGAAAAGACTGGAACGGCCTTTCTTTATCGCCAAGGAAGACAGCGTGGTCAGAGAAGCGGAAAAAGACTTTAAAATCGAGAAGATCGCGCCCTACAGGCCGGATAGCGGCAAAGCGGACATGGCCTTTATCACAGAGCTCACCAATATGGTTTTTGGGTGCCGTGACATGGAACTCAGTATTGAGATGGGACTTGAGAGATTGTGCCGTTATTTTGGGGTTGAGCAGGCCTATGTGGTAGAGCGGACAGCGGATAAAAAATATTTTGAGCTGACCTATGAGTGGAATATCACAAACCGTCTGGTCATGAATGACAACCTGAGTCTGATTCCGGGCCTGATGACTGAGAGCTATCAGCAGGAATTTGATGAAAATGGTATCTTTGTCTGTAACCGTTTTGAGGATTTTAACATCATTAACCGCGTCATGGCAGAGCGACAGCGGATCAGAGGGACAAAAGCCCTGATGCAGAGCATTATTCTGGAGGAGGAAGCCTTCGCCGGTTATATCAGCCTCTGTGATTTGAAGGAGGAACGTTTATGGCAGGAGGAGGAAATCGCGACCTTTTCCCTTTCCTGTAAAATCATTACAGCCAATATTCTTCAATTGCGCTCTATGAAATACCGGTTGCGGATCGCCTATAAAGATAGCCTGACCGGCGCCTGGAACTTGAGCAAGTTTCTGCTGGAGGCTGAAAAACGCAGCGTTTTTGGGAAAAAGCGCGCAGTGATTACTTTTGATGTCAAAAATTTCAAGGTGGTCAACACCGAGTTCGGCTATGAAACGGGAAACCGCGTCTTGATTGAAATCAGCCGTATGCTACATACCTTTATAGAAGAGGAAGAATGCTATGCCCGTGTCAAGGCCGATGCCTTTGTACTGATGCTGTTTTATGAAACGCCGGAAGCGCTGAGGCAGAGGATCGAGCAGCTGCTGCAGAGGGTTGAACGGCTTTCGGCGAAAATGGTTTTATTTTTTCCCTTTATCTGCATGGCAGGAGTCTGCGCTGAGGAGGATCAGGACAGCGTGGAAAGCATGATCGAATGCGCCAATGCAGTGCGCCGTTCCATCAAGGATTATCATAAAAGCAATTACGCTTTTTTTAACAAGGAGATGCAGAGCCAGCGGGATCAGGAAAAGTATTTTGCCTCTCGGATGAAGTCCGCGCTGCGCGGCGGGGAGTTTATTGTGTATTACCAGCCAAAGATTGATGTGGCCAGCGGCGATTGGAGTGGTTTGGAGGCGCTGGTCCGGTGGCGCCAGCCGGATGGAAGCCTGGTTCAGCCGGATTCCTTTATTCCTTTGTTTGAAAGGAATGGGTTTATCACAGAGATTGACCGCTGCGTTTTTGAGCAGGTATGCCAGGATCTGTCAGGCTGGATAAAAGAAGGCAGAAAAGCATACCCGGTTGCGGTAAACATTTCAAGAGTCCATATAAGAGAAGCCAATTTTCCAGGAGAGCTGGTAGATATCTGCCAGCAGTACAAGATTCCGGTAGAGCTCATTGAGCTGGAGCTTACCGAAAGCGCTTTTCTGGACAACCCATCCATTATTCTGAAAATTGTAAAAGAAATCAAGAAAGAGGGCTTTAAGCTGTCCATGGATGATTTTGGCACAGGCTACTCCTCTCTGAGCATGCTTAAGGACATTCCGGTGGACATCATAAAGCTGGACCGCGATTTTTTTAAGCTGGATATGACAAAACGGGAAAAAATCGTTGTGACCAATGTCATTCATATGGCAAGGGAGCTGGATATCCAGGTGATATCAGAAGGCATCGAGACAGCAGCGCAGGAACAGTTTTTAAAAGAAGTCGGGTGCAGCATGGCTCAGGGCTATTACTATGCGGAGCCCGCTCCCATAGAGATGCTGGCGCCAGTGATCTGGCCTTAGTAAAGAGAGGTAAAAATGGAGCAGTCAAATAATACAGCGGTATGCCTGAAAATAAAAATGGGTGAGCAGGCATATTATATTCCAGTTGATAAAATTGAGAATGTCCGTATCAATCCTGAGCTTGTGAAAGTGCCCGAAGCGCCGGAGGGCATTGCCGGCCTGCTTTTGGGGGACAGGGGGCCTGTCCCGTATATTGTCGTGGAAGAATGCCAGAGCGGCGAAAACAAGCCAGACTGGAAATGCGGCGTGGAGATCAAAAATGGTAACGACAGCCTGTTGGGAATTTTGTGCACAGATGTCGAGGAGAATATAGCGGTAGCGTCAGAGGTTCTTGCGGAACAGGCAGCGCTGTGGAGGAGCGGGGAAAATTGATCAGGCTTGGAACATTGGAATTTCTGGACATCGTAGACTATGTCCGGGAAAAATATGGCATTAACCTGGAAAAGAAAAAAGTCCTGATTGAATGCCGCCTGAGAAGTGAGCTGGACCGCTGCGGGATCGCGAGCTTTAAGGATTATATGAAAGCGGTACGCGCCGATAAAAGCGGCCGTCTGGCAGGTGAGATGATCAACCGCCTTACCACAAACTACACCTATTTTATGCGGGAGCCCAGGCATTTCGATTTTATACGGAAAACAATCCTGCCACAGGCCGCCAAAAATAAGACGGATTATCAGGCCTGGTGCGCCGGCTGTGCAAGCGGGGAGGAGTGCTATACCCTCGCCATGCTTTTTCAGGATTTCGCACAGGAAAACAGCGCGGCGCCGGCAGCCCATATCACAGCGACCGATATCAGCGAAAGCGCGCTGGAGCGCGCCCGTCAGGGCATTTACCCCATCAAGGAGTTTAGGAATCTTCCGCCGCAGTGGCAGGAAAAATACTGTGTTGTTAAGGATGAAAAGAGCTTTGAGATTAAAAAGTTTTTAAAAAAGAACATTCAGTTTAAAAACCAAAATTTAATGGAACCGGAAAATACCTGGAAAAAATACGATTTGATCCTGTGCAGAAACGTGATGATCTATTTTGACACAGCCTCAAAAAAAACGATGATCAGCCGGCTGGAAAACAGCCTGAGACCCGGAGGTTACCTGATTGTAGGCCTGGCGGAGGTACTGCCCAGAGAGTTTACAACCCTGGAATTTGTGGGATCGGCGATCTATCGAAAGCCAGAATAAAACGGCCAGAAAGGTGGTAGGCCTGTATGAAGGAAAAACCAGCCAGCCAGAAGCTGATCGTAATCGGCGCCTCTGCCGGGGGACCGTCGACCATACTTTCGATTATCCGGGATCTGCCAGAGAGCACACCGGGCATCGTCATTGTGCAGCATTTGTGCAAAGGTTTTGCCGCCCGCAT